>JAGXRB010000163.1 GCA_018336075.1 Bacteroidota bacterium
TCTGTCCCTTTTTACGAAGGTAATCAATGGCTGTTTCCATCTCGCCGTTACTTTCAACGAGTGCATGTTTACAATCCATCATTCCGGCTCCGGTGAGCTTTCTTAACTCATTAACTTGAGAAGCGGTAATATTCATTTCTTATACTAACTTTTGGTGTGAGTAATTTATTTTTTTGATACAGGACGGCGTGGTCTTTTTGCACGATTTGCATCATCTGTTGCTGGTTTGCGCGCATCTTTATTATCTTCATCCTCAACATCAAATGACCTTGTGCCACCTTCAGCTGCATCATCGTCCTCGTTACTATCTTCCTGACTCTTGTCTTTTGCAAGTTTTCTGTCGCCTAATCCTTCTTCAATGGCCTGAGTCATTAAACGTAAAATCAATGAAATTGATTTTGAAGCGTCATCATTTCCTGGAATAGGAAAATCGATGAGGTTAGGATTGGTGTTTGTGTCGACGATAGCAAAAGTAGGAATGTTTAACTTGCGGGCTTCAGCAACAGCAATGTGTTCTTTGATAATGTCTATGATAAAAAGAGCTGATGGGAGACGGCTTAAGTCTGCAATACTACCAAGATTCTTGTCAAGTTTTTCGCGCTCACGCTGAATCTGCAGGCGTTCTCTTTTGGAAAGATTAAGGTAAGAGTCGCTGACCATTAATTTGTCGATGTTGGTCATTTTGCGTACTGCTTTACGAATTGTTGCAAAGTTGGTCAACATACCACCTGGCCAGCGTTCTGTCACGTATGGCATGCCAACTTTTGATACTTCTTCAGCAACGATATTCTTTGCTTGTTTTTTTGTTGCTACAAACAACACTTTTTTACCTGAACGGGCAAGTTGACGGAGTGCATTGGCAGCTTCCTCAATTTTCGCCTGAGTTTTGTATAAGTCAATGATGTGGATACCATTGCGCTCCATAAAAATGTAAGGAGCCATATTTGGATTCCATTTTCTTTTAAGGTGTCCGAAATGAACTCCTGCGTCTAATAATTCTTCGAATGTTACTCTTGACATAAAATAATTTTAAAAAATGTTTACTTTCACTGGCACAATTGATGAGTAGATCTGAACAGACAGATATCTCAGCAATTTGGATACTAAACAAAATCGTTTGGCCTGTGGTCTAACGTTTGCTGAATTGGAATTTCTTACGCGCTTTTGGCTGACCTGGTTTCTTGCGCTCAACCATACGTGGGTCGCGACGAAGAAGACCTTTAGCCTTTAACACTGGGCGAAACTCTGGATTGATTTCGCAAAGTGCACGGCTGATAGCTAGGCTTAAGGCTTCCGCCTGACCATTGATACCACCACCGGCGAGATTTACCTTTAGATCATATTTACCCAAATTGTCGGTAAGCGCCATTGGCTGCTCAACAACAAAGTGCAAAATAGCTGTCGGGAAATATTCTTTGTAATCTCTCTTGTTAATCACTATACTACCAGTGCCAGCTTTCATGTAGATGCGGGCAACAGCAGTTTTTCTCCTACCTAAGGTGTTGATTACTTCCATTTTAACTATTTAATTGTATTTAAACTGATTTCCTTGGGTTGCTGAGCTTCGTGTTTATGGTCAGGTCCGGCATAAACATAAAGATTGCGAAATATTTCCGCTCCAAGTTTTGTCTTTGGCAGCATTCCTTTTACAGCATGCTCAACAACAGCAATAGGTTTTCTTTTAAGCTGTTCTTTTACCGGGCGGAAACGCTGACCACCAGGGTAACCTGTGTGGGTAATGTAATATTTGGTCTCCATTTTATTTCCTGTAAGAGCGATCTTTTCAGCATTGATCACAATCACATTGTCGCCACAATCACTGTGGGGAGTGTACGAGGGTTTATGCTTGCCTCGCAGGATCTTGGCAACAGTCGACGCTAAACGGCCTAAAATCTGGCCTTCAGCATCTATCACCATCCATTTTTTATCAGCATTTTCTTTGTTGACGCTGATTGTCTTGTAACTCAGTGTATTCATTGACTTATAAATTTCTGCTTTCGAATTAGCACATACTTTTCCCAAAACGGGGTGCAAAAATAGAAACAATTTTTTATACCAACAAATTTACTAACAACTATTTGTTAATAGTTTTTATGGCAGCAACAATATTTATTAAAATTTGGAAATCAAATTCATGTTGGAGATATTATTTTTGTATATTTGCACCCTCATTTTGAAGACCAGTGATTGGCTGGTAGCACCACGCGGATGTGGCGTAATTGGTAGCCGCGCCAGACTTAGGATCTGGTGCCGAGAGGCGTGGGGGTTCGAGTCCCTTCATCCGCACAAAGCCTTATTCAAGCCGGATCACTCACCTGATCCGGCTGAATATTTTAAATGGTAAAAATTAATTTTAAGTTCAATGCAAGTCTTAAAAGAGCAAACAAGCGATTCAACCGCAACTATTGAAATCAAACTGGTAAAAGCTGATTACGAACCAGAGGTTAACAAAGCCCTTCGTGAGTATCAGAAAAAAGCCTCCGTTCCTGGATTCCGCCCGGGAAAAGTTCCTTTTGGAATGGTAAAGAAGATGTATGGACATTCTATTTTGGCCGATCAGGTGAATAAAATTGTTTCTGATTCTCTTAATAACTACATCCAGGATAATGAAATCAGAATCTTGGGTTATCCCATGTCTGATGTTGAAAGAACAGGAACTTTTGATTTCGATAAGGATGAAGAATTTACTTTTTATTTCAACGTGGCATTGGCACCTGACATAAACATTGATCTTGCTGAATTTAATCTAACATATCCGAAAATTACAGCTGATCCTGATGAGGTTCAAAAAACAATCGATAAACTGTTGGCCGACTATCCAAGAACAACATATCCTGAGTCAGTTGAGCAAGAAGATGAGCTTGAGCTGAGGGTTTCTGAATTAAATGATGAAGGAGTCGAAGTTCAGGACGGACATCAAACGATTGTAAAACTCAAGTTTACTGATATTACTGACGAGGATTCAAAAAGTCTTCTTTTAAATAAGGTGTTAGGATCTGAATTTGTTTTGAATCTTAATAAGGCCATTGGTGAAGACGAAAAAACCAAAAAACTTCTTAAACTGAATGATGAGCAAACGCATCTTCTGAATGCTGATTACAATGTAATTATTGATGAAATTGTTCGAAAAGAACCTTCTGAGATGAATGAAGACTTTTTCAACACGATTTTCCCCGAGCAAGATGTTGCTACAGAAGAAGACTTCAAACAAAGAATTAAGTCTGAAATAGAAAAGCAATTTGATCAGCAGGCTGATTACCTGGTTTACAGCATGGGCTTGAAGAAAATTCTAGAAGAGACTCCAATAAGTTTTCCGCGCAAGTTTATGATGAATTGGATCGTTGAAAACTCGAATGGCAAGCTTAGTCCGGAAGAAGTAGATGAAAACTATCATGAATATGAGAAGTCGATGCGCTTTCAATTGGTTGAGGAGTATCTTATCGGCAAATACCCTGAATTGAAAGTTGAATCGCAGGAAGTAAGGAATTTTGTAATGAGTTATTTCTTTGGTCAGATGCCTCAGGGCATGGAGATTGATGAACAAATGGAAAAATCACTTTCATCCACAGTTGATTCAATACTTAAAAATAATGATGAAAAACAACGCATAATTAATCAATTGCGTGAGCGCAAAATGGTAGCGCTGTTTAAGAACAAACTTACTTTAACTGAGCAGGAAATGACTCCTGAAGAGTTTAAAGACTTTGTGTCAAAAAATCAACCCGAACAAACAGAAGCAGACGAAAATGAATAACGAATTTACAAAATATGCCACGAAGCATTTAGGCATCAATAGCCTGACCCTGGATCGTTACAGCAAAGCAGTCAGTGGATATATTTCTCCTACAATTATTGAGGAGCGACAGCTAAACATAGCCACTATGGATGTTTTCTCCAGGCTCATGATGGATAGAATAATTTTTTTAGGAGTGCCTATTGATGATTATGTTGCCAATATTATTCAGGCCCAACTTCTATTTCTGGAATCAGTTGATTCAAAGCGCGATATTCAGATTTACCTCAACACTCCGGGAGGCTCAGTTTATGCCGGACTTGGGATTTATGATACGATGCAATATATAAACCCTGAAATTTCTACCATTTGTACCGGAATGGCAGCTTCGATGGGTGCTGTGTTGCTTTGTGCCGGTGCCAAGGGAAAACGTACTGCGCTGAAACATTCACGCATTCTTATTCATCAGCCTATGGGCGGTGCTCAAGGCCAAGCCTCAGATATTGAGATAACAGCACGTGAAATCCAAAAGCTTAAAAAAGAACTTTACGATATTATTGCAAGCCACAGCGGGCAGACATACAAAAGGATATGGAAAGATTCAGACCGCGATTATTGGATGACTGCTGAAGAAGCCAAAGATTATGGTATGATTGACGAAATCCTTGTTCGCAACAAATCCTCGATTTAGATATGGCAAGAAAAAAAGACGAATGCTCCTTTTGCGGTAGTAATCGAAGTGAGGTTAAATTGCTTGTGAGTGGAATTGATGCACATATTTGTGATCGGTGTATTGAACAAGCTAATTTGATTATTGCAGAGGAATTGCCTTCAAAAAGAAGTAAGGAGCTTAAGTCTGATTTCAAAGTTTTAAAGCCATCTGAAATTAAAAACTTTCTTGATCAATATGTAATTGGTCAGGATGAGGCTAAACGTATTTTAGCAGTAGCTGTATACAATCATTACAAACGTATTGATCAGGTTCAGTTAAAAGACGATGTTGAAATCGAGAAATCGAACATTATTCTCGTGGGTGAAACTGGTACTGGAAAGACTTTGCTTGCCCGTACAATAGCCCGTATGTTGCATGTGCCATTTGCGATTGCAGATGCTACTGTGCTCACAGAAGCCGGTTATGTAGGTGAAGATGTCGAAAGCATTCTTACGCGGCTTCTTCAGGCTGCAGACTATGATGTTAAGGCAGCTGAAAGGGGCATCGTATTCATAGATGAAATTGATAAAATTGCCCGAAAGAGTGATAATCCAAGCATCACAAGGGATGTTTCAGGTGAGGGTGTTCAACAAGCGCTGCTGAAATTGCTCGAAGGAACGATCGTTAATGTGCCTCCGCAAGGTGGCAGGAAACACCCTGAACAAAAAATGATTCAGGTAAATACCAAAAATGTACTTTTTATTGCAGGAGGTGCTTTTGATGGAATTGAACGAATCATTGCCGCACGACATCATACAAATGTAGTTGGTTATGGCAGAGAGAAAATGCACTTTGTAGATAAAGATAATTTGCTACAATATGTTGCACCCTCCGACTTAAAGAAATTTGGACTCATTCCTGAAATCGTCGGACGATTGCCAATCCTGACTTTCTTGCAACCATTGACAACAGAAACGCTAAAACGAATCATTTCTGAACCTAAAAATGCACTTGTAAAACAGTTTATCAAGCTTTTTGAACTAGATGGAATTAAGCTTGTGTTTGAAGAGGATGTGTATGATTATATTGTTGAAAAATCTCTTGAATTTAAATTAGGTGCACGTGGCTTAAGATCAATTTTTGAAGCTATTCTTACAGATGATATGTTTGAGCTGCCTTCAAAAAGTGGCGTGAAAGAACTTGTGATCTCTCTTGATTATGCTGAGTCAAAGTTTAACAAATCAAGCATTTCTAAGCTTAAAGTTGCCTGAAAATTTGTTTAGAAGTAGAACAATAGCCTTTTATTTTTATCCTGTTATCTTTTAGTGGTCTTTTGTTTCTGTGGCACAATACTTGCTTTTAAATGCCGGCATAAATCATGAAGCATAATATTTCAATGGATTTTGTCATAAAAGTATTGTTTTTTGAAACATAAGAATGAAGTCAGTCCTCCTTATATTATTTACCTTTTTTTCACTTATATCTTGTTTGAATGCCCAGGTTTCAAAACAAGATCTGAAGAATCCAGGATTTGGAAATGATACAGTTATTGTTGCTGCCAAGGTACTGAAAAATGATACCATTCCTGTAATTCAATTGCCCGAAGTTTCTGTGTATGCCTGGAGTTTATTTGATAGCAGGCGCGACTCAAGAAAGATTGAAAGACTTATTTATCATGTAAAGAAAGTTTATCCTTATGCAAAGCTTGCTGGAATTAAGTTAAGGGAGTACGAGGATATGCTTCAGGCGGCTCCTAACGACAGGGAGCGGCGAAGGATAATGAAGAAAGCCGAAGAAGAGATCAACGAACAGTTTGGCGCTGAGCTGCGGGATTTGACTTTTACTCAGGGAAAAATATTGATTAAGCTTATTGACAGAGAAACAAAAGAGACATCATTTACGCTGTTAAAAGAAATGAGGGGAGGAGTCACCGCTTTTTTCTATCAGGGTTTTGCCAGAATCTGGGGATATAATCTAAAAACTAAATATGACCCTCAGGGAGAGGATGAATTGATAGAAACAATCATATTTATGATTGAAACGGGACGCCTTTAGCTTTTGGAAAATTTACAGGAATAGTTGAATTATTAGTGGCGGCAAGGTGAAGTTTGATGTCAGAACCCAAGATCAGCAAATGTTTTGGCTTATTTCCCTCTTCCCTGAAGTACGATAAGAATGGTATAGATCAGTATTTTTATGTCCATTGCTATGCTCATATTTTCAATATAGAGAATGTCATACTTCAACCTTTCAATCATTTCATCCACATTGGAAGCATAGCCATATTTAACCTGACCCCATGAGGTAATTCCCGGTTTAACTTTCAACAAAAGCCTGTAATGTGGAGCTCTTTTAACGATTTGATCAATATAAAAATGTCGTTCCGGACGTGGGCCTACCAATGACATATCGCCTTTGAGCACTGTGTAAAACTGAGGTATTTCATCCAGGCGCACTTTCCTGCAAAACCTGCCAAAAGGTGTGATGCGTGGATCATTTTCGGAGCTAAGCTGTGGGCCGGCATTTTCAGCATCTGAAAACATGCTCCTGAATTTATGCATTTTGAAAGGCTTACCCTTCAAGCCGATTCGTTCCTGAGAATAAAGGATGGGACCTTTTGATGATAATTTAACACCAACTGCTGTAAAAATATAGACAGGAATCAATAGCACCATCGCGATAAGAGACACGGCGATGTCCATAATACGCTTAACAGATTGTTGCCACGCAGGCATCAGATCAGGTGAAATTTGGATAAGCGGCGCATGCCAGATACCAGATTGTTTGACAGAGCCAAACAAAATATCCTGCATAATCGGAATGATTTTTATTACCACTGAAGTTTCTTCAAGTTTTGCAATGATTTTATCAATGGTATCGGTTTCAGTTCTCTCAATGGCAATGATAACTTCCTCGATTTGATATTCTGCAACGATCCGTTTAATGTCTTCGTACGATCCCAAATGTGGCAAAAATTCACCGATGCGGTAATCGTCTTTGTCATAAACACTCAAAAATCCAATAAAAAGATTCCCTGCCGACCGCTCTTGTTTTTCAATTTCATTGTATATTCTGGTTGCGTTTCCATTACTTCCAACAATGATGGTGTTAAAACCAATTTCTTTGTTGTGAATTTTTCGCACAGTAACTGAGGTTAGCGCCAGACGGCCAGCATAAGTCAGAATAAAGTGAAGGCTAAATACTACGGCAAACGATTGGTAATAAGATTTGTAGGTTACTATAACATCGTCTAGTATAGCAACAAAGAAAATGACTGTAAGCCCAATTAAAGTGATTACGAATGTTTGTCCAAGTTCGCGTAAACGTGCTTTTCGATATATTTTTCTGTAGGTGCCTACGATAGCATAAAGCAGCAGCCATCCTAATGGAATCAGAATTATGCCATACCAGAAATTGGGATCACTAAAAACAATTTCAAAATTTTCATAAAAAAAGGGGTCTTCGCTCTGTTTCCGAAAAATATAGAAGAGCGACCAGGCAAAAAGTGCGGCTATCCAATCGAAAAGTATATATTTTGTTACCTGCAGTTTCCAGTTCATCACAAATTATTTCGGTAGATAAGTTTGATATTATCAAAATAGAACCTGGCATTCTCATCATCGCCCTTTTCCGATTCAAAGTAAACTTTAAAGTCACGTGCAGTGTTGTATTCAGTGACTATCGGGCTAAGATTGATGTATATTTTGTTCCATACATTGCTCTGATTTACTACAACCAGAGGTAAACTCACAACCGAGTTGTCGACATTCGCAAACAATCCAACGCCAAAATACCTGCTACATTTATAGTCTATCTCAAGAAAAACAGGCGTTCCTTTTCCGGGTAAATCATATCCATTAAAAGAAGCTATCTGAAATTTTTTTTTATCATTTTCAAGGTGCACATATCCCGAATAAGATGAATATTCCGAAAGCAATGCTTCGGGATGGTTTGATGGTTGGGTTTTGGCGATATTTGTATCACTTTGAGGCGTTTTTTCTATGGACAATCCAGTGCCTTCAAAATCTTCAGTCCAAACAAAGTTGATATTGTCGTAATAGGATACAGTTGGTTTCAATGAAACAATTGAATCTTGAAAAAAAGTAAAACTATTGTTTATATAGGGTTTTATGAAAGGGTAGGGCGCTCTTGTAGCTGAAATGCCATTTAATTTTATTCCTGGCCTAATTTCCAGCTTTTGACTTCCTGTTATCAAAATGGGAATCGTTACAGGCATTTCGAAGGCGCCGATCAGCTGGTCATTTACATAAACCCAAACATCGGTAAAATTATGTGTTTTACTTCCTTGAGTAGGATAATTGGTGCTAAAAAAAACTGTATCTATTTTAAGATAAGACGGAATAGTCTGTTCACCCTCAAACTTATTGCATGCAGCAAAAAACATGGGAAGGATAAAGAAAAATACATAAAAAGATCGCAAGCGTAAAGGTCGATCCATAGATTTTGTTTTGATCTTCGGTTCTTTTACACAACGCTTGAAATCGATTGCATATTGTGCTAAAAAGGAATTATTCCTCTATGGAAAGTGATTGCCTGACGCTTTCCAGAATCTGGTAGGCCACGCGCAAAACATGATAACCATCATCGATTGTAACCATCGGAATTTTATCAAAGGCAACCGCATTATAAAAGCTTTCTAATTCTGCTTTTATTGCATTTGTTGGCAATACTTCAGGCTTTTCAAAAGTTATCTCTCGCATGCCTTTACCGTTTCCAAGGTCAATGACCATTGCCATTGGATCATCTGGTTCGGAATCCAGAGATTTCATGCGTACTATTTCCGTTTTCTTTTCCAGAAAGTCAACCGTGATATAGGCGTCTTTCTGAAAGAATCTGGATTTTCTCATGTTTTTTAGTGAGATGCGACTGGCAGTAAGATTGGCGACACATCCGTTTTCGAATTCAATTCTTGCATTGGTGATGTCAGGTGTCTCGCTCACGACAGCGACGCCACTTGCGCTGATTTTACTTATTTTGGAATTCACAACGCTCAGTATGATGTCGATATCATGCACCATCAGATCAAGTACAACCGGAACATCAGTGCCTCTTGGATTGAATTGGGCCAAACGATGCGTTTCAATAAACATTGGGTTGGAAATTGAGTTTTTAGCTGCAATGAATGCTGGATTAAACCGCTCAACATGCCCTACCTGAACTTTAACTGAAGCCTCTTTGGCAAGCGCAATAAGTTGTTGCGCTTCTTCTGGCGTGGCAACAATCGGCTTTTCAATAAAAACATGCCTGCGTTTTTTCAAGGCTTTGGAAGCGCAACTGAAATGAGAAATTGTTGGTGTAACAATGTCAACAATTTCTACCGCATCAATTAAGGCATCGATACTGTCAAATCTTTTGAGATTAAACTCGTTTTCAACTTTTTTTGCAGTTTCTGCATCCTGATCGTAGAAGCCAACAAGTTCATATTCTTCTATTTGCTGAATGCATCTGATGTGAATTTTACCAAGGTGTCCGGCACCAAGAACGCCAATTTTAAGCATAAATCATTCTTTTTGCAAAAGTAAAGCTTTTTATGTCTTTTTGAATTGCTAATTTCGCAGTGTTTGAATTTAGAGGAATTCTAATTTCAGGCATCTATTAATGGACATAAATTATATGCAAGACACATTCAGGCACAAGGGGTTGCGAAAACAACTTGTGGAAGAAATTCGTAGAAAAGGGATTACAGATGTTAGGGTATTAGAAGCAATGGAGAAAATTCCACGCCATATTTTTATGGATTCTTCTTTTTTGGAATTCGCCTATCAGGATAAACCATTTCCAATAGGATCGGGCCAGACGATTTCACAACCCTATACAGTTGCTTTTCAAACGATGTTGCTTGAGGCTTCTCGTGGCTTAAAAGTTTTGGAAATCGGTACAGGCTCTGGCTATCAGGCATGTGTGCTTGCTGAAATGGGCGCAAAGGTTTATAGTATTGAACGGCAGCGTAAACTTTTCGCAAAAACAAAGTTATTGTTGGAATCTTTATCATGGAAAGTTCAACTTTTTTTGGGAGATGGGAATCTGGGCCTGCCAAAATTTGCACCCTTTGATCGCATTTTGATAACTGCTGCTGCTCCCTCAATTTCAACAGCTTTGGTTGATCAGCTAAAGGTTGGCGGTTTAATGGTTGTGCCTTTTGGCGAAGGCGCTGATCAAACTATGAAACGCCTTATTAAGCTGGAAGATGGAAGTCTGAAAGAAGAGCAGTTTGGCATCTTTCGTTTTGTTCCGCTTTTAGGAAATATCGGAAACGATTGAATTCAATATTGTTTTTGAAAATCATGCTTTTTTGGGGATGAAGGAATAAATATTTTTTCTATTTTTGGTAGTTTATAACCATTCTAAATAACTTTACCAAATGTTAGAAAACAAAGTTCTTAGCCGGCTCCCTCGTCATCTGTTAAAACTGGTAATTGATCAGCCATATAATAGTTACACATGGCAAGATCATGCGGTATGGCGTTTTGTGATGCGCCAGAATCTTGATTTTCTGAAAGAAAGGGCGCACCCTGCATATATTGATGGTTTGCGGCGCACGGGGATTAGTATCGAACAAATACCTGATATTGAGACCATGAATCAGATTTTGGAAAAAATTGGCTGGGCGGCTGTTACTGTTGATGGCTTTATCCCTCCAGCTGCTTTCATGGAGTTCCAAGCATACAACGTTTTAGTTATAGCAGCAGATATCCGCCCAATTGACCAGATTGAATATACTCCTGCACCAGATATCATCCACGAAGCAGCTGGTCACGCTCCAATACTGGCCAACCCGGATTATGCTGAATACTTAAGATATTTTGGTGAAGTCGGCTCAAAAGCATTTTCATCAGCTGCAGATTATGACTTGTATGAAGCCATCCGATACCTGTCAATCGTAAAGGCTGACCCACACTCACCAAAAGAGCAAATTCAAATGGCTGAGTTTTTATTGGAAGAAAAAGAAAAAAGCCTTGGTATACCTTCTGAAATGGCACTGATTCGAAATCTTCATTGGTGGACTGTTGAATATGGTCTTGTTGGAGACTTGAAAAATCCAAAGATTTATGGTGCCGGTTTGCTTTCATCCATTGGCGAGAGTAAAGGAGCTATGAGCGATAGCGTAAAAAAATTACCTTATGATATAGATGCTGTATATTACAATTTTGATATTACCAAACCTCAACCCCAACTTTTTGTAACCCCTGATTTTGCTCATCTTACTACTGTTCTTGATGAGTTTGCAAGCAGAATGGCCTTAAGAAAAGGAGGTATCGAAGGAATACTTAAAGCAATTGAATCAGCTTCAACTGCAACCTGTGAATACAGCTCAGGACTTCAGGTTTCGGGTACTTTCACAGATTATTTGTTGCATCAGAATCAGGCAATATATTTGAAAACTACCGGCCCAACTTTACTAAGTTATCAGAATAGAATGCTCAAAGGTCATGGAAAGGATTCCCATGCAGACGGTTTTGGCTCTCCAATTGGCAGGATAAAAAATGCGTTTAAACCACCGCGATTTCTTGAAGATTCAGACTTGCTTGAGCTGGGAATTGAGATGCATAAAATGTGCGAAATTGAGTTTGAATCCGGACTTATAGTTAAAGGTATTCTCAGATCTTTAACCCGATGTCAGGGAAATCTGGTAATGATGAGTTTTGCTGATTGCCTTGTAAAATATCAGGATAAAGTTCTTTTTGAACCCTCTTGGGGGATTTATGATATGGCGGTTGGAGAGTCAATTGTATCTTCATATACTGGTCCGGCCGATGCTGATGGATTTGGGCTTGAATATCCATTGCCAAAGGAAAAAACGCATAAAATAAATTATAATAGCACACAAAAGTTTTTGCATCAACTGTATGGCAAGGTGAGAAATATTCGTGAAAGTAAATCTGGTTTGGATCAACTTAGCCTGATATTAAAAACGCTAAAAGATGATTTTTCTGATGACTGGCTGTTAAGCCTTGAAATTGCCGAGTTATGTGCAGTGCATAAACTTGATTCAAACTTGACAAACGATGTAGCATCATTTTTAATGAATCAAAAAGCAAAGTCATCTGAATTTTCCAGACTTATTGAAAGAGGTCAAAAATTAATTTCTTGAAGTAATACCTTCTTGCTTGAGGATCATAAAAAAAGCTGACTCGTTTTGAGCCAGCTTTTTTTATGAAGTGAATCATTTTATTTTCTGATTGTTATGCGTTGTACAGCAATTGATTTAGCATTTTCAACGGTTATCATATAAACGCCATCAGGCAGGTGTTCAAGTCCAATTTCTCTGGATAGTTTCCCGGCATTGGCTTCTGTAGTTTCACTATATACCAGTTCTCCAATGATATTGTTAACCCTTATAGTAACTGACTGGGCTTTGAGCTGATCTATTGCCAAAATGATACGGCCATTCGATGGGTTGGGATAAATGCGCAGATTTTGTAAATTCTGCTCATTAACGCCAACTGTGCTGCGAACAACAATTTCTGATTTCTGTGACCATTCACTTTGTCCGCAAACATTAACTGCTGCAACTTCAACCTCGGCAACACCAATAAATTGATTATTCCAGTTTATTGTAGCTTCAATCCCATTGTT
>JAGXRB010000164.1 GCA_018336075.1 Bacteroidota bacterium
GCTCATACAGCCCCTTTTGAAATAATCGCGCTATCTCATCAGGATCTTTAGAGGAACCGATGGTCTTGATAACTTTATTTGTCCGGTTTATCTTTTTGATAATCTGGACACTTACACTCCCGCTTTGATTCTTCTTTTTGCGAACAAACATGCTCTAAAGATACCACGGGACACCCATTTTTCAAAGAAAAAAATTATATGATTCTGGCTGCCAAATAGATGCGTGTTTTACTAAAAAACCAATCCGGAAAACAGGAAAAAGTTTGGTTCGTCACAAAGGCAGTTTAATTCTATGATAAGAAAACTTAATCTCTTTATAGAATTTCTGATACCTGAAAAGAAGCCTTTGCTTGTCGGGATTAAAAACCAGAGCGCATTGCTTCCACAGGATCAAGCCGGGAAGCTGTCCAGGCAGGAATAAACCCAGATATTAATCCAATTGTGCCTGAAACGATCAAACCAAGTAAAATATTTTGAAGTGATAGAACCAGTGTGAAACTCGAAAAATTACTAACCATTACACTCATTGCGAGCACGATAAGAAGCCCAACAATACCACCCATAATGGAGAGAAAAATTGCCTCGACAAGAAACTGAAGCAAAATGAAATAATTCTTTGCTCCAAGCGATTTTTGGATTCCGATTTGACTCGTGCGCTCTTTCACCGAAACAAACATAATATTGGCAACTCCAAAACCTCCCACAAGCAGTGAAAAGCCCCCGATAATCCAACCCACAATAGCAATCACGCCAAAAAGCTGATCGAAAGATTTATTGATGATATCCATCTGGTTTATTGCAAAATTGTCTTCTCCGGAAGGCTTTATTTTTCTGATTGAACGCATAATACCCGTAAGTTCGTCAAGAAGTTCATCATTGCTTACACCAGCTTTGGCCTTTACAACAATTGAGGTGCCCCTTTCACGGATATCGATTACATTTCGGGCGAAATTGATCGGAACTATTGCCGATTTATCGTTTGAGTTTCCAAAAATATTATCTCCCTGCTTTTTCATCAGACCAATAATATCCATCCGTAAGCCGAAAACTTTAAGGGTTTGCCCTACAGGATCTGTGTTTGGAAACAGTGCCTCAGCTACTTCGGCGCCAATAATAATTACATTTCGGCCAGACTGGGACTCCAAAGGCGTGAAATATCTCCCTCCTTCAAGGTCAAAAGGCATCACGTCAACATAATCATGAGAAACGGCATTGATTGAAACATTGTCGATAGTTATTGTGTTGAAGGAAATATTTCTGCTTGTCCCAACCATAAAAGCAAATGCCTGAGCAGCATTACTGCGCTTCTCAAGCTCTTGCATCTCATTCAGTGATGCTTCAGGACGCTGCCAATATTTCCACCAGGGATAATCAGAGCCCCCGGCCATCCAGGGCCATTTCTGAATGAATAAAACATTATCGCCAAGTGAGTTAATGTCATCTCTTATCGCTTTTTCAAGGCTGTCAAAAACTGAAAATACCGATATAATCGAAAAAATACCGATGGTGATGCCAAGCAAAGATAAAATCGTTCTCACCTTGTTCACAAAAAGCGCAACCACTGCAAAGCGGAAGCTCTCACTGATAAGTCGTAAAATTAATAACATGTCTGTAAAATATATTTTTCAATGTAAAAGTAATCAATCATCGAATTAAACATAATTTTAATTGCAGTACACGTCCTTTTTTAATAATCTTGCAAATTCATTTACCTTATAAATCAACGTTTTGAAAAAGATTCAAACTGCCTTAATTTCTGTTTATTACAAACAAGGGCTTGACGAAATTGTTGCATACTTGCAGCAAAATAAAATAAAAATCTACTCAACCGGCGGCACATTCGACTTTATCAGCCAGCTTGGATGTCCGGTTGAAAAGGTTGAATCACTTACCGGCTATCCTTCCATTCTTGGTGGAAGAGTGAAAACACTGCACCCAAAAGTACTTGGAGGTATTCTGGGAAGAACCAGTCTGGAAAGTGACCAGAAAGAAATGCTTGAATACAATATCCCTGCTTTCGATCTGGTGATTGTTGATCTTTACCCTTTTGAAGAGACTATCGCAAAAACCAATAACAAGGATGAGATCATCGAAAAGATTGATATTGGTGGAATTTCTCTCATTCGTGCAGGTGCCAAAAACTTCGAAGAAGTTCTTATCGTTGCTTCATCAAACAATTATGGTGAACTGCTGGAGTTGTTAAAGAGCCAGCAATGTGCAACAAGTCTCAACGACAGGCAACGGTTTGCCGCTTATGCCTTTGGTGTTAGCTCACACTATGATTCAGCAATCTACAACTGGTTCACTGAAAGCGATAAAAATTTACGCATTAGCAGCAGCCATAAGCAAACACTTCGGTATGGAGAAAATCCTCATCAAAAAGGTGTTTTTCACGGAGATCTATCCCAGGTTTTTGAGCAGCTGCATGGAAAAGAATTGTCTTATAACAACCTTTTGGATCTTGATGCCGGACTGAATCTTATCGGTGAATTTGATGAGCCCACTTTCGCTATACTGAAACACAATAATGCTTGCGGGCTGGCAAGCAGAGACACTATTTCTGATGCTTGGAAGGCTGCTTTGGCCGGCGATCCGGTTTCGGCTTTCGGCGGGGTTCTTGTCAGCAATACAATAATTGATTCTGAAACAGCAGAAATGGTTAACAAACTGTTCTTTGAATTAATCATTGCGCCTGATTTTGAAGAAAATGCACTGGAACTGCTCAGTTCTCGAAAAAATAGAATAATTTTGCGCAGAAGGGCTGGAATGTTTCCAATTAAGCAAATCAGGACTATTCTCAATGGATTTCTGGAGCAGGAAAGGGATTTACATACTGAAAAGGCTGTAGACCTCAAACTTGTGACCAGATTAAGTCCAACAGAAAATGAGATTAGTGACCTTATTTTTGCAAATAAGATTGTGAAACACACCCGCTCCAATGCAATTGTTTTGGTAAAAAATAAACAATTGGTAGCTAGTGGTATTGGTCAGACATCAAGAATAGATGCGCTGAAACAGGCGATTGCAAAGGCAGCAGAATTTGGCTTCAATTTGCAGGGCGCAGTTATGGCTTCAGACGCTTTCTTCCCTTTTGCTGACTCGGTAGAGGTTGCTGCCAACGCAGGCATCAGCGCAGTTATCCAACCTGGAGGCTCTGTGAGAGACCAGGATACAATAGACTTCTGTGATGAAGCCAACATGAGTATGATTTTTACTGGAACAAGGCATTTCAGGCATTAAAGCAGAAATAACACAATAAAGATATGGGTCTCTTCTCATTCCTCAACAAAGAAATCGCAATTGACCTCGGTACGGCCAACACCATCATCATTTACAATGATAAAGTAGTTGTCGACGAGCCTTCAATTATTGCCATAGAGCGCAACACCGGCCGCATTATCGCTGTTGGAAAAAAAGCCATGATGATGCATGGCAAAACACACGAAAACATTAAAACAATCCGTCCTCTTCGCGATGGCGTTATTGCCGATTTTCAGGCTGCCGAACATATGATGCGCGAAATGATCAAAATGATTGGCATCAAAAACCGTTTTTTTCCGCCAGCATTGAAAATGGTTATCTGTATCCCTTCAGGTATTACCGAGGTAGAAGAAAGAGCGGTTAAAGATTCGGCTGAGCAAGCCGGTGCCAAAGAAGTCCGTTTGATTCATGAGCCCATGGCAGCTGCAATCGGAATTGGTATCGATGTGCTTGAACCCACCGGAAATATGATTATTGATATTGGTGGTGGCACGAGTGAAATTGCTGTAATTGCACTTGGTGGTATTGTAAACAATAAATCTATCCGTATTGCAGGTGACGATTTCAATGCCGATATTGAAGAATATATGCGCAAGCAACACAATATTAATATTGGCGAACGTACAGCCGAACGCATCAAGATTGAGGTTGGCGCTGCACTTCCGCAGATTGACAATCCACCGGATGAATTTCCTGTGCACGGAAGAGATATGCTTACCGGAATTCCAAAAGAAATAAAAGTAAACTATACTGAAATTGCTCATTGTCTTGATAAAAGCATCTCAAAGATTGAAGCGGCTGTATTAAATGCCCTTGAGATGACGCCTCCTGAGCTTTCTGCTGATATTTTCCGCACCGGAATCTATCTTGCTGGTGGTGGTTCGCTTTTGCGTGGCCTTGATAAAAGACTTCAGCTGAAAACAAAATTACCAGTGCATGTGGCAGAAGATCCATTGCGCGCTGTTGCACGCGGAACAGGCATTGCATTGAAGAACTTTGACAAATTCCCGTTCCTTATTAAATAGATTCTAGAAAGGAGTCCAGGTAAAACATGTATAACCTGATACGTTTTTTGCAAAAACACAATTTCGTATTGCTATTTGTGTTGCTTGAGATCGTTTCGGTTATCATGCTGACCCGCAGTCACACCTACCACCGTGCTGCGCTGAGTCACACTACCAATCAAATTGCTTCACGCATTTATGAAATTAACGCTTCGATAACAGCCTACTACTCCCTTAGAAACGCCAATGATCTTTTGCGTAAACAAAATGCTGAGCTTTTAGCCAAGTTGGCTCACATAGAAACATCAACACTTCCTCCTGACACATTGCCTGATGATGTTGTATTCGATTTTTTACCTGCCCGTGTGATTAAAAACACCACACATTTGCGCAATAACTACATCATTATTAACAAAGGAAGGCGAGATGGTGTAACAAAAGACATGGGTATTATTGACCCGGAAGGAGTTGTTGGAATCATTATTAGTGTTTCAGATCGCTATGCAAGTGCAATGTCGCTGCTTCACAAATATGCTACACTTAGTGTGAGATTCAAAAACAACGACCAGATTGCTAATCTGAACTGGAAAGGCGGCGACTATCAATTCGGAGAAGTTGTTGATATTCCAACCCATGTGATCCTTCAAAAAGGAGATACAATAGTAACAAGCGGACACTCTTTTGTGTTTCCTGAAAACCTTATAGTAGGCACGATAGAAGAGTTTATCCAATCTGAAAGGGGAAACCTTAATTCAGCCAGCATACGCTTTGCAGTGGATTTTAACAAATTGCGAAATGTGTATGTTGTGAAGAATTTTCACAAATTAGAGCTGAATGATTTATCAAAAATAAAAACCAATGAGTAACCTTCTGACCAACATATTGAGATTTGTCGGGCTGATACTTTTACAGGTTTTGGTCCTTAACAACATTCGGCTTGGAGGCTACATCAACCCATTTGTTTATATCCTTTTTGTAATGATGCTGCCATTTAGCCTGCCTGGGTGGCTTTTGCTTTTATCCGGTTTTGGAACAGGGCTGGTTATGGATCTTTTTATGTCGACACCAGGATTGCATGCAGGAGCGGGTGTTTTTATGGCTTTCATGCGACCCTTTGTGATTGAACTGGCTACAGGTTCAAAAGAACCAGAAAATGTAAATATTCCCAGTCTCTCTCAGATGGGTCCCCGCTGGTGGTTCAGCTATACTTCCACCTTAGTATTAATGCATCATTTTGCGCTTTTTTTTCTGGAGTCTTTCAGTTTTTCACAGTTTGGCGGAACCTTAATGCGCATAATATTTAGTGTAATATTTTCACAGATAATCATTTTACTGCTTTCGTTTTTCTTTTTACAAAAACCTAAGCGATAGTGTATTTCATTTTTGTTGAATAACATTTAATTTTGCTGCAACTAAAAATGAAAGTAATATTTAATAGTTTTGCTTTTTACAATCGTAACCTTTAATATTTTGAAAATGAAAAATCTTGTTTTAATAATCTTAGCGGCTCTGTTCACTTTTGTATCCTGTGCGGACAAAAAACAACCTGCTGAAAAGTTCAATGTATTTGTAAGCATCTCTGATTTTGACGGAAATCAGGTGAAAGTTCAGCGACGTACAGGGGATATCTGGGTAACGGTAGATTCAGCCTTGGTTGAAGCCGGTGTGGTAAAGCTTTCAGGCGAAATTGAAGGACAGGAAATGTTGTTTTTAAGCCTGCAGGATGTGCGCGGCAACGTTCCTTTTTTCGCTGAAGCAGCCGAAATCACTATTAAGGTGGATCTTAATAATCTTCGTTCGGCAGAGATAACAGGATCTGCAGCACACCAGAGATACCTTGAATTCACTAACGAGTTTGATCAATATGATGAAATCCTTTATCAGGCTTACCAGGCTTATCGTGCTGCCGAAGAAGACGGTGATACCACTGCAAAATCGCAGGCAAATGATGCCTATGAGCTAGCTGAAAAAGAGAAAAAACAATTTCTTGTAAACCATATAATGCAGAATAACAGCGATGTGGTTTCACATTACATTCTGTTTCGCAACTCATATCAGTTTGAACTTGATGAGCTGGAATCGATGGTAGTAAATTTTGATGCTGAAAAAGAATCAACGTATCTCGAAGCACTTATGGACAGGGTTCTTGTTTTGAAAAGCGTTGCTGTAGGAATGCCTTTCAAGGATTTCGAACAAGGAAATCAGAATGACGAGCCAATCAAGCTTTCATCAAAAGTTGGCACAAAACTATTACTCGTCGATTTTTGGGCATCATGGTGTGCCCCATGTCGTGTCGAAAATCCAAATATAGTTGCAGTTTATAACGACTATAAAGACAAAGGATTCGATGTTTATGGCGTTTCTTTCGATACAAACAAGGATAAATGGCTGGAAGCTATCGAATCAGACAAGTTAACATGGACACATGTTTCCGACTTAAAAGGCTGGGGAAATGAAGCTGGAAAACTTTATGGCGTTCAATCGATTCCGCACAGTGTTCTGCTTGACGCAAACGGAACCATCGTTGCGAAAAACCTCAGAGAAGAGGCCCTGCGTGAAAAAGTTGCTGAATTGCTTGATTAAAGAAAACTATCAAATAAAATGCCGGTGTTTTGTTGGAGGAAATAGATTCCTCTATGAAAAACACCGGCATTTTTTTGCTCTATAATCTTCTTTTATTTTTTTATAAATCTGCCTGTTAACACTTTATTGGTAGTGGAAATTTGCAAAAAATACAGTCCTGATGCAAGTTTGCTTATATCCAATTTTGAATCTGAAACCCAATTAACCCGCGTGCTAACTTCTTTACCCTGATTGGAAAAAACCTTTATTGAAGCTCTTTGAAGCGATTGACTGTTTTTTAAACTGATGTAGTTATCAGCAGGATTAGGAAAAAGGATTATCGATTCAGGCTTTTCTTCTGTCAAAATATTTTCAGGTATTCCAACAAAACCTGTTTTAAATATTTTATTTTTGCTGGTTGCAAAATATCCGGTGAGAGAATCAGCAAAATAGACTTTTTTTATTGATTCCTTTGTAAAGGTGCTGTCAATTGTCCAATTTTGTCCACCGTCAATTGTTCGCATCAACAGACCGCTATCACCGGCAACAAAACCGCAGTTCTCGTTTAAAAAGTAAACGCCATTTTTTGCAATGTTATTTGGTGTTGATAACTTGCTCCATGTCTCGCCACCATCGTTTGTTTTATAAACCAAACCATTCATTGCCGACATATAACCAACTTGTTGAGAGGGGAAATGAAGCTCTGTAAACCGACTCAGCGAATCGCTCAATACATTGTCCCAATTTGCCCCATAATCAGAGGTTTTAAAACAATTATAATTTTGTAAAGTGTCACTACAGAATATAAATCCGGTTGAATCATTTATGAAATTTATATAATCAGGATGAATATAATTATCAGGAAAGTCTGTGATGGTGCAGCTCCCATTATCCGATTTAATTGCTAGAAATTGACCTGACGAAGATTTAAGCCTAAAAAAATACCCCAGATCGACACTTGGATATGACATTCTGGAAAAAGAATGCAAGTGTGTATTATTTGGAACTGACGTCCATGTTAGGCCGCCATTTACCGTTTTGTAAACCCACGCCCAAAGACCATCACCACTCAATCTATATCCTATCGTATCATTCACGAATGCAATATCACTAATATTTCGCCTAAAATAATTGGTTCCCTCACCATAAACCTGAGGCCAGGAATGCCATGCATCACTTGTACGGTGAATTGTATAGTATGCCATATGAATCCCAGATCCTTCTGTGGTGAAATAAGCGTTTTGCCCGGAAGTAAAGCAAATTATGGATGATCTATTGGTTAATGGTGGATACTCAGCAGCTAAGTCGACTTTCAATATCCATTGCCCTAATAATACTGTTGTTGAAAAAACAAAAACAAAAAGTATAACTGTTTTTTTCATAATAGGTGGTTTATAAGTAAAAAAAAACAAGAAAAATGGCTTCTTGGTAAGTCTATCTTTACATCAGTTTCTGAAAAAACTGCCACCATCGGTCAGGCAACTCATCTTTCATTGCCTGATCATAATCTTCTTTTGAGCAGGGTACATAATGATGTCGTTCATACTTCTTCCGGTCAGTACGACCAAAACTCAGGTCAATCCACCAGCGGTCAGTGGTTTTGCTTCGCAGAAAAACAACCGGCTCTTCTTGTCCTTCAATGCGGACATTGTAGCGCGAAAAATCATTGTTTCCAATTGAAGGAACATCATTTGTGCGGTTGGCAACCCCGTCAATAAAATACCAGATTATCTGTGCTGCAAGTTCGGCAGCAATGCCTTCTCTATCGAGCAACGGATTGTACTCAAACAATCCAAATGTTGACATTTTATCGCTCAGACCTGCATAGCGTGCTATCCGGCAAGCCTCGTCGCCAGTGAAACCATTTGGTCCTGCATTTCCGTTTCCGGGAGCATCAGCAGCTCTTATCGCAGAGAGGTCAAAACTAAGAATATCAGCATTTCTTACCATTGGTTCAGCTTCTTCCATCCGTGACTTTACAAAGCCAAGGCGATAAACATCAAATAACAGACTTTTCATCAGATCAACTGCCATACGGTCAACGTAATAGGTTTGGTAACCCAGATTGGTATAATTGAAAAGATAGTTTGGCTGATGCATAATTATTCTGCTCAGGTATGACTGTGCGCTAAATTCATCCTCCTCCTGCCCCAAATCGAAAAGTGGATCAACAGAAACAATATTTACCAACTGTCCAATGTTTTCATAGGCCTGATAAAGGGCATAAGTTAAATCCTGACTTCCTCCTATAACGATCGGGATAATTTTCATCCTGATCAAAGACCCCAAAACCTGATTAAGGGCGAAGTATGTGTCTTCGATGGTATGTCCGGCCCGTATATCACCCAGGTCGGCAATTTGCAAATGGGGCCAATGATTAAAAAGCTGATAAAACGCTTTCCTTATATGCTGAGGTCCTTCACTGCATCCCAGATTGTTTACTGCATTTCGTTCTTCACGAACGCCAATTAAAGCTATGCGCAATCCTTCAAGGTCAGGAAAAAGACCTTTTTCAGTATAAATGCGCAGGGTTTCAGCCACTCTGTCTTGCCCGGGTCTTTTCCTGGCCTCCATTAAACTGATATCGACAGGTTCGAGGAACATATTAATTTCCATCACTTGCAAAGGGTATTGAAAGTGCGAAAATAGTGAATTATAGTATAGGCATGACAGGTTATTGAGACACAATTTTGTATGTCATTGCAATCATCAGTTTAGAATCTTAAAAAGTCAATTACACTTTAGGTGTTTTGAAAAAATCAGGAATTTTTTCATCAACAACCGATAAGGCGTGAAATCACCAGCCGTTGAATTTCAGAGGTGCCTTCCCCAATTTGCAACAAACGTTGATCACGGTAAAACCGTTCAACTGCATAATCCTTCATAAGGCCATAGCCTCCATGAATTTGAACTGCTTCGTCAGCAACTTCTTTTGCTATTTCAGAACAATAAAGTTTTGACATGGCAGCTTCGAGCGCAAAGGGACGGTTTTCGTCTTTTAACCAGCAAGCTTTGTAAAGTAAGTTGCGGGCCAGTTCAATTTTCAAGGCCATGTCGGCCAGTTTGAAAGAGATTATTTGAAATTTTGCTATAGGTTGTCCAAATTGCTTGCGCTCTTTTGCATAAGCCAAGGCAAGTTCATAAGCTCCCTGAGCAGCCCCCAGACCCATTGCAGCAATTGAGAGCCGGCCTGCGTCGAGAGTAGAAAGCATGATTTTTGAGCCCTGCCCAACTTCTCCCAACAAATTCTCCTTTGGAACCCTTACGTCATCGAAAAAAAGCTCTGCTGTATCGGAAGCGCGCCACATCATTTTGTTATGCATTGCCCTTCTGGTGAAACCTGGTGTATCTTTTTCAACAATGATTGTAGTAAACTGTTTTTTGCCATCAGTATTGCCGGAAACAGCTTGAACTGTAGAGCCAATGCTTATTTCTGATGCGCCATTGGTGATAAATATTTTTGATCCGTTGATGATCCATTGATCATCTTCAAGTACAGCTGTAGTTTTTGAACCGCGTGAATCACTTCCGGCACCCGGCTCAGTGAGGCCAAAACTCCATATCGCTTCGCCGGTGCAAAGCTGTGGCAGAAATTTTCTTTTTTGTTCTTCGGTACCATAATAATAAATTGGTCCGATCCCCAAAGAATTATGTGCTGCCAAAGTAGCCGCATGAGAGCCATCAACGCGTGCAAGTTCTTCAACGGCTATTATATAAGACAATGTGTCAAGTCCTTGTCCGCCATATTTCTCAGGCAGGTACATTCCAAAAAGCCCTAAATCGCCCATTCGTTTGGTGAGTGGAATTGAAAACTCAGCTTTTTCATCCAGTTCTTGTGCAACGGGCTTAATCTCTCGTTCGGCAAATTCACGAACGGTATCTCTGATCATCTTATGTTCTTCAGTGAGGTCGAAATTCATGGTGCTTTTGTTTTGTTTTTAATCTTCAAATTCATTCAAATGGATCAGTTGTGTTTGGTTGTCAACCATATCTCCTACTTTCACATTTATTTTTTCAACAATGGCTTTTCCGGGTGCAACAATATTGTTTTCCATTTTCATTGCTTCTACAACAATTAAGATAGTCCCTCTGTTCACAGGATCGCCTTCTTTTACATTAATTTGGATGACTTTTCCGGGCATGGGTGAAAAAAGGTTTCCGTCATCTTTACCGGTGGAAAGCTGGGCATGGTCGAGGCTGTTATTCAACTGATCGAGGCGTATCATGCGATGAATCAATCCATTCACTTGAACGATATGATAGCCTTCGGTATCTTCAGAAATAAATGCTGTGTAAGGAATATTATTGAACTCAAACTTCATACGACCATCTGAAAATGATCGCATGTGCAGCACACAGGTATTTCCAGAAATTGTGACATTTAATTTCCCTTCAGCAATTTGGGTTGGCTCGATAGTGAAAATTTTACCATCAGCTTCAAGATTAAAATTCATGCTGTGTCGCCAGTAGCCAATTTCTTCCCAAATGTTGCTAACTCCATCAAGAAAGTTCTTGTTAAAATCATGCAACAAAAAAGCAGCAATTGAAGGTGTAAGATCAGTTTTTGAATGTTTGAGTGCAATATTTTCGAGAATTTCTGCTGTGGTTTGGTCGCAGAATCCTGTACTGATTTCATTGTCGATAAACTTTGGATGATTGAGCAACTGCTGCAGATAAAGGATGTTCGTTTGTATGCCATGAATTGCATACATTTCGAGTGCTTTGGCGGCACGTTGCAAAGCCAGATTTCGTGTTTCGCCCCATGCCACAAGTTTACTGATCATTGGATCGAAGAAGCTCAGCACTTCCGCAGCTTCATCCAAACTGCTGTCGATGCGTAAAAAAGGCTGTTCAGGTTCAGCGTATAAGCGAATCAATCCGGGAGAGGGCAAAAAGCCGGCGGCAGGATCTTCAGCATAAATTCTGCATTCAATGGCATGTCCGTTTTGGTGCACTTCCCGCTGAAGAATACGCAAGGGATGACCCTGAGCAATCATCAGTTGCTCTTCCACCAGATCATATCCTGTTACCAATTCAGTTACGGGGTGCTCCACCTGAATGCGTGTATTCATCTCAAGGAAATAGAAATTCAGGTTTTTATCTACCAGAAATTCTATTGTTCCGGCGCTCCGATATCCGATGGCTGAACAGAGTTTCACAGCTGCATCACCCATTTTTTCACGTAGTTCGGGTGTGAGTGTTGATGAAGGAGATTCTTCGATAATTTTCTGATACCGCCGCTGAATACTACATTCACGTTCATAAAGGTGTATAAGATTTCCCCTGCCATCGCCTAAAACCTGCACTTCAATATGGCGGGGTTCTTCGATAAACTGCTCTATATAAACCGTTCCATCACCGAAATAACT
>JAGXRB010000165.1 GCA_018336075.1 Bacteroidota bacterium
AGAAGTTTTTCCTAAAATTATCCACCAGTCAAGTGTACGTAAACATGGGCCTTACATTGCAGTAAATTGCGGTGCTATTCCGGAAGGAACCATAGATTCAGAATTGTTTGGACACGAGAAGGGCTCTTTCACCGGTGCGCATGAAGCCCGAAAGGGGTACTTCGAAGTGGTTGATGGCGGCACAATTTTTCTTGATGAGGTAGCCGAATTGCCACTTTCAACACAGGTGAGGTTGTTGCGTGTGCTCGAAACAGGTGAATTTTTTAAAGTTGGATCTTCAAAAGTTATCAAAACAGATGTGCGGCTTGTTGCGGCAACCAATGTCAACATTCCGGAAGCCATTGAAAAAGGTAAATTCAGGCAAGATCTTTTTTACAGATTGAATACCGTGCCGATCATGATACCGCCTTTGCGCGAAAGGAAAGACGACATTCATATGCTTTTCAAAAAGTTTGCCTCTGATTTTGCAGAGAAATACAGAATGCCTGTGCTTCAGCTTTCTGAAGAGGCTGCCCGCATGCTCGAAAATTACCGATGGCCGGGAAATATCCGTCAATTGAAAAATCTGACCGAACAAATAAGCATTATAGAAAAATCGAGAATTATTTCGGCTCAGACATTGAAATACTATCTTCCGGTCGAATCTTCAACTTCATTGCCCATGCTTTATTCAAGGGAAAAGGAAGAAGAAAAAATATCGGAGAGAGACATTTTGTATAAAGTGCTTTTCGACATGAAACGAGATTTGTTCGAACTGAAAAAAACTGTTGAAGAGCTCACCGGCAGCAAAAGCGCTGAAACCTCCATTCAACATGGAAAGAGCCATCTTATAAAGCATTTTCGCGATGAAATAGAATCCTTAGATGATGATTTTTCCAGCATCGAGATTGAGCATGCACATGATGAAGAAACAATTTATCCATCTGAAGTAATTACAGAAAATCTTTCATTACAAAAAAAGGAAATTGACCTCATCATTAAAGCCCTCGAAAGACACAATGGCAAAAGAAAAAATGCTGCGGCAGAATTAGGCATCAGCGAACGGACATTATACAGAAAGATTAAAGAATACGATATCAATCTTTGAAAAGATATAGCAGTTAATCAGAAAGATAAACCGAAGCAACATGGTCAAAATGCATAAAAGTCAATTGCCAATCAGATTTTTCAAGCTGTCTGTTGTATTGATTTTGCTGGTACTTCAGCAGGGATGTGGCGTCTATTCTTTCACCGGGGCAAGTATTCCACCTGAAGCAAAAACTTTTTCGGTGCAGCAATTTCAAAATAATGCACTGCTTGTTGAGCCGCTCCTCAGCAGCATACTCACCTCCGCTCTGCGCGATAAATTTATGAACCAGACTCCTTTGAGTAGTGTTTTAAATAACGGAGATCTTTCTTTTGAAGGCGAAATCACGGATTATGTTACTTCTCCCGTTGCCATTCAAAGCGATCAAACAGCCGCCCTCAATAGATTAACAATTACCGTAAATATTAGGTTTTTTAATAAATTTGACGAATCAAAAAACTTTGATACAAAGTTTACGCAATATATGGATTATCCGAGCGAGCAGGATTTGAACGCAGTGAAGGATGCATTAATTACGCAAATCACAGATATGTTGATAGATAATATTTTTAATAGAGCTGTTGTAAACTGGTAAAACTTTCGACATGAATAAAACAGCTTTCATAAAAATTATGCGCGACCCTGAATTGATGGGCAAAGAAACTGTAAACGACCTGATGGATCTTGCCATACAGTTTCCATTTTGCAGCACAGTGCAAAGCATGCTGGCTATGAACTTGTTTAAAGAAAATCACATTCTGTTTGACAGTCAGCTTAAGCTTGCGGCAAGTATTATGGCAGACAGAAATCTGCTTAGAAATCATATCAGCAAAATTGGCAAACTCAAAGAGCAAATGTCGTTGCCTGATGAGTATATTAGAAAAACCAAAGAAGTTCATCCAACATCACCGCCGGAAACAAAAGACGAGACACCTCCTGCCAATGAGGAAATAATAAATGAAGCCAAACCCCAACCTTCTGAAATTGTAGCTGAGACGCCTGCTTCAGATAGTGTGAAAGAAGCTCAAATTGAAACAGCATTAAGTGCTGAAACAACTGCATCAATGCAGGCTGAAAAAAGCCCGGTTTCAGCATTCATGTTGGACACTGAGATTGAAATTCCACAATTGGATGAAGATGAATTGCTTCGACGGAAATCAATTGAAGAACTGAAAAGGATTGTCGCCGATCGCATCAAGGCAATTGAGAAGGAGAAACAACATCCGATGCCTGATAGCATGAGTGAAAATCAACCAGGCAAAACCGAAATAATTGAGAAATTCATCCGTGAAAATCCCGTTATTTCGCGCCAGAAGCCAGATTTCTATAATCCTGTTTCAGCCGCTCAGCAAAGTGTAGTGGATCAGGAAAATATTGTGAGTGAAACGCTTGCAAATATTTATATCAAGCAAGGTCATTTTGAAAAGGCTATAAAAACATTTGAAAAATTAAGTTTGAAATATCCGGAAAAAAGTAGTTACTTTGCAGCCCTCATTGAGGAAACCAAAATGAAGAAAATTAATTAAATTTTAGGACAATGTTTGTTGTTATTTCAATTTTAATACTCATCGTCAGCGTATTAATGGTACTTATAGTATTGGTACAAAATTCAAAAGGTGGCGGACTTGCATCAAATTTCTCAGCTTCAAACCAGTTCATGGGCGTCCGTCAGACTGCCGATTTTCTTGAAAAAGCTACATGGACACTTGCAATTGCTATTCTTGTATTAAGTCTTGCAGCTGCAATGGCAATTCCAAAGTTCAATGCTGTTCCTGGCTTGATGGATACCGAGTTGCGTCAGCAAATTGAGCAGACAGCACCTGTAAACTTTCAGGCTCCTCCGGCAAATCCAGACGAAGATTAAGAAACTACGCAAACCGTCAGGTTTCGTTTTTAAAAATGTCAGAATGTCACAGCATTCTGACATTTTTTTTGTTTCCGTGCTTTGGCACAAAATATGTCCTACTGCTTGCAATGTAAATAAAACTAGAAATTTAATTAATAAAATTTGATTACAATATGGGAAAATTAAACATTAAGCCTTTGGCTGACAGAGTGGTCATTGAACCAGCAGTTGCTGAACAAAAAACTGCAAGCGGCATCATTATCCCCGATACTGCAAAAGAAAAACCGCAAAGAGGTACTGTTGTGGCTGTTGGTCCGGGAACGAAAGACAATCCAATTACAATAAAAGAAGGTGATGTTGTACTTTACGGTAAGTATGCCGGAACCGAGTTTTCACTCGAAGGCAAAAACTACCTTATTATGCGCGAAAGCGACGTTATTGCAATCGTTTAATTATAGAAAATTAAAATAAAAAATACCTAGAAAATGGCAAAAGACATCTTATTTAATTTAGAAGCCCGCGACAAACTCAAAAAAGGCGTTGATGCGCTCTCAAATGCAGTTAAAGTAACGCTCGGACCTAAAGGTCGCAATGTGATTATTGAAAAATCATATGGCGCCCCGCAGATAACCAAAGATGGTGTTACCGTTGCAAAAGAAGTTGAGCTGAAAGACCCTGTTGAAAATATGGGAGCTCAGATGGTGAAGGAAGTAGCCTCTAGAACCAATGATATCGCTGGTGATGGAACTACAACTGCTACTGTACTTGCACAGGCAATCATCACTGCTGGTTTAAAGAATGTTACTGCCGGTGCTAATCCGATGGACCTCAAAAGAGGTATCGACAAGGCTGTTGCTGAAGTAATCAAATCGTTGCATGCTCAAACTAAACAAGTTGGCGACAGCAATGAAAAAATCAAACAGGTAGCCGCAATTTCAGCCAATAACGATCATACAATCGGAGCCCTTATTGCTGAAGCAATGGCAAAAGTGAAAAAAGAAGGCGTTATTACTGTTGAAGAAGCCAAAGGAATTGAAACTTATGTTGAAGTTGTTGAAGGTATGCAATTCGACAGAGGTTATATCTCTCCTTATTTCGTTACCAATGCCGAAAAAATGGAAGTTGTTTATGAAAATCCTTTTATCCTGATCTACGACAAAAAAGTGTCAGTGATGAAAGACCTGCTTCCAATTCTCGAAAAATCATTACAAACCGGAAAGCCGCTCATCATCATCGCTGAAGACGTTGAAAGCGAAGCTTTGGCAACACTCGTTGTAAACCGTTTGCGTGGTTCTTTGAAAGTTGCTGCAGTTAAAGCCCCTGGTTTTGGCGACAGAAGAAAAGAAATGCTTGAAGACATTGCTATCCTTACAGGTGGTGTTGTTATCTCAGAAGAAAAAGGTTACCGTCTTGAAGATGCTACCCTCGAAATGTTGGGTACAGCAGATAAGATTTCTATCAACAAGGAAAACACTACCATCGTAAGTGGTCATGGTGAAAAATCAAATATTGAATCCCGTGTTGCTCAGATAAAGAAACAGATTGAAACAACTACTTCAGATTACGACAAGGAAAAACTGCAGGAACGTTTGGCTAAACTTGCCGGCGGTGTTGCTGTTATCTATGTTGGCGCTGTGAGCGAAATGGAAATGAAGGAAAAGAAAGATCGTTTCGACGATGCTTTGAATGCCACACGTGCTGCCATTGAAGAAGGTATCATCCCTGGTGGTGGTGTTGGTTTCATTCGTGCCATCGCAGCTTTGGACAATTTCAAAGGTGAAAACGAAGATGAAACAACTGGTGTTGCAATCATCAGACGTGCACTTGAAGAGCCTCTTCGTCAGATCGTAGAAAACGCAGGCCTTGAAGGTTCTGTTGTTGTAAATCGTGTAAAAGAAGGTGTTGAAGACTTTGGTTTCAACGCGCGTACAGAGATTTATGAAAACCTCTACGAAGCAGGTGTTATCGATCCTACAAAGGTTGCCCGCGTAGCCCTCGAGAATGCTGCATCTATCGCTGGAATGTTACTCACAACTGAGTGTGTTTTGGTTGAGCATAAAGATCCGAACAATGCTCCGCAAATGCCAAATATGGGCGGCGGAATGCCAGGAATGATGTAAAAATCATATCGATAAACAAAAAAACCGCCTTCAGCAATGAGGGCGGTTTTTTTTAGTTTTTCCGTCAATAAAAGTTTAGACAATAAAAGTTTAGACAATAAAAGCCTCCAATTTTCCGGATTTAGAAACACGCACGCCTTTTGGTGTGTCTTGCAATTCGCAAACTTCATTGTAAAGATCGTGTTCCAGAAAAAGAAGGTAATTATTTTCGAGGGCTTCTTTATAAAAACGCTCTTTGTCTTTTAGTGTTTCCAGCGGACGCGTGTCGTAGGCCATAATCCAGGGCATTGGAATATGTGCTGCTGAAGGCATCAGGTCGGCAGTGAAAACCACAGTACGACCATGATAATTGATATGTGGAATTAGTTGTCCTTCGGTATGTCCGTTGTAAAGTTTGAAAACGATATTCGGGATAAATTCGCCTTCTTCATCAATCAGCCTCAGTTTTCCGCTTTCTTGTATCGGCAGAATATTTTCTTTCAGATAGGACGCTTCCTCACGACGATTGGGCTCTGTGGCCCATTCATATTGCTGACGACTGGTCCAGTAGGTTGCATTAGGAAATGCCAGTTCAAAACCCGTGCGGTGTGAATTCCATTTCACACTTCCACCGCAATGGTCAAAATGCATATGTGTAATCACCATGTCAGTGATATCTTCAGGCTTGTAGCCAAGCTTTTCGAGCGAATCTTCAAGCGTGGCGTCTCCGTTCAAATAGTAGTGACTCAGCCATTTTTCATCTTGCTTGTTGCCTATGCCATTGTCGATGAGTATTTTACGATCGCCATCAACTACAAGCAGACATCTCATTGCCCAGTTGCAAAGATTGTTTTCATCGCAAGGATATACCTTTTGCCAAAGCACTTTTGGCACTACGCCAAACATTGCGCCGCCATCTAATTTTAAATTTCCTGTTTCTATTGGATATAATTTCATCTTTTCTAAATTTTGAAATTCAAAAGTAACTTTTTATCCTGATATGGTTGTTTTTTGTTCATTGCTGATGCAATATGAAAATGAAAATATTCAAGAGTGCATTATGAGCTCTTTCTGCCATCTTTTCAAAGTTTCTGTTAAGGCTTCAGAGATTGACTTTATTTGCTTCTTTTTGAATACATTAACACTCCAAAATATTCTTCTGTTTTTTGTGTTTGAACTTTTCAACATCAGCGCGTGAAACTACATTTTTCAAAGGATGATTGATGTAATTTTGCGCCAAAATCAATGCATGCAAAGAATATTGCTTATTGACAACTATGATTCCTTTACCCACAACCTTGTGCAGCTTTTGCGCGAAAGTGGTGTGAAGCATGAGTTGTTGATTGTGCCAAACGATATCGCTTTGTCTGAGCTACCTGAAGCCTTTGATAAAGTTCTCATTTCACCAGGTCCTGGACTACCAGATGAATCAGGTCATTTGATGCAGCTGATTTCATCTTTTGTAAACAAAGTACCGATTCTGGGCGTGTGTTTGGGTCATCAGGCACTTTCAATGTATTTTGGATCCAGACTTAAACAATTGCCTCACAGCTTTCACGGGCAAAAAGACTTGGTTTACCTGAGCTCAGAAAACGATGTCTTGTTTACAGGACTTAAAAATGCTTTTTCATGCGGAAGATACCATTCATGGGTTGTTGATCCGGAAAGCCTTCCAGAATGTATATTGGTAACTGCCAAAGATATAAACGGAAATATCATGGCTTTGAAACATGCAAATTTGCCTGTCTGGGGAGTTCAGTTTCACCCTGAATCATACATGACAGAAGGGGGAAATGAAATGATCAAAAACTGGCTTCAGTTGTAAAAACCCTGAAAACTATTTTACTGCGATAGTTTCGATTTCGATCAGAACATTCATTGGCAGGGTTTTTACTGCAAAGGCAGCTCTGGCGGGGGCTTCATGCTGATAATATTTTCCGTAAACAGCATTCATCGCAGCGAAATTGGCCATATCGCTCAGCAAACAGGTTGATTTCACAACATCAGAAAAACTGTAGCCGGCAGCTTCCAGAATGGCTCCGATGTTTTTCATCACCTGTTCTGTTTGCACAGTGATGTCTTCTTCAACAACTTTTCCTGTTGCCGGATCTATCGGTATCTGTCCTGAAATGAACAACATACCATTAATTTCAATGGCTTGATTATAAGGGCCGATTGCTCCCGGCGCATTGTGTGTGCTGATAACTTTTTTCATGTTTTTGAATTTTTACAAAGATACATAAGTAAACGTTTAACAGAATAATTACGATGAAGCTGATAATCTAAAAAACTCCATGACCAATAAAAAATCGAATCCAAATATGTATTAAATGTTACATAAAAAACTTTATCTTTGCACTCCTTTTTGAAACTCTCCGTAGCTCAGTTGGTAGAGCAATTGACTCTTAATCAATGGGTCCCAGGTTCGAATCCTGGCGGGGAGACAAGGCTAAAACGCTGAAAACCTTTGCTGTTACAAAATAGCAAAGGTTTTTTTATTTACTACCTTTCAGCACTTACAGCACTTTTTTTATATATTTGCTTGCATTTGTTTACTAATTGTTTACCAAAAATCTGGTCATGGCTACCTTTAAGGCAATATTTCCCTACCAGAAGCAGGATGGATCTACCAGGGTATTTATCCAAATGATACACAACCGGAAGATTAGAAAGATAAAAACAGAAATATTTACTGAAAAATCTGACTTTTCTCGTGCAGGTAACCTAAAAAACATCAGCATCAAGGATGATGTTGATGCAATTATTAAAGATTATCACCAGAAAGTTCGTAAGCTTGGAACTAAGACAAATTTGATGACTGCAGATCAGATTTGTGATTATCTCAATCAATCCGAAGCTGATTACATCGACCTCATTGAATTTTCTAAAATAAGAATCCAGAAACTTCATGAGCAGGGTAGGGTTGGGACAGCAAAAACATATGAAGCTGCATTAGCTTCACTCATTAATTTTCTTGGCCGTGACAGCCTTGATATTAATCAGTTTACGGCAAAGCTATTAATAGACTATGCTGAAAATTTCCTGAAAAGCAGACAAAAAAGTAAAACTATTAAAACCTCATCCGGGAGAAGGGCATTATCTCTATACACCACGATTTTCAAGACACTTATTAATCAGGCAAAGGTTGAGTATAATGATGAAGACAATGGAATTATCCTTGTCAGGGTTTCCCCATTCTCGAAGTTCAAAATTCCTTCTTATGAGTTACCTAAGAAACGCTCCTTACCAATAGAGCAGATTAGAGCTATACGGGATGCAGAAATTCCGGCAGGTGATAAGAGAAAAGTTTTAGGAAGAGATATCTTCATGCTTTCATTTTACCTTTGTGGGATTAATTCAGTAGACCTTTTTAATGATCCTCTTTTCAAGGACGGAAGGCTTATTTATAAAAGAATGAAAACAAAAGATCGCAGAAAAGATTCTGCAGAAATGAGCCTCAAGATTGAGCCAGAGGCACAGCAGATATTAATGAAATACATGAAAGGAGAGAAGACAATATTCTCGAAACTGTATGCAAATCATTTAAACTTTAACCGGAATATCAATAAAGGCTTGACGCAGTTGGCTGAAGATCTGGGAATGGTAAGGTTTACGTTTTATTCGGCGAGGCATTCCTGGGCTACTATTGCTATCAATGACTGTCATATTGACAAGTATGTTGTTCACCAGGCACTGAATCATGTTGATCAAGCCATGAAGGTGACTGATTTTTATATCACTAAGGACTGGTCAATGATTGACCGGGCGAACAGAAAGGTGTTGGACCTGATAAAAGAAATAGTTAATTAACTGTAACAAATTAAAGAAATACTTGTATAACCATTGTAAGATGTATATTTTTGACCCATGATTGAGACCTTAAAAGATATTGCTTTTCGAATTCAGATTGAATCCGAAATATACGCTGACCGAGCCACTCGAGTGGAAACGGTCATAAAGGTATTGTCGGAAATGGTCACTTCATACAACAATTATATTGAAATCGAATTTCTTAAAAAGCCAAGTTTCAGAGAAGCCTTCGAGAAAAATTCCCAATTAATTAAAACGATAAAAGAAGATTTAAGTCTACTAATAGTTGACCTAAACTATGGAAGTTTTGAAGCCGCTCTTGCTCCAAATATCATCGAGGCGGACTTCCCGATGTTTACAAACGAGGTAAATGACTGGAAAAAGGAACGTTTTTCGGATTTTAAAGAAAATATTATTAACGGCGATTACAATAATTTCAGCTACATAAAGACTATATCGGAGAGATACTCAGAACATGATCGTAAACGTATTTTTGATCCTCTTTTTTCTTCTTTTGGAAACGGTAAAGACTATAAAGTTAAACTTAAAGATAACCAAAATAAGGTTCAGAAGGTTCTGGTGATACCTAATGAAAAGAAAAGTTTTTATATCCCAAAAAAAGTTAAGCAAAAGCAGACTGAAGATGATTTTAAAACATACCAGTTTTTTGCTAAGGTAAAGAAAGTAGGTGATGGAGCTAGTATTAAAAAGGATTCAGTCAAACAAGTACTTTATTATGAAGAACTTGAACATGATACTTACCCTTATAAGCCGGAAATCTTAAAATTTGATGGAATAATCTTTAACCTTAAAAAACAATTGGTTTGTGAAGTAACATTTGAGGATTCTCTTTATTTTATTAGAAATGAAGAGCTTGATTTAACAGTTTGGGGAGAAAGCCGAAAAGAAGTTGAGGAAGCTTTTGCATTCTCTTTTTATTCTCTTTACCACAACTACTTTTTACAGCCAAACGAAAAGTTGTCCTATGAAGCAATTGAACTTAAAGCCAAATTAAGTGCCTTGATTAATAAAACATTTAATGAAGACTCGCAAATCTAAAGATATTCAAAAAACACTGACCAAAAAAGGATTTGTTCTTAATCCAGATAAGGATCACCACAAGTATTATTGTCTTGAGGTTAATGGCAAGACACAAGCTATTTACACCTATTTTAGTCATGGAAAGAATGATTATGGTAACGCATTAATGACAGCAATGAAAAAGCAGTTAAAGTTTCGGGATACAGATAAAGCTGAATCTTACTTCGATTGTCCTATGTCTAAAGAAATGTATTTAGAGATGCTTCGGGAAAATGGTGATTTAAAGATAGATAAATAGTCCTATATTTACTTCTACCTTAGACCTGATTTTTTCTCAAAAATTTTCCAATTATTTCCTTCTGTTCAGAGTAGGGTTTTTCGACATCATTCTGAAGTTCATAAAATTGGTCAGATGTATTTAAAGTCTCTGTTTAAGTCTGATTGATAAAGTTTAGCTTGAGGTCTCATCAAGTTCACCCGAAGATGAGTTCTTGGACTCGAAAATCTTATCTATCCACTTTTCGACTTCAGATTTAAATTCCTCATAAATGTCTGTTTCTTCACCTTTTGACTTTAGCAGGATGATAGTTGCATCCATTTCAAGAACCAGATTTGAAAGGAACATAAAATTTGTGTTGTGTTCTCTGCCAAGACTCAGGTCGTTGCTTATCTGCATCATCTTTTGCTGCATTTTACAACACTGTTCAGAAATATAAAAATCGTTTACTAATTCTTTAAAGATCATGGATATGATGGTTGTGTTTTAATAGTTTTTCTTGGTTAATGTTTTTTTACTCCTCTTTCTTATCCGCCCTTTTCTTGATCATTGGCCCGAAGCCGGTAAGCAGCCACCGGGGGTTGATGCCATAGTACCGAACCAGGGGAACCATCCAGCTTACCTGAAAATATCCACGAGAATTATCTTTCTTCTGAACATAGAAATTTCTTTTATCAATATTGTAGTATCTACAATAAGTCTGATACCCGCTCAACTTTTCTTTTTCAATTAAAAAGTCGACAGCTTCAAAAAAGCGTCCAATGATTTTATGACTTTCTTCTGACTGCATTTCTTTAATTAAGCTCTTTAATAATCATGTTTCTTGCAGTGTTGGCATTTACCATAGCTTCCTTTCCCTCAAACTGAAATATTGTTTCATGGTCGAACCTCCCATCATTCCACTCTATGATGAGGTATGCAATTTCATTAACCTGCTTCTTTCTTAGTGCAAAAGCAAATATGCCAATCAACAGTAGTCTTGCAACTGTAACTCTCTTTTCAATTGTTGTCTGGTCTTCTATAACAATATTTTTTATAGATGACTTTTCAATTGAGGCAATTTTAACTTGTGTTATCAAAGATGAATCTATAATATCAAGATGATCATCTACAGGAAAGATATCTGTTTTTGCAACTATATTATTAAGGCTTGGATGCCCTGCAATATATTTCCCTGTTTTGATGCTTTTGTTTATTTGATATCCTTTTGACTGCATTTTGATTTGGTTGCTCTCTTGCTCTTTGCTTGCGCTTCTATGCAGAATAAGTATCAAAAAAATAAATACTGCAACAATTATAAAAAATGTTGTCATTTTTTTGGTTGTTTATTAATGTTTATCTTAAAATAATCTATTTTACCATAAGCTTACCTTCCTCCCACCCTTTACCCTATTCCATCAAGGTATGACTTTCTTTCAATAATAATACTTCTCATTTTTATCAACCCACATAATTAAACTGCGCCCGCAATATCTGCATTGTGATTCCCCCCATGCGGGTGGGCTTTTTTAAAAGCGGCTTTAATCTCACTCATGTCATTTTCAATTACTCTTTGCTGGCTTTGAACAGTATCAGTAAGTTTATTTAGCATTTCGAAGACCTCGCGTGACATTGTTATGCTGTCATTCTGATTATTAACTTCATAATCATGATTTAGATCAGCAATTTTTCCCGCAACTTTCTTCGATAAACTTGATTCAGATAGCATCTCTCCATCTCCGGTCAATAACCATGTTTTACTATATTTACTGAATTTATCTAGTATTTTATCAGCAACAGACTCACTAATCTTCTTGATTTTCCCACTTTTGAGGTCATAAACTTGGGTTGGTTGGACCCCAATAATTTCAGCAAAACGCTTAGCATTCAATCGTTCTACCTCAAGTATCTTGATTATTACTTTCCTTCCACTCATTTCATATATATCTGATAATCTGTTTTTTAAAATATATTTTCAGTAATTATAAAAATAATTCAGTAATTTACTTGACTTTATATAGTAATTTACTATAAATTTGTACCGAAAATATAAAAACATGACACGAATATACAAAAAGAGAGGTCGTAAAATCAACTATGTTGTTCCAGAAGATGAAAAATTGACATTCAGAGGTCAGTATTTTTCTATGCCGGACAGCGTAGAAAGTCCTAAGGATAAGTTCAGACGAGAGATAGCGGAGCTTTGCATGGTTTCGGAAACGACGGTTAGATGTTGGATTGCAGGAGAATATCGTCCTGATAAGATCAAAAGGGCACTCATTGCAAAAAAACTAAACATCAATCCTGAAATCCTTTTCCCTAATGAGATTTGAGACCTACAGCACACCTGAAGGTGATATTATGATTGCTCCTGCAGGAGAAGGGCACTATAAGCTTGAACCAAGGCACAGAGAGTTCATAAGTACAATGATCAACAGAATCAGGGATTCCTATCCGGAAGCCTATAAAGCAATGTGTGAAACCTACAAAGCCTCCGCAGATTCACTACATTATTATGAGTTCCTGATAGTTCGAAGATTTCTTAAATGCAATTTCGGTGACTATGACAATGTGTTGGACTTTGAGAATGATACTTTCAAGTTTGAGTTCGTCTCTTGTCCATTACGTGGTGAGTGCAAGCATGACCAAATAATCTGTAATCCTAAGTTCAATTCAAACTTATCTGAAAGAGAACTTCAGGTAATGAGGCTTTTCCACTCCGGACTTAATGAAGGACAGATAGCCGACAAGCTTTATATCAGTATCAATACGGTCCTGAATCACAAGAAATCTTCTTTCAGAAAGACTGGTAGCCACACTATGGCTGAATTCATCACATATGCTAATCGTAACAACCTTTTCAGAGATGGAAATAGCTGATTACAAACTTCAGAAAATGCTGACAGCAGCAGCAGAACTAGGGGCAATAAATGCCTTAAAAAAGGCTGGAATAATGCAGAAGGACGAACTCAGTCAGAGAGAAGCTTTCCGCAGATTTGGAGAGGCAAATGTCCGCCGGTGGAGGTTGATGGGAAAGCTTAAACGTATCAAACTAGGCGATAGAAACGCCAAAGTTACCTATAGCTTGACAGAACTTGAAACCATATCTCAATCCGAAAAATTATGAAGCGCACCATAAATAAGAGTATGCTGGCAGGTGTCGTATCGGCCAAATGCAGTATCGCCAAAAAGGATGCTGATCAAATCATCAGCGCAACCTTCAACCTTATCAAGAATGAGGTTAGACTAGGTAACAAAGTCCGGATAAACAACTTTGGCGTATTTGATACCGTGATGAGAAAAGGTAAGCCAGGGATGGATATAAGCCGAAATATTCAAGTAAGGATACCTCCACATAAAACTCCCGTATTCAGAGCGTCAAAGATTTTCAAAGCGAAAATCAAGTAATCATAAATAATCTAATGCAAGATGGAAACAATTATTGAAACTAAAGAAAAGACCTGTCGGACACTTTTCAATGAATTTAAAGACCGCTTCACAACAGATGAAGTAGATCAACATCCACAGTTGGCCAAACTGTTCACCTACCTTCAGCACAGATGCAGTCAGGCAAACGGAAACTATGTGCATGAACCAAATGAAAACATCCGGGAGCTTCTGTGGAAGTTTCTCAACTATGCCCCAAAGAAAAAGCCCACTCAAGGAGTGAGCTAATTCAATAATCTAATGCAGCACAAAGGTAATTTGTAAACCATTTGCTGTCAATCAATAATTACTAACAATTAAATTATAATCTAATGCCAATCTTAAAAAAAGAAGAAAGCCTCCCTAAACGACCTGTTGTGATCGTTATCTATGGTGAGCCGGGCATCGGTAAAACGAGCCTGTTTAACACATGTGATCAACCCTTGCTGATTGACTTCGACCGCGGAGTTGATCGCTCCATAATGCGCCAGGACACCCTGCTTGTAAGTAAGTGGGAGGATGTTCAAATTGAAGAAAAAGCAGGAACATTCAATGCTTACAAGACAATTGGAATCGACACCGCAAAAGCAGCGCTTGATGACTTCCTGATGAGTTATGTTATCAAGCAGGATTATGCCGCAGCCAAGAATAAGCTTAAGGCTTATGGAGCAATCGGTGACGAATTTAAACTATTCGTAAATAACCGAAGGGCGGACAATGCAGAGCTTGTAATCATTGCTCATGCTAAAGATGAAAAAGAAGGTGATATCATCAAGAAGATTCCAGATGTAACAGGGCAGTCTTATAACCTTCTACTTCGCATTGCAGATCAGGTAGGTTATATGCGAACGATCAATAACAAACGCTCTATCCAATGGGAACCTTCAGATAACACAATTGGAAAGAATGTTGCCAGACTTCCGGTGACGGAAATTCCTGACGAAACTGACCCCAGGTTCAGATCTTATATGGCCGATATCATTGATCGGGTGAAGGATGCTATTGCCAATATGAGTGAAGCACAACGCGAAGCACTTGAAAAAGTAGCCAGTTATCAGGAAATGATTAACAGTTGCGAAGATCCTGAAGAACTAACAGAGTTGCTTGTTGTAATTAATGAGCTGCCTGCAACTTACAGCATTGCCCTAAGAAAGCTTGTTGCAGAAAGAGGCAAAACACTTGGATTTGTGGTTAACCACAATACAAAAGCTTTTGAAAAAGTACCTGCACCCTCTGTGCAACATCCACAATCTGTTCGTCAAACCTCAATGAACGTATAGCTATGTATCGGATAGCAGTAACTACTCTGGAAAAATTCCGCAGGATGGTGGACAATGTGAGCGATTGGGATACTGAACAGTCACTCATAGAAAGTCTTACCGGTAAGTTTACCGGTAATGACAAAACCAGACTTGGGAATGCTTTTCACAAGATTATTGAGTTGCCTTTCACCCTCAACGGTTCACTCACTGTTGAGGGGATAACCTTCACCCCTGAGCAGGCACAACCAGCTATTGACTACCGTAATGCTCACCCCCATATGATTCATGAAGTTCCGGCCAAGAAAATCTATCACACCAAGCACATGGAGTTTACGGTAAGTGGTCGGGCTGATGGAGTTGAAGGACTTGAGATAAGGGATGCAAAATGCAAATTCAGTTATCCTGGCTGGGGAGAATATTACACATCCTACCAATGGCGCTTTTACCTCGATATGTTTGAAGCTCATACTTTCTGGTATGATGTATTTGAGGTTCGCGGATATAAAGGTACAGACCCCTCCGGTCGCTTTGAAGGCCAGATCGTTCCTCATGAACCCTTCCCATGTATGCGCTATGAGATGCTTGCAAATGATGTTCAGAATCTTGCTGAGGAGTTTGCACACTTTATGACAATCAAGAATTACACAAACCTTTTAACCAAAATAGCATGACATGGAAAATCCTTTTGAAATAGTCCTTGACAAACTGAGTAGGATCGAAATGTTACTTGAAGATATCCATCGCAATCAAGTCAAAGCTCCTAAATCTTACTCCAGAGCAGAGTATTTGACGGTTAATGAAGCAGCTGATTTTCTTCGAGTAACTACTGGCAGTATATACCGCTATGCTATGAACGGTGTATTGCCAAAGATAAAATTTGGTAACAAGCTTTATTTCAAAAAGGAAGTGTTGCAACAGATTTTAGAAAGTAATAATAAATAACATCAAAAAATATAGAAGATATGGAATCTAAATCATCAAAATCAATAGAAATACCTGAGGTAAGCATTAAGCAAGTTGCATTCAAAATAAGAGGAATATCTCCACTTATTGTAAACAGGTGGAGTGAGAAAGCAAAACAGGAACTACTTGACTCTCATATGAAAAAAGCAAAAAAAGGTCATGATGCTAAAGACCCTCAGCAAATATTCATGAGTAGTTTGTACAAATTCAAGGATGGAAAGCGCACTGGCTTTCCTGCTGTAGCATTCAAAGCAGCAATGATTAGGGCTGGTAAATCCGTTGATATGGTAATGACCGACCTTAGAGCTATGTTCTTCATCCATTCAGATGAAGATGGATTAGTTGAGATAGATGGTACTCCATCTATGCGTGAAGATATGGTGCGTTTAAACGGTGGTAAACCAGATGTACGATTCCGTGGAGAATATAAAGATTGGGCAATCACTCTTCGAATATCCTACAACTCAAAAAATATAAGCCCTGAGCAGTTGGCTTCATTAATAGAGTTAGCTGGATTTGGAGTAGGTGTTGGCGAATGGCGTCCTGAAAAATCAGCCTCTGGAACCTTTGGACTTTTTGAGCTTGAAAAATCATAGGCAAAATATGGCAGGTTCGGCGTGGCACGGCTCGGCTCGGCAGGGCGAGGCTCG
>JAGXRB010000166.1 GCA_018336075.1 Bacteroidota bacterium
GATCCCATCGCCATCGCCGTCCCAGATGCGGTAGTTGCCCAGCAAATCCATCAGCGGCAGGCTCAGGCCGGTGGTGTCAGGTGTGCCGGCATCAATGCAGGGTGAGCCGGGGCTGAGTTGATAGGGATGCGCTCCAGTGCCATGGAAAAGCGGCTCAACACTAATGTTGCCTTCGCCTGGCGCCACATATCCACCAACATTTGTATAAGAAATAGTAGAATGATTCAAATAATCGGCCCCATATTTGTTAACCCAAACCCCATTATGCCAGGAAACAGAGTTTATAACAGTTACATTGGATGAACATGGATGAACACAGTCTATTATACCGGAATATCCGTTTTCTAACCATACGTAATTACCTGTCATGGTGCAGTTAATCAGCGCAGGAAAGCATGGATTATTCCCTGAACTCATATATAACACTGAACCGTAAGTGAAATAATTATTCATATTATTCCCTGTAAATACCACATTCCGGAATACAGGATTTGATTCCCAGCAATACACTGCTCCGCCATAATAGCCGTTGTTATCGGTAAAAAAGCAATTTTCGAAGATGGGGCTGGAATTCAAGCAACAAACTCCTCCTCCATAATAGCCATCAGAGTTATTTGAGATTGTTACATTGCGGAACTGGATATCAGTACCACCCCATATTGTAACTCCTGCTCCATAACCATCACCTGAATTACCTGTGATGATTACATGATCGATCATCACATTGTTTGGCTCGCTCAAAAACCATATGCTAGAAGAACCGCCGCCGGTTATGGTCATTCCGCTTATTCTGACATTACTGAAATTGTATATACTTGATAAAACGCTACCTGAGCCTTCAGCATCAATCACCGTTTGTGATACATAGGAAGTATCATGCGTTGTGAGGAACAGAGAGGCGAGTGTAAGACTCTTGTCTGGAAGGTACACATTTTCATAATAGGTTCCGGGATGAACCAATACGGTATCGCCATCACCGGCTGCATCAACCCCTTGCTGAATGGTAGGATAATCGGCAGGGATATTAATGACCTGGGTAAACACCATGTTTGCAGTCATCAGGATTGCTGTAAGAAGTGTAAGTTTTTTCATGATTTCTCGTTTTTAAGTTATTGAATTATTGAACTTTAATGATTTTCTGTGTTCTGGTTTCCTCCCCCGCCTGCAACCTTAAGAAATACAAACCTTTGGGCAGATCGCCGGCATGCCAGGTAAACTTCTGCTGTCCGGCAGGCAGTTGGCCGTGGTGTAGCTTGGCTATCTTTGCGCCCATGGTGTTGAAGATTTGGATGGAAACGGTGGAAGTTTGCGGTAGGTTGAGTTCAATGTTTAGCTGTTCGTTGGCGGGATTGGGGAAAATGGAAAAGACCGGTTCTTCTGTGGGTTCTTCAACAGATGTGTTGATACTGTACCAGGCTTCCCAACCATTTGCGGGTGTGTTGTCGTTGGTCGAAAAAACAAGATAAAATTTCCCGCCCGGGGAGGTTACAGGGTCAGGCGGAATTTCGTAAACACCGCTGAGTTCAGCCAGCAGAGCCTGTGTGGTTAAATCGTATATTTTCAATACGTCATGGTTTTCTTCAGTTTGGAAATAGTTGAAATGTAAGGTTAGTGGTTCAGTATTTCCAGGATTGATAAACCATTTACAAGAGGTGTTGTTGTAATAATAAAAGTTTCCGCTGCCATCGCCAAAAGTTGCTTCCTGGGCGGTTAGGGTGGTCATATAGCTGCACCATACCGGCTGTGTGGTTTTGTAATTCAGGTAAAACCCTGCCGCTGTATTTTCGGCATCGGTAATAAATTCTACAAGCATCTTATTTCCGGTGGAGGTAATGTTGCCAGGGATTGAACTGCCACTGAGTTCAGCCAGCAGCGGCGCCGTATTGTCTTCGCCATCGTAAATATAAAGCCGGTCGCCATCCTCAAATAAATCCAGCCTTTTCACTGTGATGATGATATTGGTAACCGAATCGTATTCCGTTTGCGGATCAATAAGCCAGGAGGCATAGGTGTTGTTCAGGTAATTGTGGATGGGGCCGCTACCATCTTCGATACTGCCCTCCAATGCAACAATAGTGTCGGCGCCTGAGCAATACAATGGATAAGTAAACCCAATGGTATCAGGAATAAGATAGCTTGTCATAAAATGGTTAAAATTTAATCCCGAGGGGAGATTATCAATGGTGTAGTAACCATTACTCGAACCGCCCCAACCCAGGTTGAAATGAAAATAATCTTCGTCCTGATAACCATCGCAAACCCAATGGTGACCGGTCAACGGATAATTGTCATAGCCTGTATAAAAAATGGGAGCTGAAGCATCAAGCATCTCTAACATCAGGTTTTTCCAGTTTTCCACAGGCATGCTATCGCGGTAATGAACGACAGCCGGCAATAGCTTAAAATGAAATGAAGTAGAATCTACTGCAGCCTGATGATTCAGTACGAACATCGAATCTGCCTGCGAAAAACCCGGAATGAAATCGGTATGGAAATTTACTGCAACATGATAAATTAATTCTGCAATAGCCGTATTGGGGGTTACAGGACTGTCAACCATCTCATTAAAGCGGTAAAATGTATTTTCATAGTCAGCTACCTGCAATCCATATTGTGGATTAGAAGCAGGTATATATTCTGTATATCCTTGCCCGTGATCAGGCCATCTCCAATAGAATAAAATCTGACCCATCGCCGTGGACTGACAGCCTGCCGGGGTACCGGGAGGGCAATAGTAATTATATGGCCATCCCTGATCCCATAAGGTTGTTAACAGCGGAGCCACTTCGCGGCTTCCGGATTTTTCAGGGAGGTACCTGAAATCATCTGCCAGGTAATGTTCCCATTGCTCCATGATTTTCAATTCAGGGTGGAGGGCATTTTTGCGGGCAAACCTAACCCGATCTTTGTATTGCTGAAACCACCATTGCACATTGGGGGGCTGGTTTTCGGCCACATAGTTGTGTTCAAAAGAATAACCCAGCACCGGAACAAGGCAATCGTCGGCGGGTACGATCACAAAACCGGCAGGGTTAAAATGAAAGACATAATAATAGGTTTGCTGTACATCTTTTTCGGTGTGAACCGAGTGTATGCTGATCATTTCCCGGGGAATTTCACCCTGGAACATATTATGCCGTTCAAAATAGAAGTTTATGGCCACTTTTTCGGCCTGTTTCATGCTCACATTGCCGGCCATCATTTTCAGGCCAAAGGCCAATATTACAAGAATTGCGATTGGTTTATAACTTCTCATGATTTCATCTTTTTAAGTTATTTGAATTACTGAACTTTAATTATTTTTTGTGTGAAGGTTCCCTTCCCCGCCTGCAACCTGAAGAAATACATACCTGTAGGCAAATCCCCTGCATCCCATCCAAATTGCTGCTGCCCGGCAGGCAGTTGGCTGTGGTGCAGTTCGGCTACCTTTGCGCCCTTGGCGTTGATGATTTGAATGGAAACGGTTGAAGTTTGGGGAAGGTTAAATTCGATGTTTAGCTGGCCAGAAAACGGATTGGGGAAAATGGAAAAGCCGATTTCAGCAATTGTTTCATCAATACCAACAGTTGCGCAGGCCACAATTACCTCTTCCGGGCTGTTACAACCCGGAGCGTTGTTTCCAATAGCAGAATACGCGTAAGGTGCTGCCAGGAAATCGCAGATGCTTTGCACTTCGCAGGTGGATAATGAACTATTATCCATGATGTTTAAGAACACTAACGAACCTGCATTAATATTGTCCAATCCATACAGGCTGGTCAGGGCGTTGTTATAATTAATATCAAGGGACTCTCCGATGGATGTCAGGTTCTCCAGTCCCGACAGGCTGGTCAGGGTGTTGTTTGAGCTGATATCTAGAGAACCCCCGATGGAGGTCACCATGTCCAAATCAGATAAATCGGTTATATCATTTCCGCTTATATAAACATTCCCCTGCAATTCCGTGCAATTGGGAAAAGCTGCCTGGAAATTATCAATGTCGGATTGGGATCGAAAATAATAGTTGCCATAGGGCAGGCAGGGTAAGCCCCCGCATGAATAGGCTACATCAATCACGCTGTTGAAGCCAGTTGCATTGTCATAGATGCTCACCGCTCCAGTGGGTGCAGCCAGATAATCGCATAACCATTCTGAATCGCAGGTGGATAGGGAATTGTTATTGGAAACTTCAAGATAACTACCGATGGATGTCAGGTTCTCCAGCCCTGTCAGGCTGGTCAGGGCGTTGTTTGAGCTGATATCTAGAGAACCCCCGATGGAGGTTAGATTGTCGAGCCCCGTCAGGCTGGTCAGGGTGTTGTTTGAGCTGATATCTAGAGAATACCCGATGGATGTCAGGTTCTCCAGCCCCGTCAGGCTGGCAAGGGCATCATTCGCATAAATATAAAGACCTCCGATGGATGTCAGGTTCTCCAGCCCCGTCAGGCTGGTCAATGAATTATTCTCCCAAAACCAAAGATACGTACCAATAGAGGTCAGATTATTTAAACCTGTCAGACTGGAAAGGGAATTATTGCGTTCAATTTCAATTTCACCTCCTATGGAAGTCAGATTCTCAAGCCCTGTAAGGTTTATCAGGTCATTGTTACAATCTATATCAAGGTATCCCCCGATGGAAGCCAGATTATCAAGTCCTGTGAGGTTTATCAGGGCATGGTTATAAATTATTTGAAGATTTCCCCCGATAAAGGTCAGATTTTCAAGTCCTGTCAGACTGGTCAGGGCGATATTTGAGGCAATCGTAATTTCTCCCCCAATAGAAGTCAGGTTGTCTAGTCCTGACAGATTGGTTAAGTTATTTGTAATGGAAATCCCTAACCCCCCCCCGATGTAAGTCAGATTGCCCAGTGCCGCCAAGCTATTCAGAGAATAGTTATTATTAAAACCAAGGCCTCCTCCTATAAAAGTAAGATTGTTTAGTCCTGACAGGTCAGTCAGGGCACTGTTGCTACCGATGAATACATTACTCCCGATAGAAGTTAAATTCTCCAGTCCGGTCAGCGTTGTTAGAGAGCTGTTGAACAGATCCAGGTCACCCTCGATGGATGTCAAATTGTTTATCCCTGTCAGACTGCTCAGTGACTGGTTAGAATTAATTTTCAGCCGGCCACCAATATAATTAAGGCTCTCCAGCCCCGTCAAGTTTTGCAGGAAATAGTTATAGAGTATCATTAGATCACCCCCAATATATGACAGGCTGTCTAATCCTGATAAAGTCACCAGAAAAGTTCCCATACCATGTGATCCTATTATTAAATCACCGCCAATTGATTTCAAAATATTCAGCCCCTCAAGGCTGGTGATATTGCTACTACTAATTACAACATCCCCCTCAATCACCGTACACCCGGGATAGTTGGTCTGGAAAATATCAATTTGCGCCTGGGTATTGAAGAAGATACCTTCAGGCAGGCAGGATTGTGCATTTGCATTGGCATAACCTATTGTTATAGCTATCAAGAGTAAAATGACTTTTTTCATCTTTTCCTTTTTTTATGTTATTGAATTATTGAACTTTAATAATTTTCTGTGTGAAGGTTTCCTGCCCGACCTGCACCCTACACAAATACAAGCCTTTAGGCAAATCGCCTGCATGCCAAGTAATTTGCTGCTGCCAGGCAGGTAGTTGGCCGTGGTGCAGTTCGGCCACACTGGCGCCCATGGCGTTGAAGATTTGGATGGAAACGATGGAAGTTTGGGGCATGTTGAATTCAATGGTCAATTGGCTTGTGAACGGATTGGGAAAAATGGAGAAACTGCTTTCAGCAATTACTTCATCAATACCAACAGTTGCACAGGCCACAATTACCTCTTCCGGGCTGTTGCAGCCAGGGGCGTTGTTATCAATAATAACCTCTCCGTTGGGCGCCGCCAGGAAATCGCAGATGCTTTGGACATGGCAGGTGGATAAGGATGGATTATTTTGAATGCCCAAATTCGTAATTGATCCTGCTGCAATATTTTCCATCCCCGTCAGGCTGGTCAGGGCGCTATTAAAAGAAATACTAAGAGAAGCCCCGATAGAAGTCAGGTTTTCCAATCCAGTAAGATTGGTCATGCTCTCGTTGCTTTCAAGAATCAGATCTGCACCAATTGAAATCAGACTTTCAATACCTTCAAGATTGATTAATGATGGATTATATCTCACACTGAAATCGCCGCCAACAGTAACCTGGCTGCTCAGACCTTGAAAATTGATAAGTATTGGATTGAAAAAAACAGAAAAATCTCCTCCAATGGTTTCCAAATTATTTAGTCCTGAGAAATTTTCCAAAATATGGTTACCAGAACCAGCCATTGAAGCAGCACCAATTACCAAATCTCCGCCAATACTGACTATACCGTTCAGTCCCTCCAAATTTGCCAGGTCATATGTAGCATTAATCCAAAGCGTACCGCCTATTGCTGTCAGCAAACTTAATCCCTGTAAGTTGTATATGTTGTTTTCCACTCCAAGGATAGCGACATCCCCCTCAATTTCTGTACAACCCGGATAATTAGTTTGGAAATTATCAATATCCCACTGTGAGGTGAAGCTTATCCCCTCGGGCAGGCAGGAACAGGGAATTACGGGCGGCATGAGCAGAGAATCAAGGAAAAGCAGGGCATTGGTGGTGAATTGATCGGAAAGGACATGTCCGCCGCTGCCTTGGTAGAATATATATGGCAGCCCCAGCAAATCCAGCGTGTCTTTCATCGCAAGGTTTCCGGGGTTTAAAAATAAATCATCGTTCGCTCCGCATCCGAAATAGATGCCCGGACTTTGTGCGGGGGTGAGCTGACTAATCAGATGTGCAGGGTTATGGGGAATTAATTTGGCCTGCACCGTGTCGATCCAGTTGCCATTCTGGTCAAGCGGAAATTCTACAATCGCCGGATTGATATAGGTTTGTGGCGTATTGTAATTGGGTGCAAATGCCCCGTAAAACAGAAATTCGAGTTGTGTGAACACACCTCCGGTGTTGTAATTGTAGGTATAAGGTGGTCCGGGCTGGTTGCCCTGCAGGATCATTTGCCTGAAATTTGCACTCATTGTCTCTTCCAGAAGGTGGATCGCACCTGCATAAGAAGCCAGGGCGCCGTATTTGTCGTTGTGAAGTATGCCGTACCTGAAAGCGCCGTAGCCACCCATCGAAAAACCGAACAGCCCCCTGTAATTTTTACCCGGCATGGCCCTGTAAGCAGACTCAACCCAGTTACAGAGGTCTTCAACCATATAGGTTTCGTAATCACCCCAAAGGATGGAGTTCACATAAACACTTCCGCTGAAGGGCGCGGGACTGTTGTGTGCACACACCATTATCACCGGCT
>JAGXRB010000167.1 GCA_018336075.1 Bacteroidota bacterium
TGGAGTCTCAGAAGAAGTTTCTTCGGATGCATCTACTTCCTCAGAAGCAATTGGTTCACCAACTTCAGCCACTATTGCAGGCTTTTCGGCAACTGGCTCAGCTGCAACTGCAGCCTTTTTAGCACCACCTCTTCTACGGGTTGACTTAGTTTTCTTTGCAGCCTTTTCTCCAAGTAGGTTCTCATTAAAATCAACGAGCTCAATCATGGCCATTTCAGCGCTATCACCTAACCGGTTTCCAAGCTTGATAATTCTTGTATACCCACCCGGACGGTCTGCAACTTTGGGTGCCACATCGCGGTAGAGTTCGGTAAGCGCATATTTATTTTGCAGCAAACTGAAAACCATCCGTCGTGAGTGTGTTGTATCATCCTTCGAACGGGTTATAATGGGTTCGATATAGGGCCTGAGTGCTTTAGCTTTTGCAACTGTAGTTGTGATCCTTTTATGCAGGATAAGCGACGCAGCCATATTCGAAAGCATTGCTTTCCGGTGAGCACTGGTTCTGCCCAGATGGTTGAATTTCTTATTGTGTCTCATTCCTGTTATTCTTTTTCTAATTTGTATTTACTGATATTCATTCCAAACTCAAGCCCTTTAGTTTTCACCAGTTCTTCAAGCTCGGTGAGGGACTTTTTACCAAAATTACGGAATTTGAGCAAATCATTTCTATTGAAAGCTACAAGATCTCCTAGAGATTCTACGTCGGCAGCTTTCAAGCAATTTAATGCCCTTACCGAAAGATCCATATCGACCAACTTTGTTTTCAGCAATTGACGGATATGCAATGAGTTTTCGTCAAACTCTTCTGTTACAGATTTCTCATCTGTGTCAACGGTAATTTTTTCATCTGAGAAGAGCATGAAGTGCATAATCAGGATTTTTGCAGCTTCTTTGAGGGCTTCTTTTGGAAAAACAGAACCATCTGTTGTTACTTCGATTACCAGTTTTTCGTAGTCAGTTTTTTGTTCAACGCGATAGTTTTCGACATGGAACTTGACATTTCTGATAGGCGTATGAATAGAATCGACGGCTATTGTACCTATGTTTGCGTTGGGGATTTTATTCTCCTCTGCCGGCACATAGCCTCTTCCCTTGTTAATGGTAAGCTCAATACTTAGTTTAACAGATGGATCTAAATTACAGACCACCATATCAGTATTGAGTACCTGAAAAACTGAAAGAAATTTATTTATATCGCCAGCTTTAAACTGCTCTTGATCACCGATAACGATATTAACTTTCTCGGATGTTTCAGAAGCAATTTGCTGCTTAAATCGAATTTTTTTGAGGTTCAATACAATGTCTGCAACATCTTCAACGACACCTTCGATAGCAGAAAACTCATGCAAAACACCTTCGATTCTAACCGAAGTAATTGCATATCCTTCCAAAGAAGAGAGTAAAATGCGGCGAAGAGAATTGCCAATTGTGATGCCGAAACCTGGCTCCAGAGGACGAAATTCAAAGACACCTTTTTTGTTGTCCGATTCGACCATGATGACCTTTTCAGGTTTTTGAAACGCTAGAATTGCCATAATTAAGGTTTAGTGTTTGATAGAATAAGCTACCAGGTTATTAATAATCATTGCTTATTTCGAGTACAACTCGACGATAAGTTGTTCTTTAATTGTTTCGGGGATATCTTCACGAGTTGGATAGCTCATAAATTTACCTGCCATTTTCTCAGAGTCCCACTCTAGCCAGGAATACCGATTTACACGACCTTCGACTGAATTGGTAATTGTTTCAAGACTCTTTGATCTTTCACGAACGCCAATAATATCACCTGCTTTTAGTAAGTATGAAGGTATATTTACGACCTCACCATTCACAGTAATGTGACGGTGTCCGACCAGTTGTCTTGCAGCACTGCGTGTTGGGGCAATGCCCAAACGATAAACTGTATTGTCAAGACGTGATTCAATCAGTTGAAGCAATACTTCACCTGTGATACCTTTTTTGTGTACAGCCTTGTCAAAAAGGATACGGAACTGTTTCTCCAGGATACCATAAGTATATTTCGCCTTTTGCTTTTCCTGAAGCTGTATTCCATATTCAGACTGTTTTTTCCTGCGCTTTGAGCTTCCATGCTGTCCAGGAGGATAATTCTTTTTTTCGAATGCTCTGTCGGGGCCGAAGATGGGCTCACCAAATTTCCGAGCTATTTTTGATTTTGGACCAATGTACCTAGCCATAATAAATAGTGTTAAATTTTAAATCAATTTGTTCGTTTACACTCTTCTTCTTTTGGGAGGGCGACAGCCATTGTGTGGCAATGGTGTTACGTCATTGATCTCAGTCACTTCAATTCCGGAAGAATGGATCGAACGAATGGCTGATTCGCGGCCAGCGCCAGGTCCTTTTACGTAAACTTTTACTTTTCGCAATCCTAGGTCGTAGGCAGTTTTTGAGCATTCTTCTGCTGCCATCTGTGCTGCATAGGGGGTATTCTTTTTTGAACCTCTGAAACCCATTTTACCTGCTGAAGCCCAGGAAATAACCTGTCCGCTGCTGTTTGTCAAAGAAATGATAATGTTGTTAAAGGAAGCCTTAACGTAGGCCTTTCCAATGGATTCAACTTTAACAACACGTTTCTTTACTACTCGTGTGGTTTTTGCCATAATAGATGTTAATTACTTAAGCTGTGATATATGATCCGAATGCTACTTGGTAGCCTTCTTCTTGTTTGCAACTGTTTTCTTGCGGCCCTTACGTGTGCGGGCATTATTTTTCGTGCTTTGGCCTCTCAAAGGAAGTCCAAGACGGTGACGAATTCCGCGATAACATCCAATGTCCATCAATCGCTTAATGTTGATCTGGATCTCACTACGCAATTCACCTTCAACCTTAAACTGACTACCGATAACTGTACGAACATTATTTTGTTCGTCATCGGTCCAGTCCTGTACTTTTTTGTCAAAATTGACGCCGGCATCTGTAAGAATTTTCTTAGCAGCACTTCTGCCGATACCATAAATATATGTGAGTGATATTTCGCCCCTTTTGTTGTTTGGGATATCTACACCAGCAATTCTAGCCATATCTGTCTGTATTATTTATTATTGAAGCTTAACCTTGTCTTTGCTTGAACTTTGGGTTCTTTTTGTTAATCACATACAATCTGCCTTTACGACGCACAATTTTGCATTCGGCTGATCTTTTCTTTACTGATGCTCTGACTTTCATTTTTTTTTGTTTCGATGGCAGCCAAAAAGCTGACCTGGTTATTAATCTTTTGCCTTATTATTTGTATCTGAATGTAATTCTGCCTTTTGTCAGATCGTAAGGCGACAGTTCAAGTTTAACTCTGTCACCAGGGAGAATCTTAATGTAATGCATCCTCATTTTTCCAGAAATATGCGCAATCAGTGTGTGCCCATTTTCGAGTTCTACCCTGAACATGGCATTTCCCAGCGATTCTATAACTGTTCCGTCTTGTTCGATTGACAATTGTTTTGCCATACTTTTTTATCCATTCATTTTACTTAATACCTCTTCGATCCATTCGAAGCTTGACAATATATCTGCCTTATTTTTCCTGATGGCTACAGTGTGCTCGTAATGAGCTGATGGCAATCTGTCAGCGGTTCGGATAGTCCATCCGTCAGCTTCCTGAGAAATATTTCTCGTTCCAAGATTGATCATTGGTTCGATAGCTATTACCATCCCAGAAAACAGTCTGACACCAGAGCCTCTGCGTCCATAGTTTGGCACCTCAGGCTTTTCGTGCAATTTTTTACCAACTCCATGTCCTACCAGCTCACGTACTATACCATATCCCAAAGGTTCAATATAGCTTTGAACTGCATATCCAATATCACCTGTCCTCATTCCATCCACAGCCACTTCAATACCTGCGTATAGTGCTGCTTTTGTATGTTTCATCAGGTTTTTCACATCTTCCGCTATTTCACCAACAGCAAAAGTGTAAGCTGAATCACCATAGAAACCGTTTTTAAGCACTCCACAGTCAATTGAGACAATATCGCCCTCTTTCAAAACTGATTTGCCCGGAATTCCATGCACAACCTGATCATTTACAGAAATGCACAAAGTCCCCGGAAAACCACCATAACCCTTGAAACCAGGTTCAGCCAGATGATCTCTGATAAAGGCTTCAGCTATAGTATCCAATTTTATGGTAGTAACACCAGGTTGAATATATTTAGCTACCTCGGCCAGAGTTTTGCCAACAAGCAAAGAACTTTCACGTTGAAGTTCGATCTCATCCTCAGTTTTTTTGTATATCATACTGAAGCGAAATCCGGGATTAACCCATGTTCATAGCAGAACCACGACCTTTAATTCTGCCTGACTTTGTTAATCCGTCATAATGACGCATCAACAAATAACTTTCTATCTGTTGGAGAGTGTCAAGTACAACACCAACCAAAATTAACAATGAAGTACCACCATAAAATTGTGCAAATGACATGCTGACGCCCATCTGACCCACTATAGCCGGCATAATTGCCACAAAAGCGAGGAAGAAGGAACCAGGTAATGTTATGCGCGACATAATATTATCAAGGTATTCTGCTGTTTTCTTTCCGGGTTTAACACCAGGGATAAAACCGCCATTTTTCTTCATATCATCTGCCATTTGACTTGGATTTACAGTGATCGCAGTGTAAAAATAAGTAAACAGGACGATTAAAATAAAGAAAACAAAATTATACCAAAATCCATTCATATCAGTGAATGCAGCTGCCATTCCTGTCAGGCTTTCAGATGAAGTAAAACCTACAAGTGTAATTGGCAGGAACATTATGGCTTGCGCAAAAATGATTGGCATAACACCGGCAGCATTCACTTTTAAAGGTATGTACTGACGAACTCCGCCGTACTGTCTGTTTCCTACAATACGTTTGGCATATTGAACAGGTACCCTTCTCGTGCCCTGAACCAGCAGAATTGTGAGAAGTATGACAAAAACAAGTATGACAATTTCAATGAGGAAGAAAACAAGGCCACCACCTTTCTGTTCAAGACGAGAGAAAAACTCTGCGAAAAGTGCAAAAGGAAGGTTGGCAATAATCCCGATCATAATGATGAGTGAGATACCATTTCCAATACCTTTATCAGTAATACGTTCACCCAACCACATTACAAACAGCGTACCTGCAATTAGAATTATCGTATTTGAAATCCAAAAGAAAGCTGCTGGATTTGTAATCGAAGGATCAAATGGAGAGATCGCTTCATTAGGCAACTGAGAGATTAAGTTCGCAATATAACCAGGAGCCTGAAGCGCCACGATTGCAACTGTAAGATAGCGCGTAATCTGATTTATTTTACGTCGTCCACTTTCACCTTCACGCTGAAGCCGTTGAAAATAAGGGATTGCCATGCCCAGCAACTGAATAACAATAGAAGCTGAAATATAAGGCATAATACCCAATGCAAAAATAGATGCATTAGAAAAAGCTCCACCTGAGAACATATTCAGCAATCCCAGAAGTCCACCTTCCGTTTGCGCCTGAAGGTTGGCAAGCATATTCGGATCCACACCAGGAAGCACAACAAAGGAACCTAGTCTGTAAATAAGAATGATTGCCAGCGTATACAGGATGCGTTGACGCAATTCCTGAATTTTGTTTATATTACGTAGTGTTTCGAATAGCTTTTTCATCAGAATCAGAGTTTTACTGCGTTACCACCAGCTGCTTCGATTGCACTGGTAGCCGAGGCAGAAAATCCATGTGCATGTACTTCGAGCTTTGCCTTAAGTTCACCTTTTCCAAGGATTTTAACCAAGTCATTCTTACCAGTAAGACCATGTTGTTTCAACACTTCAGGATTAAAAACCTGTATGTTGTGTACTTCTGCCAAGTTCTGCAGTGTTTCTATATTTATAGCCCTGTATTCCTTACGGTTGATGTTTTTAAACCCAAATTTGGGAACACGTCTAACCAAAGGCATCTGACCACCTTCGAAACCTATCTTTTTTGAAGTTCCTGAGCGGGATCCGGCGCCTTTATGTCCACGTGTAGAAGTGCCTCCACGTCCTGATCCTTGTCCGCGACCAATGCGCTTAACATTCTTTGTGGAGCCTTTTGCCGGTTTTAGATTGCTTAAATCCATTTTATAAAGTATTTCCTAGTTTCTAAACTTTCTATAACTCTTCAATCTTTAGAAGATGTTTAACTGCCTCTACCATACCGGCAACTGCAGGAGACATTTCTACTTCAAGTGATTGGTGCATGCGTTTGAAGCCAAGGGCAACAAGTGTAGCTTTTTGTCTTTTGTGCCTACCAATACCACTTTTTATCTGTGTGATTCTAACTTTCTTCATGTTTGCGCTTTTTTTAACCGTTAAACACAGTGTCAAGTTCTACACCTCTTACTTGCGCTACAGTATATGCATCGCGCAATTTCGACAGCGCATCAAAAGTAGCTTTAACAACAGAGTGAGGGTTTGAAGACCCTTTTGATTTGGCCAATACATCGTGAACTCCGACACTTTCAAGCACAGCTCTCATCGCACCACCGGCGATAACACCAGTACCAGCAGTAGCAGGTTTAATGAAAACCAAAGCACCACTGTATTTACCAAGTTGCTCATGAGGTATGGTACCTTTGCGAATAGGCACTTTTATTAGATTTTTCTTTGCATCATCAACACCTTTTGCAATAGCGGCGGTTACTTCTTTGGCTTTTCCAAGACCGTAACCAACTACACCATTTTCATTCCCTACAACAACAATTGCTGAGAAGCTGAAAGTGCGACCACCCTTGGTTACTTTTGTAACGCGCTGGATGCTTACCAATCGATCTTTAAATTCGATTTCGCTGGATTTTACTCTTTTTACGTTTACTTCTGACATAGTTTTTTAGAATTTTAATCCTCCTTCACGTGCAGCCTCAGCTAAAGACTTAACTCTTCCATGATATAAATAGCCGTTTCGGTCAAATACAACAGACTCGATTCCGGCGGCTACTGCCTTTTCAGCAACAAGATTGCCAACCAGTTTAGCTTGTTCTATTTTGTTAACTTTTTGTTCGGCGATTCCTTTTTCGGCAGATGATGCAGCAACAAGCGTTTTGCCTGCTTTGTCATCAATAAGCTGTGCGTAAATCTGTTTATTGCTTCTGAAGACAGTCAAGCGAGGGCGCTCAGGAGTTCCGTTAACGATTTTCCTGATACGTTTTTTGATGCTGACTCTTCTTTGTTCTTTCTTAGTATTAGTTGCCATTTTTTTGGTATTTAAAGCCTGATTTACAAGCAATGAATCACTACTTATTTACCTTTACCCGCTGTTTTGCCAGCTTTCCTTCTCAATACCTCACCCTGGAATTTAATACCTTTTCCTTTATATGGTTCAGGTTTACGCAAGGATCTGATTTTGGCAGCTACCTGTCCGAGCAATTGTCTGTCGACACAGCTCATCTTAATAATCGGGTTCTTACCTCTTTCAGTAACGGTTTCAATTTTAATTTCTTCAGGAATCTCAAAGAAAATATTATGAGAGTATCCTAAAGCTAATTCAAGCATCTGGCCTTTGGCATCGGCTTTATAACCAACTCCGACAAGCTCTTGAATTGTTGACCAACCTTCTGAAACCCCTTTAACCATATTATTGATAAGGGCACGATATAAACCGTGTTTTGCACGATGAGCAATTTCATCAGATTTTCTTTCAACGATCAGATCAGTTCCTTCAAATTTAATTGAAACAGAATCATCTATTTTTTGGGTTAAAACACCCAGTTTTCCTTTTACAGTAACGACTTGATCATCCGAAACCTTTACCTCAACGCCGGCAGGGAGGCTAATGGGAAGTTTTCCTATTCTTGACATTGATTCTTTCTCCTTTTCTTAACTGATGTAACACAACACTTCACCACCAATATTGAGCCTGCGAGCTTCCTTGTCGGTCATAATGCCATTGGAAGTTGAAACTATAGCAATGCCAAGTCCGTTGAGTACGCGAGGTAATTTTTCGGAGTTAACATATTTCCTGAGTCCTGGACGGGAAACCCGTTCAAGTCTGGTCATTGCAGGCATCTTGGTAACTGGATGGTACTTCAATGCGATTTTAATAGTTCCCTGCTTGTCATCGTCTTCGAATTTATAATTGAGGATATATCCTTTTTCGAACAATATTTTAGTCATTGCTTTCTTGACGTTTGATGCAGGTACTTCAACCACTCTGTGTTTAGCCATGACACCGTTTCTTATGCGGGTCAAATAATCTGCGATTGGGTCAGTATTCATTGTATGCTGCTGTATTAAATATTATTACCAACTTGCTTTTTTCACACCTGGGATAAGCCCTTTTAGTGCCATTTCCCTGAAGTTGATACGGGAAACTCCAAACTGACGCATATACCCTTTAGGGCGACCGGTAAGCTGGCAACGGTTGTGCAGACGCACGGGAGACGCGTTTTTCGGAATGCGCTGTAATCCTTCATAATCACCGGCTTCTTTCAAGGCGGCACGTTTTTCGGCAAATTTCTCCACCATTTTTTGTCTTTTACGCTCGCGCGCTTTCATTGACTCTTTTGCCATGCTCTATGATTTTTTTTGGTTCTTAAATGGAAGGCCGAACTCTTTCAACAAAGCCAAAGCTTCCTGGTCAGTTCTGGCTGTTGTAACGAAGGTAATATCCATTCCATTGATCTTATTCAATTTATCGATATCGATTTCGGGAAAAATAATTTGCTCTGTTACACCAAAGCTATAATTTCCGCGTCCATCAAAACCTTTATCACTAATTCCTCTGAAATCTCGTACACGGGGTAATGCTACAGCGACCAAACGCTCTAGAAACTCGTACATTTTGTCACCTCTGAGTGTCACTCTAACACCAACCGGACTTCCTTTACGAAGTTTAAAGTTGGATACATCCCTTTTTGAAATAGTAGCAACTGCTTTCTGTCCGGTGATGTTTGTCATTTCATCGACACCATAGTCAATCAGTTTTTTATCGGTCAATGCTGCACCGATACCCTGATTGAGCGAAATTTTCACAAGGCGTGGAACCTGCATCACAGTATGATAATTAAACTGTTTGATAAGAGCAGGCACGATTTCGCTCTTGTATTGTTCTTTTAGTCTGGGCTGATAACTCATTACTTAATAACCTCCCCTGTCTTTTTTGAATAACGGATTGATTTTCCTGTTTTTTCGTCAATTTTACGTCCTATTCTAGTGGCTTTACCTTTTCCATCCATAATTTTAAGGTTGGAAACATGAATAGGAGCTTCTTTCTTAATAATACCACCTTTAGGGTTTTCGGTATTTGGGCGTGTATGCTTGGATACAAGGTTTACTCCTTCAACAATTGCTCTTTGTTTTTCAACGTTTACAATAAGCACTTTACCTTCTTCTCCCCTGTGATCGCCTGAGGTAACAACAACGTTATCCCCTTTTTTGATATGCAACTTGATCATGATCTTCTTGGATTAAATATTATAACACTTCAGGTGCGAGTGAAACAATTTTCATAAACTGTTTTTCTCTAAGCTCTCTGGCTACAGGTCCGAAGATACGTGTTCCAACCATTTCACCGGCATTGTTAAGCAAAACAACAGCATTATCATCAAATCGGATGTATGAACCGTCATTGCGGCGTGTTTCCTTTTTGGTGCGAACAACCACAGCTTTCACAACAGTACCTTTTTTGATTGTACCACTTGGAAGTGCGCTTTTCACACTAACAACTATTTTATCGCCGATGCGTGCGTAACGTTTACCAGTACCTCCCAGCACTCTGATACAGAGTACTTCTTTGGCTCCGCTGTTATCTGCAACGGCACATCTTGATTCTTGCTGTATCATTTTACTTAGCCCTTTCGATTATTTGAACCAATCTCCAACATTTATTTTTACTCAAAGGACGTGTTTCCGAGATGCGTACTGTGTCACCAATATTACATTCGTTATTTTCGTCATGTGCCATGAATCGGCTAGTTTTTTTCACAAACTTTCCGTAGATGGGATGTTTTACACGGCGCTCGATCTGAACAGTAATTGATTTATCCATCTTATTACTGGTAACGACACCCGTTCTTTCTTTACGTACTTTCCTTGTTTCCATCTTCTTACAAGTTGTTATTGTTTAATAGTGGCTTGATCCATCTGGCGTTTTCTTATCTCGGTAATAATCCTTGCAATAGTGCGGCGATATGCCTTTATTTTATTTGGATTTTCGAGAGGCGAAATGGCGTGGTTGAGCTTTAGGCGCACCAACTGCTTACGTTCCTCTTCGAGTCTCTCGATAAGGTCCGCCGTACTTAACTCTTTGATTACTTCTTGTTTCATAGCTATATTAATTTGCTTCTACGTAATCTCTTCTGACTACAAACTTTGTTAAAATCGGCAACTTCTGAGCAGCCAGGCGCAAAGCTTCACGTGCTACTTCCAATGAAACACCTTCTGCCTCGAAGATGATGCGGCCGGGAGTGATTGGAGCAACAAAGTACTCAGGTGCTCCTTTACCCTTACCCATACGCACTTCAGCAGGTTTCTTGGTTACAGGTTTGTCGGGGAAAACGCGAATCCATATCTGACCTTCACGTTTCATATAACGGGTAACTGCCTGACGGGCTGCTTCTATTTGACGACCAGTAAGCCAGGCGTTTTCCAATGCTTTGATTCCAAAAGTACCAAAAGCTAACTCGTGGCCGCGATGAGCGAGTCCTTTCATTCTGCCTTTCTGGTGTCTTCTGAATTTAGTCTTTTTTGGCTGTAACATTGTTACTAAATATTAGGATTGAAAAATGATTATTTACGTCTTCCTCTTTGACGTGGTGCAGGAGCTCCCGGCTTCATGCCAGTTGTCTTCTTGGCTCCACCGCCAACTGTGGTGGGCACCAGTTCAGGTTTGCCGTAGATTTCTCCCTTGCAAATCCAAACTTTGATACCAATACGTCCATAGGTAGTATGTGCTTCAACGAGCGCATAATCGATATCGGCCCTCAGGGTATGCAATGGAATACGACCTTCTTTATATGTCTCACGACGTGCCATTTCAGCACCACCCACACGTCCAGAAATCATTACTTTGATTCCTTCTGCTCCAATACGCATACTGGATGTGATTGCAGTTTTGATAGCCCGGCGGAATGAAATACGTCCTTCGATTTGTTTTGCAATTGTTGATGCAACGATGTATGCATCAAGTTCCGGACGTTTGATTTCGCTTATGTTGATCTGAACCTCTTTTCCAGTGAGCTTCTTCATCTCTTCTTTCAGCTTGTCAACTTCCTGACCAGCCTTACCGATAATCATACCAGGACGAGCTGTGGAAATAGTTACAGTAACCAGCTTAAGTGAGCGCTCAATATTGATCTTCGAAATTCCTGCTTTACCTAAACGTGCGTTGAGATACTTACGGATTTTGTCGTCTTCAACAAGTTTGTCAGCAAATTTACGTCCACCATACCAGTTAGAATCCCAACCTTTTATGATTCCTAACCTAAGTCCTATTGGATTCGTTTTTTGTCCCATTCAAATTATAACTTAAAGTATTGTTCAATGTATTTATTCCTGAGTACCCGGTTTGCTATCCAGAACCATCGTAACGTGATTCGAGCGTTTGCGAATTCTGTGCGCTCTTCCCTGTGGTGCAGGCAAAACACGTTTCAGAACACGACCACTATCAACAAAAACATCTTTTACGTACAGCGTGCTGTAATCTACACGTGCTCCTTCGTTTTTGGCTTCCCAGTTAGCAATAGCTGAGCGTAATAATTTATAAAGGCGGTTTGATGCTTCTTTTGGAGAAAACTTGAGTGCATACAAGGCAATCTCTACGTTTTTACCACGAATCATATCTGCTACAAGACGCATTTTCCTGGGCGAAGTTGGTACGTTTTGCAACGATGCCATGTACTGTGTTTTACGAGCCTCTTTTCTCTCTTCAGCTCTCGTATGTTTTCTAGCTCCCATTGTATATCTTTTCTTTATTTTTTACCTTTATCCTTTTTACCAGCATGGCCTCTGAAGATGCGCGTCGGAGCAAACTCTCCGAGTTTATGCCCTACCATGTTTTCTGTTACGTAAACAGGGATGAACTTGTTTCCATTATGCACAGCTATTGTCTGACCAACAAATTCTGGTGCTATCATGGAGGCTCTTGACCAGGTTTTGACAACAGTTTTCTTGTTGGATTCAACATTTTCCATTACCTTCTTTTCAAGTTTATAATGGATGTATGGACCTTTTTTAAGCGAACGACTCATTGTATAATAATTGTTACCTGGTTATTCTATTTCTTTCTTCTTTCAAGGATATACTTATCAGAGGCATTTTTCTTGCTTCTGGTTTTGTAACCTTTAGCAGGGATACCTTTCCTTGAGCGTGG
>JAGXRB010000168.1 GCA_018336075.1 Bacteroidota bacterium
TCGTGCCTTCCCTGCGCTCTGCCGCACGCAGTGTTGTCGGTCGGTATACACCTGAACAGATCTATTCCACAAAACGCGATGCCATACAGATTGAGATTTACGACGAAACCAAGAAACTTCTTGATGAAAAGCATGTGCAGTTGAATCAGGTGCTGATTCGTTCCATCACCCTCCCGCCAACAATAAAAACTGCTATCGAAAGCAAGCTCAAACAAGAACAGGAAGCGCTTGAATACGAATTCAAGCTTGAAAAAGCATTACAGGAAGCCGAAAGACAACGCATTGATGCTGAAGGAAAAGCGACTGCCAACAATATATTAAGCGCCAGTATCAACGAAAAGATATTGCGTGAAAAAGGGATCGAAGCTACTTTGAAACTTGCAGAATCAAACAATACAAAAATTGTCATTATTGGAAACAGCAAGGATGGTCTGCCGATTATTCTGGGCGACATGAAATAATTGCAAGTTAAAGTTTCGAAAATGTGCTGCGATAAGTTATGCTGCTTTGCAAAATGAAGCTAGTTTGATTTATCTTTGCTCACCGATTTATGAAAGAAAATATCCGCATAAAAAATAAACGAATCAGCTTTGAGTATTTCGTTGTCGAAACACTTATTGCTGGTATTGTGCTTTCAGGTACAGAAATTAAAAGTATCAGAGAGGGAAAAGCAAGCCTTTCTGAATCTTTCTGTGCTTTCAAAGGCCATGAACTTTTTGTGCGCGAAATGCATATTGCTGAATACACTTACGGCACTTACAACAACCACGAACCAAAACGTGAAAGAAAACTGCTGCTCAATTTCAGGGAACTACGCAAACTTTCTACCAAAGTAAAAGAAAAAGGTTTCACAATTGTTCCTTCAGTTTTGTTCATTGATGAAAAAGGTAGAGCCAAGCTCGAAATTGCGCTGGTACGTGGAAAACATCATTATGACAAACGCGAAGACCTCAAAAAGAAAGACTCAAAAAGAGAAACTGACCGACTCACTAAATACTAATAACGATGACAAAAAAACTCCTTACGCTCTGTTTTGTATTGGCCACCTTTTTCGCCAGCGCACAGACAGCCAAGATAAACTGGATCAGTATTGAACAAGCCGCAGCAAAAGCAGAGCAGCAGCCAAAGAAAATATTTTTGGATATGTATACCGACTGGTGTGGCTGGTGTACAAAAATGGATCAGACGACTTTCAGCGATCCTGTCATAATTGACTATATCAACGAAAATTTCTACGCAGTGAAGTTTGACGCCGAACGACAGGATACTGTTGTTTTCCTCGGACAAGCTTATGTGAATGCAAATCCGGGAAAGAAACGCAGCTCACACCAACTTGCACAGACACTCATGTCAGGCAAAATGTCTTATCCTTCTTATGTGTTTATGAGTGAGGAACTTAGCGTTATTACAGTTGTGCCCGGCTATTTTCCTGCTGACAAGTTTGAACCTGTTTTGCATTTCTTTGGCAAGAACGCTTATCAAACCACTGACTGGCAAACTTTCAGCAGCCGCTTTAAAGGCACCGTGAAGCAGTAGCTTTGTTACAATCCGGGCTTACACCGCTGAATGCATTTAAGTTTGGAAGGTAATTTAACAACAAATGAAACAGAAAAACAGGCTCCGTTGTGAGCTTGTTTGCTTTATATCAGAAAGAATAAATTAATTTTATCAAAAAATAAACTCCATGCGAAAAAGGGAACGCAGGCAACCTCAAATCATCGAAAATGTTGAAATCATTGATGCTGGTGCCGAAGGTATGGCTATTGCAAAGCCTGATCAGAAAGTTGTATTTGTTCCTTTTGGAGCTCCGGGAGATATCGTTGACCTTCAGGTGATAAAACGGAAAAAGAATTTCTTTGAAGGCAAAATCCTTCATGTACATCAATACTCGAAAGAACGAACTGAGCCAGCATGCAGTCATTTCGGGCATTGCGGAGGATGTAAATGGCAGCATATGGCCTATGAATATCAGTTGGGATACAAACAAAAACAAGTAAAGGATAATTTTGACCGTATCGGAAAGTTTCCATACCCTGATTTGAAACCAATTATTGGATCACCCGAGCAGTTTTATTATCGCAACAAACTGGAATTTACTTTCTCCAACCGCAGATGGTTTGTAGATGGAAAACAAACCGAAGACACAGATGAGCTGAATAAAAACGCACTTGGTTTTCACTTGCCGGGCATGTTTGATCGTATTCTTGATATTGACAAATGTTTTCTCCAGGCTGAACCTTCCAATAAAATCAGGCTTGCAATAAAAGAGTTTACTCAGGAAAAAGGCTATAGCTATTATGATGCCCGAAACCACGATGGTCTATTGCGTAACCTATTGATTAGAAATACCATTGATGGACAGGTTTTGATTATTTTGGTCGTAAGTCAGGAAGATGAACGTGTCGAAAATGAACTGCTTCCATTTATCGCTGATAGTTTTCCTGAAATCACTTCGCTGATGTGGGTTGTAAATCCTAAAAAGAACGATCAGATTTTCGATCTTGAGATAAGACTATTCAAAGGGGTTCCTTACATTACCGAAAAAATGAAGGCTCCTGCAACAGACCAACCTGAGCTTACATTCCGTATTGGGCCTGTTTCGTTTTATCAGACCAACGCCGTTCAAGCTGAAGTGCTTTATAAAACAGCCTTCGACTTTGCAGCATTTACAGGTGAAGAGCTTGTTTACGATTTGTATACAGGCACCGGTACAATTGCAAATTACATTGCCCGATCAGTGAAAAAAGTTGTCGGAATAGAATATGTTGAAGAAGCCATTCGCGATGCAGAATCAAATGCTATGCTGAATGGAATCTCAAATGCAAGCTTTACAGCCGGAGATATAGCTGCTGTTCTGAATGAAGATTTCGTTCGGTTGCATGGGCAGCCGGATGTGATAATAACTGATCCACCACGCGCTGGTATGCATCCAAAAGTAGTTGAGCAGTTGGTTAAAATTAAAGCTGAAAAGTTGGTTTATGTAAGTTGTAATCCCGCCACGCAGGCCCGCGACATTGCATTGCTTTCAGAAACCTACGCCGTGGTGGCGGTGCAGCCTGTGGATATGTTTCCGCAAACACATCATGTGGAAAATGTTGTTTTGCTTGCCCTCAGAAAGTAAAGGAAAGCCTGTTTTTGATCACCTGAAAAAAGTATCTAAAGAAATTATATCATTTGCTTAAGAGATTACTTTTTTTTGTTTGTTTGCAAATCATACCAATTCAATTGGGTTAAACAAATAACTATTGATCATTAAATCTCAGGCACAAATGAAAAAGTCAGGCATTATTTTTATTCTTACCATCATTCTTTTACCTGCAACACTTTTTAGTCAATCGAAAAAGTGGTATCCAACTTCATCAGGAGAAATTATTTTTTCAGCTGCAAGCATCGAAAGCAATGGTAATGAAGGCGAATCAGTTATTCGCTTTTCTCCGGTGTTTAATTCCCAGAATCATATTAACAGGGATTTTGGAGACTATTTCGGTATGTTTTCAGGTCTCAATGTGCGCAATGTCGGCTTTATTTTTAAGGATGAGGCAGGTTCCGGGAGAACAAAGTACAGGACTTATAACCTTGGTATACCCATCGGAGTTAAACTCGGAAATCTGAAAGAAAACTTTCTTTACGGAGGATATGAGATTGAATTTCCGTTCAACTACAAAGAGAAAAGGTTTGTGAATGAAAAGAAAACCGAGAAATTCAGTGTTTGGTTCAGTAAAAGAGTCCCAACTTATTATCACAGTTTTATTTTGGGTTTGGAGCTGAAAAGCGGTATAAACTTCAAGCTGAAGTATTACTTAACCAGCTTCTTTAACAAGGATTTTGTTGAGGATGTTGGTGGGCAGCCAGTGAAAATATACGAGAATTTTGACGTAAATGTGTTATATTTTTCTTTGAGTTTTGATATGTTTAAAGCATTTAATCAAAGCAAGCAAATCACACGCACGGAAGAAGTTATGTATTAGTTTACAACAATATCCTGGAAAATTAACCTTATTTATAGTTTGGCTGAAGGCAGTTCAACGAAAAAGCTTGTGCCTTCGTCTTGCTTACTTTCGAGATGGACTTTTCCATTCATTTTTTGAACAAATTCTTTTACGAGAATTAGTCCTAATCCGGAACTTGGTTCATCATCGGTGCCTTTTCGACCCTTTGTTTCGACACTGAAAAGCTTTGAAATCATTGATTCTGACATGCCTACGCCAGTATCTGTGATCCGGATTAAAACCATGTCAACTGAAGGTTTTGAAACATCAATAGTGATCGATCCCTGATGACGCGTAAACTTGATGGCGTTAGATACCAGATTTCTCAACACAGAACTTACCATTGAAGGGTCAGCGTACACCATCATATTCTCATCCATCCTGAGCTCCAGATCAATCTCTTTATTGACAAGATGTGTGTGAAAATAATCGAGATTCTTTTGTATGATGTCGCTCAGTTTTAAATTAACTGGTTGAAAACTAGCCAATCCACGCTGAATTTTCGACCATTCCAAAAGGTTTTCGAGTAAATCAGAAACACTAACGGCGGTCTTGTACATCGATTTTACAAGTTTTGTCATTTCTTCCTCTGTGAAGTCCATGTATTCATCTGCAAGCATCTCTGTCAACAACAGAAATGAGTTGAACGGGCTTCTCAGGTCGTGGGCAATAACTGAAAAAAGTTTGTCCTTTTCAGCATTGATTTTTTGCAGATCATTTTCGCTTTGACGCAGCAGCTGCTCAAGTTTCTTAAATTCGGTAATATCACGTGAAGCACCTACCAAACCGTAAACGTTCCCGTTCTCATCATATAGTGGCACTTTGCTTGCTGTAAACCATTTCCAACCATTTGCCGTTAAGATATGTTCTTCCTTATTTATTACAGGAATACCTGTTGCCATCAGTCTTTGCTCGTCGTCGTAAGCAATATTGGCATGTGCTTCATCAAAAAAATCGTAATCAGATTTACCGACAACATCTTTTGCATTTTCAACGCCTAAAACCTTGGATTGGGCCTTGTTGATGCGAATAAATCTGCTTTGTTTGTCTTTGAAATAAATTGTATCCGGTATATTGTCCATCAGTGCCTGCAAGAGGTCTCTTTCATTTCTCAAGGCATCCTGCATCAGCTTTCTATCGGTAACATCTTCAATATAGCCTTCGAGAAAAAGAAGTTTTCCTTGATTATCACTCACTGCGCGACCTCGTTCCCATACCCATTTTTCGGAGCCATCGGCGGCAATTATTCTATATTCAGCATTAAAAACTGTTCCATCTTTGATCACTTTCTGCCATTTGTCCCAAAGATACTCCTGATATTCGTCAAAAATAATATCGTTAAACTTTATTGCATTGCTTAAAAACACCCTTGGATCATAGCCTGTTACCTGCAAACTTCCACCGCTAACGAACAGCATTGTATAATCCTTATCATCAAGACACCTGTATACCATGCCGGGTAGATACTCAACTATGGCCGACAACTCACGCTCTCTTTCCATGAGGTTTGTTTCTGCCTCTTTTTTTGATGTGATATCCTGATAAATGCCAAAGATGAGCACTTCACCATTTTGTTTTTTTACAGGTTTGGCTGTAATAGCAACATGGAGTAAACTGCCATCTTTCCTCTTTCTGATTGTTTCCTTGTAAACATTCTCACCTGATAAAACGCATGCTCTCAGAGCGCTACCCTCTTGAATAAGGTTTTCTGGGAAGATCAGATCAATTTTTTCAAATTCCAAAAGTTCTTCTTTTGAGTATCCAAACATTTGAACAAAAATGGAATTACAATCTACTATTTTTTCATGATTGTCCAGCAAAATTATGGCAAATGGCACGTTTTCGTACAGAGACTCAAAGTATGCTTTTTCATCTACCAGTGATTGTCGCAAAAGCAAGCGTTCTGTAATGTCCTGATAGATGCCAAAAACCCTGAATTTTCCATCCGGCAAGACGATAGGTCTTCCTGTTATTGCAACATCGATCAAACTCCCGTCCGAACGCATTCTTTTCGTTTCCTTATAAATGTCGTCACCTTGTGACACTGCTTTTGTCAGGTCAAGACCCTGGTCTTTCATTGTTTTCGGAACAATCATATCGTTCACAGGTTGCCCGCTGAGTTGTTGTTTCTCATATCCAAACATGCTGCAAAATGCATGATTGCAATCCAATATAACATCGTCCTCATTTAAAACAACTGTTCCGAAAGGGATGCTCTCCAGTAAATACTCAAAATATTGTTTTTCCTTAAGCAGTTCTTCCTGAAGCTTTAGCTCCTCCTTAGTATCCTTTAAAGAAACAACCCAGGCGGGTTGCCCGAAATACTTGCCAAAATTAATATTTAGTCTGACCAATAATTCAACGCCATCACTGCGTTTGACTGTTAATTGAAAACTCTTTTCATGCGATCCAAAGTCAATTTCTGATAAAAATTGGCCAGCCTCATCAATCAGAATTGTTCCAATACCCTTGCCGGCAAGCTCGCTGTTTTTGTAGCCAAGCATCACACTGCAGGCATTGTTGATTTCAAGTATGGTAAATTTCTGGCTAAGTATAAGTAATGGTTGATCAATGTTATTAAAAACGCCTCTGCCCTTGGTGCTTTCGGGAATGTTTGAGCATTGTTCAAGTTGCCAGACTGCCAACAAATCATCAAAATTTGAATCGCTCGCAAGCTTGACCTTGAACATCATTTTGCGCTGAGGGTTCTTATGATGATCAATCAATACGATCTCCCTTACTTCATCTGTAATAGTTCCAAATAAATCAGATAAATCAATTTCATGATCAATAGAAAAGACTGATTCATGTATTTTTTTTTCTTGAATATTCCCTGCAGATTCAGGAATCAAATCCATAAACAGTTGATTGTAAAACAATATTTCACCGTTGGTTTTAGTCACAACCACCGGCGAAGGTATTGCCTGAATACATGCTTCCAGATTCAACATATACATACTTCTTTTTTCTTGACTCTACACAATAACAATCTCCAGTAAAACTGCGATTCTTTATAGAAAAGGATCAACATGTTTCCTTATCAGTAAATACTCCCCAAAATTACTTATTTATACCCAATAATGACAAAACTACCGAAATTTAAGCTTTCTAATAAAATTCAAAAAAAAAGACCTTTGTCAATCAGAAGTCCCCGTTCGGCATAGTTTGCAAAACGTCGCCACAATCTGCCGGTCTCCAGACCATTGAAAATCAACAACCCACATTCGGCGGAGTTATGTGCTAAATCTTTGGCTTTAATAGTTGTATATGGTTCATTCATTGCTCTCGTTGAATGAATTTGCAAAAGATGCTTTACAGAGAAATTCATTTTCGCTTATAAAAAATCTTGTTTTTCTTTGTGAATCTTCTATGTTGAAAAACAAGTTTTTTTGCTAAAATTATTTATTTTTCCCTTTTTTTCTCTTTGTAAAGCCATAACTGTTCAATTCAAGGGGCTGTCAAGGCCGGAGCGAAGCGGAGTTTATATAGCCTTGACAGGCTCT
>JAGXRB010000169.1 GCA_018336075.1 Bacteroidota bacterium
CGCCGCCCGGCAGGGCAGGGTCATACCAGCCGCGGTCGTGGCTGAGCAGCAGTTGGGCGCCCAGGCCGGCATCCAACAGGCGCAGGATGTTCGCCAGGTGATGCTCGTCGTTCCCGTCGCCGATGGAGTCGTATTCCAGCCAGGCCCCGCGCCGCGCCATTTCGAGATGCAGGTCAAAATCCGGTTCGGCCTGGGTGTGAATCCAGATAAATCGCCCGGCGCTGTAGCCCATCGCCTCGATGATGTCCAGTTGTTCACGCACCACCCGCCCGCGGATGGTGTGACTGCCGATGACGGCGTTTGTTTCGCGCCCGGCCAGGGCCGCCGCCCGCAGGATTTTCGTTTCGCAATCGGTTATCCCGTCGTCGCCTGCGCTTAGTTTAATCCAACCGGCTTGCACGCCGCTGTCTTGAATTTCGCCTTGCAGTTCGGCCAGCATCCAAGCGGACAGTTTCTCCTGGCTGGCTGTATGCACCCAGGCCGGGACCCAGGGTTCGCGGTAAACGCCGGTGGGAACCACCAGCGGAAAATTGGACGCCTGCGATACAGCCCGGTCAATATCGGCCCGGCGACCCACGCCGACTGTGCTGCATTCGACAAGGGCTGTCACGCCCGCTTTTTGGGCTTTTGCGATTTCGGGGGCCATTAACCCGACGACTTCTTCGGCCTCGGCCAGGGCATAGCCGGGGGTGTCCCAGGTGCGCAGGTCGACAAAGACATGCTCGTGGGGCAAAATCATCCCCACCTGGTCAGAAGTTATTAAACCGAGAGTGGTCACAAGAACGGACATGATACGCCTCCTTTGAACCCTTCAACTTATTTCCATGGAACAAGATATGTTTGTAACTACGGTTTGTTCGACTCAATGACGTGCGCACATTTTCAGGCTGTGCCCTTTACCGCCCACGCTCTGGTAGTAAGAGAAATCGAACCATTATGGTCAATCGGCAAAGAGTTGCGAAGTTTGTCTTCAAGTTTCAGCCGGTTTGTTTTATCCAAACTCATTGTATAGCTGGGCGCAGGACCAACATTGCCAAGAAAAGGCTGCCAATAATCATTAAAATCCCGGAAGACAGTTTTCACTTCAATTGCGGTTGCTTCGACTTGTTTCAAGCCGACTTCGTGGAAAAGAGATTCGAGTTGCCCTTCCTGGCAAAGTGGGAACCGAATACCCTCATCAAACTGATTGGCGGCGTTATCCAGCGCTACAGCAGCATCCCAAAAATAACGCAACATTTGCATCCCCTCTGCGTAATCCCAAACAAATATCCCGATTTTACCGCCGGGTTTCAAGACTCTTAACATCTCGAACATTGCGACTTTCGGTTGTGGAATAAAATTGAGCACAAGCCCGGATACAACTGCGTCGATGGAATTCGAATCCAGATCCAGTGATTGGGCCAGCCCAACCCTAAAGTGTACGGACGGGTTCGTGATTAAGCGTTGCGCATGAGAGATAAAATCACTCGAGGAGTCAATGGCAATAATTTCTTTTGGTTGATAAGTCTCAAGAATAAGCCTGGTGAGAGAACCTGTGCCACAACCCACGTCCAACCAACTGCGAGTAGGGGGGATGACAAGCCAACGCAAAAATCTTTGGGCAACAAGATTGCTCCAGCGACCCATGAACTTTTCATAGGCAATTCCGCTCAGCCAGGGATCAGCCATACACTATAAAATTTTCCTTCTTCTGCCGGGATTTCTTGCAGGAAAATATCTGGTTATGCCCTGGCGGGTCGCCCTGCGAGAATTCATCTCTTCTAAAAAACTCCGAGAAAGCGCAGAACGGCGATTAGAACAGCAGCAACGATAAAAATAAGCCAGGAGTTGCCAATCAACCATGCAACCAGGCCGATTTTATACCTCATGGATTCCAATTTAGACTTGAGTTCCCCGACATTCGGCTCGGTCAAAGTGCCGCCATCGGGAAAGACAAGCGTAGGCACGCTTTCATTGCCGTTATTGATGGCGCGAACGCGGGCGGCGGCATCGCCATCCTGATGAATGTCAATATATTCAAACTTGACCTTTGATTGGGTCAGCAGCCCTCTCACCGGCCCGATGTTTGGACAGGTCGGGTGACCGTAGAGAAGTATTGCGTCTGGCATTATTCAACTCCTTGCAGTTAAGCGCCGCTCCCAAGGGCGGATCCAATTCCAATTTCTTTCACTTTTTGGCTCACCCCTTGGCGCTGCTGTTTATCGGCGGGCTTATAAAGCGCCAACTCCAATCGCCCATATTAAAAGAAAACCAAAATAACCAACCGCAACCAAAATGGTCAGCACAATACCAATTATTCCAAGATAGCCGAAATTTTTGATTAGGTTTGATTCTGTAGCATCTGAAAAAATATTAGGTGCTTGTGGCATCCCCTTCCATATATTTTTCCAGGGCAAAGGCAAGTGGAGCAAAATAAAAAATACCAGGAATGCAATCATTCCTACAGATAGACCCAGCAGAAACCCGCCTCCAGCAGCAGACCGCCAGGTACGAAAAATACCTATCTGCGCAAGTATCCCAACCAGCCAAAATACAACAGTCAGCACCATGACCATTTCCCAGTCGAAGAAACCAATAGATAAACTGATTAACCCATAAACCATGCCTGTGAACGCTCCAGCCCAGGGGCCGCACAAAATGGCAACGAGCGAGCTGCTTACCATTCCCGTCAAGAGCATTACTGCGACTTGCCATCCATCAGTATGCCCTTTTAGAACATAATGGACTGTAGCAGTTAATGTTATGCTGATGAGCATAAAGATGACACTGTTGCGGGTGAAATTGGCGCGAATATTCATATGATTTTTCCTCTGGTTTTTAATGGTGCGAACACGGGCGGCGGCATCGCAACCCTGGGGATTTATCCCGCCGGGCCCGCTTTTCGCCTTTACCGATTTCCTTTTGCCCGATTGTGCGTCTTGCATAACATCTGGCAGTTTTTAAGTTCTGTTGCGCCGCCTTTGCTCCAGGCTGTGACGTGGTCAGCGTCCATTTCAGCCAGTTTCCAGATTTTATTCTTGTTGGCGTCATGCCCCAGGGCGCAATGCGGACAATTTGATTCGCCGCTGGCTTCGGCTTGAGCGGTTTGGGTTGCGTAAACGCTTTTCTTCGCCGCCTCGTCAAAGACGCGCACATCCAATAATTTTGTGTCCGCTGAACCGCCAAGGATATATTCAAAAATACCCTTGCGGTTTTTGACGTAGGGGTCGCCGTAAAGTTTTTTCACTTGCTGCGAAACCCTGGCCGGGTTATACGCGGTGTGGTGATAGGTTTCGTACAGTCGCCCCCACTCCAACCCGCGCATTTCGCTTTCGACATCTTCAAAGACAGCCGAAACCCAATCGATGACGCTGGTGAAGTACGTTTTCAACTCCGTGATGTTTGTATCGTAGCGGTGACGGCTCATGTAATCGTCAATGTTGCCTTTGCTGACCCAATCCAGCGCGCATGCCAGAAAATCCTGCCGATTGGCGCTGCCGGTGATATACGCGCTCCATTTTTGGATATTGGCGTTCTGGCTGTTGCTGAACTCGGCTTTGCCAAGCGTCACAAACGGCCCTGAATAGACAGCATTTAAGATTTCCTGAGGGTTGACCGGGACGCCATAAATATTGATGGTTCTGAACCAATCCTTAATCTCGGTTTCTTCGCCTTCACATTCGTAAATCAGCAATTTTGTTTGCAGGATTTTGGCGCGCTTGTCCGCCGCAATCCCATCGAAGTATTGCTGCATCCCGTTTTCGTCTTTGATGGCAAATTTATTGGTCACAAAACGCCCAAAACTGGTGATGCGCTGCTGCCCGTCCAGGACTTCCAGAACATCCTCGCTGACTTTGTTGAAATAGATCAAGCCCAACGGGTAGCCTTTTAGGATGGATTCGATGACCGCCACATCTCTTTTGCCGTCGGCATAGATATAGTTGCGCTGGTACTCCGGCTGGATGGTGAGTTTGCCAGAAAGGCCAAACAAACCTTTGCCTTCGAGTTCGTTATAGACAAAACCATCGCAAATGTCTTTGACCGTTATGTCGGTTTTGAGCGTTGTTTTCATTTTGTCCTTCCCATCTCTAAGTGACTGTCATCTGTAAGATGACAGTCACCTGCGTTTCGATCATTTTATGGCTTTCCTGTGTTTAATAAATACCCGCTGATAGGTTTTTTCGAATAAACCATCAACCAAAAGCACTCCGTTGGAATTCATATCGTAAGTCCCTTTTTCTCCGAACTTATCAAAATACGCTTGTCTGCATTCAGCTGAGGTATATACTTTTGTTTTCAAATGATACAGGTCTTCGTTTTCACACCTTCCCACAATCTCAAATTGGTCAGGAGAATATTTGTCAAGAAAACTAATCGGTACGCCCATCACGCCCTCATAATCGCTTGGGATTGAATCGGTAAACGGCACTTCAATGGCGTCGTAGTTGTCGTAGCGGTCATACGATTGTTTGCCTTTAATCTCTTTGTGTTTGCTGTATTTCAAATTATCCGCCATTGTCATGAGCGGCAATGGTTGGTGACGCCTGCCGTGGTCAAGATTGGTAAACCAACGAACACCTTTTATGCGTAAAAACTTTGTGCCGTTTTCATCTATTCTCCAACCCGCTGCGTTTATTGGATAACTATCAGGCACTTGAAATTCACGGTCGCCACTGCTGATACTTGGCCCAAGCCAAACTTTATTCTCTTTAAGCAAGGGGAAAACTTCTTTATATGTTATGGCGTTCATGTTGCCGATAATAACAAACTGCTTACCGGCCTCGAGAATCCACGCTAAAAACTCACGAAAGAGCGAGAAGGGCGGATTGGTAATGATGACATCGGCTTCATCGCGCATTTTTTTGATTTCCGCGCTCCTGAAATCGCCGTCGCCTTCCAAATACTGCCACTCCAAATCATCCACATCCACCTTGCGGTCGCCGGTCCTGTCGTGGGTCAGGGTGAAAATCTTGCCGTTTTTGACGGTTTTGACATCGTCGTAATAGGGCGCGCGGGTTTCAAAGAGCGTGGGTTGGTATCCGCTTTTATATTTTTTGCTCTCCACCGCATAACTGGTGCTGACCAGTTTTTTCAACCCAAAACGCTCAAAGTTTTGGGCAAAATATTTGGTGAAATTACTCCATTCCGGGTCGTCACAGGGCAACAGCAGCGTTTTGCCCCGAAACACATCCGGGTTAAATTCCAAATAGGCCGAAATTTCTTTTTCGATGTCGGCATACTGGGTATAAAACTCGTCGTTTTTTGCGCGTTGGGCTTCGGTGAGATTGCTGTTTGCCATAAATTGTCCAATCAAAGGATGTAAAGATTTCTACCTTATTCGCGCCCTTCTCGAATTAATAATAACTCATCGGGACGACATTTTTTCCAAAGTGCAGCACTTTCTTCTTCAAGAATGCCGCCAATATAGTTGTAGATGTGGCGACGAACATGAGGAATTTCAAACATGGGTTTTGGATTTATCCAATTATCTGCCAAAGAAAAAACAACATGGTTGATAACGTCGCTCATGACAATAGCCCCTAAACACATTTCGCAAGGTTCAAGAGTAGTGTAAATAACTCCATTATCGTGAGGGAAATCATAGAGACTTGAAGCTGTTGCAAGTAAGGCATTTAACTCAGCATGAGCAAGACGACTATGATTTTTCAAATGTTCTGCTTTTCCGCACCCTACAATTTTTCCATTATGCACAATTACTGCGCCAATTGGACGTTCTCCTGCTTGCATGGCTAATTCTGCTTGTTTTATCGCTTCACGCATAAAAAAGACATGATCAAGTGAGTTGAAGTCGAAAGCCATCAGTAAATCCTTTTATTGAAAAGGCAAATCACAAATATTGCTGCTGCTTCAATCTTCTTATTGTTTTGCAAGGCAACGCCCAACTATAGATTCACCCTCAGTCAACATATGCCTTTTTTTTATTTTAGCATAAGCGCGAGCCATTGATTGACTCGCCCGTGCATACCCTCTACTTCACAAACGGAACCCCCTCCGCCTTCAGCGCGTCCAGAATGCGCTCGTGATGGTTCGAGATGATGTCCATCTGCGCGGCCTCCTGCAGGCTGAAAAAGCCGAAAGCGGTCGTCTCGTTGCTCAAGCCCGCCTCGCCGCCCAGCACCTCGACCTCGAAACTGAGCGCCACAATGTGGGCCTTGTTGCCGTCCGGGTAAATCACCAGCCGGTTCGGGTCGCTGTAG
>JAGXRB010000170.1 GCA_018336075.1 Bacteroidota bacterium
ATTACACCACTCGTAATCACACACACTGAACCTTTGGAAAAAGAAATACAACAAATTAAATATTAACAACTTATCATTGAATTAAATATGGATCATGTATGCCCTAAATGTGATATCAGGCCAGCACTCGAAAGGCTGGGTATCAAAAAAATAAACAATGGCGCCAGTACTGGAGCTGAATGGATTGAAACCAACGGGGATATTCTCGAAAGTTTTGCTTCCTGTGATGGGCGCCTCATCGCAAGTGTTCGTCAGGGAACCTGGGATGATTATGAAAATATCATGGAAAAGGCTCAGGAAGCTTTCAAAACCTGGCGAATGATTCCGGCACCTCAACGTGGTGACATTGTCCGACAGATGGGCAACGAATTTCGTCGGCACAAAGAAGACCTGGGTAGACTTGTAAGCTACGAAATGGGAAAAATTTATCAGGAAGGTCTCGGTGAAGTCCAGGAAATGATTGATATCGCTGACTTTGCACTTGGAATTTCCCGACAGCTTTATGGCTCTACCATGCACAGCGAACGGCCGCGCCACCGTATGTATGATCAGTACCATCCGCTCGGTGTGGTGGGTGTAATCACGGCCTTCAATTTTCCGGTTGCTGTTTGGGCATGGAACGCAATGCTGGCTTTGGTTGCAGGAAATGTGGTAGTATGGAAACCATCCTCCAAAGTTCCCCTTTGCGCAATTGCCATCCATAATATTATTGCTGATGTGCTCAAAAGAAATAATGTACCCGAAGGAGTTACAAACCTCATTGTTGGCAGCTCAAAACATATCGGCGACAACTTTTTAGCCGATAAAAGGATTCCTTTGATTTCATGCACCGGCAGCACAGCCGTTGGCCGCAGGGTAGGACGTATTGTAGGAGAACGTCTGGGACGGACACTCCTCGAACTTGGCGGCAACAATGCCATCATAATTACTGAAAAAGCCAATCAGGATATGGCTTTAATGGCAACTGTTTTTGGCGCTGTCGGAACGGCAGGTCAAAGATGTACGAGCACGAGAAGGTTGATTATTCACGAATCTGTTTACGAAGAATACAAAACCAAATTGGTAAATGCATACAAACAAATCCGCATTGGCTGTCCGCTTGACCCCAACAATCTGGTTGGGCCGCTTATTGACAAAGGAGCGGTTCAAGCGTTTTTGTATGCACAAGAACAGATTGTAAAAGAAGGTGGAAAAATTATCCATGGCGGAAAAGTTCTTGATGGTCCCGGTTATGAATCAGGCTGTTATGTAGAACCCGTTTTAGCAGAAGCCGAAAATCATAACCATATTGTACAGGAAGAAACTTTTGCACCGATTTTATACCTGATGAAATACAAAACTCTTGATGAAGCTATTGCTTTGCACAACGCAGTGCCACAAGGTTTGTCTTCTTCCATTTTCAGCACCGATATGATGGAAACCGAGCGTTTTCTATCACATGAAGGTTCAGACTGTGGAATAGCCAATGTGAATATCGGCACCAGTGGAGCAGAAATCGGCGGTGCATTTGGCGGCGAAAAAGACACTGGAGGTGGTCGCGAATCCGGCAGCGATGCCTGGAAAGTTTATATGCGCCGCCAGACAAATACTATCAATTACAGCAGTGAGCTTCCTTTTGCACAAGGAATAAAATTCGTACTTTAAAAGACTATATATAAACGAATTATAATATATTTCTTGTTTACGAAATCCTCATCATAATTGTTTGATGAGGATTTTTTTTAATTGTTTTTTTCAACCCTTATAGTTTTTGAAGATAGTGTGATCAGCAAAATTTACCAGAAAAAGGCCAAAGAAATATCAGTTGAATATTCCTACTTTTGCAATTCAACCCAGAACAGATCCAATGAAAACAAAGCACGAACAATTTATTGAAACCATCGAAAAAGCATACACCTTTAAAGGAGATTCAATTGTTTTAGGAGGCGCTATACTTGACGGTGAAGCAATTGAAAACCTTCAGGTGAAAGCACCCTTAAAGATGTTTAACAGACATGGCTTGATTGCTGGCGCAACCGGTACAGGAAAAACCAAAACGCTTCAAGGACTCGCTGAAAGCCTTTCTGACAGCGGTATTTCTGTTTTAATGATGGATATAAAAGGAGATCTGAGTGGACTTTCTCAGTCCGGAAACCCGCATCCAAAGGTTGATGAACGGCATCATAAAATTGGCAAGAAATGGAACGCGACGCCCTATCCGGTTGAGTTACTCACCATTTCGAATGAACGCGGGGTGCGTATGAGAGCTACCATCAGCGAGTTTGGACCGGTGCTGCTAAGTAAAATTCTTGAACTTAACGATACCCAACAAGGCACTGTAGCGCTAACATTCAAGTATTGTGACGACCGTGGTTTGCCATTGCTGGATATTAAAGATTTCAGGGCAGTGCTTCAATATCTCACCGGAGATGGAAAAGCTGAAGTGCAAAAAGATTATGGACTCATAAGCAATGCTTCTGTTGGCGCCATCATGCGTAAACTAATTGAGCTCGAACAACAAGGTGCAGACATTTTTTTTGGTGAACGCAGTTTCGATGTGGAAGACCTTGTAAGGCTGGACGACTCAGGCAGAGGCTTTATCAGTATCCTGAGACTCGTGGATATTCAAAGCAGTCCTAAACTTTTCTCAACTTTCATGCTTTGTTTATTGGCAGAAATCTATCAGCAATTTCCTGAAAGAGGCGATATGGATCAGCCTGAGCTTGTGATTTTCATTGACGAAGCACACTTGATTTTTAATGAAGCCTCCAAAGCGCTGCTCAATCAAATTGAATCGATTGTAAAACTTATAAGATCCAAAGGAGTCGGCATATTTTTCTGTACGCAAAATCCAGATGATGTTCCAACCGCTGTTTTAAGTCAGCTTGGCCTAAAAATTCAACATTCATTGCGGGCCTTTACTGCAAAAGACCGGAAGGAAATTAAACAAGTGGCTGAAAATTATCCGGTTTCAGCTTTTTATGAAGTTGATAAAACCCTTACCGAACTTGGGATTGGCGAGGCTTTTGTAACGCTTCTCAATGAAAAAGGCACTCCTACTCCACTCGTACATTGTTTGCTCTGTGCACCACAATCCAGGATGGACATCATCACTGAAACAGAGATGGAGCAATTGCTCAAAAAAAGCAGATTAATCCATAAATACAACGACATCATTGATCGTGAAAGTGCCTATGAGATGCTGCAAAAGAAAGTTGAAATCGCAGATCAGGCAAGAGAACTGTCAAAAGAACAAGACCAAAAGCCTACACAAAGGACAAAAAACGCACCAGGAACCTTTGAAACAGTCATGAAAAGTCCGGTTACAAATACAATTATCAGAGAAATAACCCGTGGTATTTTAGGTGTTTTAGGAATCACGGCTGCTTCCAGAAGCAGAACAAGGACATCATCTGCAAAAAGAAGATAAAGCTGGGCTGGAAAGTTCTGCCACAAACTTGCATTTTTGACCTTTTACTGATTAGTAGCATTAGCAGAAAGATTTCCGTTTACCTTTGGCGACTTATCTGAAAAAATGAATCTTTCAAACTATACCGGCGAACTGGCATCATTGCTTGTAGCCTTCTTCTGGACTATCACAGCACTTTCTTTTGAGGTTGCTACGAAAAGAATAGGATCACTCGCAGTAAATATCACGAGGCTTATTTTTGCGATGGTATTTTTATCCATCTTTTCATGGTTTTATCGCGGCATTCCATTGCCGACAGATGCCTCAACCCACGCCTGGATATGGCTGAGTTTGTCAGGATTGGTTGGATTTGTTTTCGGCGATTATTTTCTTTTTCACAGTTACCGGCTTATCAGTTCGCGCATCGCAATGCTCATCATGACATTTGTACCGCCCGTCACAGCCGTTCTGGGCTGGCTGATCTTAGGTGAAAGTATGCGGACACAACATCTTCTGGGAATGACACTTACAGTCACCGGAATTTCAATAACCATCTTTAATAAACCAAACGGGCAGAATTTTCAATTGAAATATCCTCTCAAAGGACTTCTTTATGCATTTTTTGGAGTGCTGGGACAAGCAGGCGGTTTGGTACTCAGTAAATATGGCATGCAGGATTATAGTCCATTTGCATCAACACAGATTCGTATCATTGCCGGAATGATTGGCTTCGGAATCATCATCGCCATAACCGGAAAAACAGTTTCAATTTTCAAAGCATTATCAAACAAAACTGCACTGGCTGGCGTCACAATAGGCTCATTTTTCGGCCCGTTTCTGGGCGTTTCCTTCTCACTTGTTGCCATTCAAAACACCAGCACAGGCATTGCTTCAACCCTTATGGCAATTGTGCCGATATTGATTATTCCACCTGCAGCCATACTGCTGAAACAAAAAGTCGGATTAATGGACTATATTGGCGCAGTCATCAGTGTTGGAGGCGTTGTGCTTTTCTTTGTGTAAGTCCATGTAAATATTTATAAGACTTAACTTTAAGTGCTTTATCTAATAATTGCAGCATATTTCAACAACTTATTTTGTTTTAAGATTTTAGATAAATCAGTTCTAACTTTTAATGATTTCAAAGGATAACGCAATTGCTTTTCCCTTTTAATGAAATCAAATCATCCACGTTATTGAGGTTTGAAAAACAATTGATTTTATTTGTGTCCTCTTTTTTTTACTTTTATGCCTTCATTAAGATTAAAGACAATAGATGGCTAATTCTGCTGAAAAAGCAAAAAAAAGAAAAGGTTTCAGATTTGGACCTGGCGCATTGGTGACGGCCGCATTTATCGGACCAGGCACCATCACTACCTGTTCCATTGCAGGCGCCAGTTTTGGGTATGCTTTGCTTTGGGGGTTGGTTTTTTCCGTTATTGCCACCATCGTACTTCAGGAAATGGCGTCCAGACTTGGCATCATCAGCCGGCAAGGACTTGGAGAAGCCCTTCGCAAACACTTTAACAAACCTGTTACAAAATTTTTAACAGCCCTGCTGATAATTTCAGCCATCACAATCGGCAATGCAGCCTTTGAAACCGGAAATCTGCTGGGTGCTTCCATCGGGCTTAAGTTATTGTTTCCGGAATTAACAATTCCAATTGGTTTTTGGGCTGCTTCAGTTGGCATCATTGCCGCTGCCATACTTTTTACAGGCAGTTATAAAATTATTGAACGCTTTCTGATTGGCCTTGTCATTCTGATGAGTCTCACCTTTCTTACAACAGCTTTTGTCGTAAATCCTGAGATATCAGCCGTTTTTAAAGGCATGTTTATACCGGCTTTTCCGGATGGATCATTGTTGACCATTGCAGGCCTGATAGGAACAACAGTTGTTCCTTATAACCTTTTTCTGCATGCATCGGCAGTTCAGGAGCGTTGGAAGGACGCAGACGATCTTTCAGAATCAAGAAAAGATATATTTGTTTCGGTGATTCTTGGCGGATTCATTTCTATGGCAATAGTTGTCACTTCAGCCGCAGCTTTTTTTGGCATAAATGGGACTATTTCCAGTGGCGCTGACCTTGCTGTTCAATTGGAACCTTTGCTTGGAAGCTATGCTAAATATTTTATCGGAACAGGTCTTTTTGCAGCAGGGATTTCATCGGCGATTACTGCCCCGCTTGCGGCAGCCTATGCCACAGCAGGGATTCTTGGATGGAAAAAAGATTTGAAATCACTTAAGTTCAGATTGGTCTGGATCAGTATTATTGGGGTTGGAATTGTGTTTTCAATGTTTGGCTTCAGACCGATTGAAGTCATTCTTTTTGCGCAGGCAGCCAATGGAATCTTGTTGCCGGTGATTGCAATTTATTTGCTTTGGGTGATGAACAGTCCGCAAATAATGGGAGCAAATGTTAATAACCGGATGACAAATCTATTAGGAGGCGTGGTTGTTTTAATAGCTTTTGGCTTAGGTGTAAGGAGTCTGTTACATGTTTTTGGTTTAATTTAATCCTGCAAAAAATGACAATCGATCTCAACTGCGATATGGGTGAAAGATTTGGTTCAGAAATTACCGGCAATGACGAAGCTATAATGCCCTTTATCAGTTCGGCCAATATAGCTTGCGGCTTCCATGGCGGCGATCCGGTTACAATTGAAAAAACGATAAAACTTGCAATCAGGCATGGCGTAAATATCGGAGCGCACCCCGGATATGCAGATAAAGAAGGATTTGGCCGAAAACAAATTCAGATTAGTCACGAAGAACTGAGGGCTTCAATCTTGTATCAGGTAGGTGCACTAAAAAGTATGACTGAAGTTCTAGGAGGCCGGTTAACTCACGTAAAACCGCATGGAGCCATGTATAATTCGGCAGCTGTAGATTTTGAAATGGCTTGCGTGATTGCAGAAACAATCAAAGAAATTGATGTAAGATTAATTCTTTTCTGCTTGTCTGGTTCAGAAATGATTAGCGCTGCAAAAAAAATCGGACTTCCCTACGCTTCCGAGGTTTTTGCCGACAGAGCCT
>JAGXRB010000171.1 GCA_018336075.1 Bacteroidota bacterium
CCCATTCATACCTGCTTGCGCCGGATGCGCTGCCAATACCTTTAATAGTGATGAAGCCTTTTTCTCCCTTGATGCGAACCCTGACTGTCCGCTCCGGAACAGAAGAAAGGTAGCCTTGCGTAATGCGTGTCTCTTTCACAGCCATTGACTTGAATTCGCCACTTACCAAAAATTTTCGTTCAATTTCCTGTGCCATTATTTCTCGTTTGCTAAAGGTTTGTCAGTCATGCCAATTATGCGTTTTATAGCCTGAAGATAGTTGATGTTTTCGACACCTTCAAGACGTACATCTTTGATTGTTTTTAGAATATCCTCTACTTCAGTGGATTCTGAATTAATGGTTACGATTTTTGCTCCATTTATAAGCACCTCGCCATATTCGCAAATGGTATTGTTGACCATATACCCCAGTCTTTGCTTGTGCACACGCACTGCTGCAAGGTCTGGATGCTTTTTTATCATCTCAATGAACTCTTCATAAGTAGTTGTTTCTTTTTCCAGTTTGGGCATTTCTACCATAAATGCAGGAAAAACTTCATTTTCAAGTACTTCTGACTTAATAGGAAATTCACCTTTCATCAAAGGATTCCATTGTTCAAGGCCATCAACTGTTTGCACATACGTTTTAATGTCCATTTTGCCATCACGTATTTTTGTATTATTGATGTCATTCGTTCTTGAAATGATGTAAATCTCATCGGAGTGACGTTCCCAAACTTTTTCCGGAATCGGCATTGAAAGTCGCGCCATGCGGTGATGTGCGCTATCAAAGTTTTGGCCGAATGTTCGAAACTCAAAACGTGGTTTTGAAATTTCGCCTATCTTTAATTCTTCCTGGCTCATTATTTTATCGGGATATTTTATGTTGATTATCTTTACTGTATAAAATGAAAAAGGGATATCTCAGACTATTTATAAATCAATGATCTAGTTCAAGATATCCCTTAAAATAATTATTTATTTGCGTTTAGTACCCTCAATCGAAATATTATCGAGTCGATTATTTCCGGATGTCCCATCTGAGCCAACTCCTACAAACAGTATTTTAAACTGAAGGTTGTTATTGTTGTTTATTGCAGCGATTGAAGATAAGTCAAAGGTATGTATTGCCCAGTCCAGTGCAATATCAAAAGCCTCACCAACTTTAATCCAATCAGTTCCTCCATTTGCAGAATAATAAAACTCTTCCTGAGCAGCGCCACTGCTCGAGCGCATAGCAGCATAAGTTACAATTAATCCTGTATAACCAGTTGAAGGTGCAACTATTAATAATTCTCTGGTGTTGGCGGGGTTTCTTGGTCTCAAGCCTAAACCAGCGATTTGCTCCATACGGGCATTAATATCGCTTCCGGGAGAGACATTGTCCATGTAACCTGCGCCTGTTCCGGGATATGTTATATTGGATTGACCAACGCCTGCTGCTGTAAAGTCTGCTAAAACAGGATCAGTTAATGTTCCGGAAGGTAAATTGTTGAAATGCCAGTAATGGATCAATTCAACTGTTGGTGCAGTTGTATTGCTGTTTGGTGCTCCAGGTGTAAGCGCATTCAGCAGCTGCCAGTTCTCTGATCCATCAGGAAAACGACCGTAACTTTGGGTTACATCCATTGCCGGAAATGCCAAATTATCGATTATAGTTCCATCTGGTTTTTCAAGCCAAACTTCTTCACCACCGCTTGAAAGTCCAAAACCACTTGCTGATTCATCATCCACAACGATAACATAAAAGCCACCTGCTGGAATTGCTGTTCCTTCAGGGATTACTTTTTTAGGTTTTGTGCCACCATTACCACCGCTATCATAGATTTTGTAACCTGTGAGATTAACGGTAACTGTGGAAGCGTTATAAATTTCAATCCAATCTGGGTTTTCAGGAGTACCTCTTGAATAAATCTCATTCATCAGGATAATAGTATTCACCGGAATAACTGTGCTGTTGGCTGTGCCTCTTGTGATTGTCTCCAAAACCTGCCAATTTGTTGTTCCATCGGGGAAACGGCCAAAAGATTGTGTTTCAGTTAACGCAGGGAATGTTGCGTTATCAACAACAGTTCCATCAGGTTTGGCAAACCAAACTTCTTCACCATTACTTGAAAGGCCAAAACCACTTTCAGTACCATCATCTACAACGATAACATAAAATCCTTTTGCGGAGATCATAGTTCCTTCAGGGATAGCTTTTTTCGGTTTAGTTCCACCGTTTCCACCACTATCGTAAATTAGCCAGCCACTGATATTCACTTCAGCATCTCCATCGTTGAAAAGTTCTATCCAATCAGGGGCCTCAGTCGTGCCGCGGGAATATATCTCATTCATCACAACTTTTGCCACAACAGGGATAGCATTGCTGTTAGCAGCTCCGCGTGTAACTGTTTCCAGAACCTGCAGATTATTTGATCCGTCAGGGAAACGACCATATGATTGGGTTGCAGTTAGGGCAGGGAAGGTAATATTGTCGCTTATCGCTCCAGCAGGTTTTTCAAGCCATACCTCTTCTCCGTTGCTTGAAAGACCAAAACTACTCTCAGATCCGTTGTCAACAACAACAACCAAAAATCCTTTTGCAGGAATAACTGAACCAGCAGGAAGAGTCATTTTAGGTTTGCTTCCTGTTTGACCGCCACTGTCATAGATTTTCCAACCAGCAAGGTCAGCTTCAAAAGCTGAATTGTTGTATAACTCAATCCAATCAGGACTTTCTGCAGTACCTTGAGAGAAAATCTCATTCATTTTTATTTCTGGATCTGGTAGTGCAGCGCTATTTGGAGCACCTTTGGTAATTGTGTTTAAAAGCTCCCAGTTTGGCGATCCATCAGGGTTGCGGCCGATTGACTGTGTAAGATCCATCGGGCCAAATGCATAGTTATCAATAATATTTCCTTTTGCATTTTCCAGCCACACTTCTTCACCGGCGCTTGATAAGCCAAACCCGCTATCACCACCAACATCTGTCACCATAACATAGAAACCTTTTGCTGGAATTATAGTTCCGGCAGGAATTGGCAATTTTGGTTTTGAGCCAGTTTGACCACCGGCATCATAAATTTTGTAACCGCTAATATCTACTGCCACATCTGAAGCATTGTAAATTTCTATCCAGTCTGGTGCATCCGGCACTCCTCTGGAATAGATTTCATTCATTAGAATAAGTGGTGCTCCAACTGTGAAAGCAGCAGTTGTTGCGGGGGCTCCGGAAGGATGGTAAGCCGAAAGACCTGCTTCATTTTTTGCCTCAATGTAGAAGTTTACAGTCACATCAGAAGCCTGTCCTGGAATCTGTGCAGTATAAATGCTTCCAGATCCAGTCATTAGAACCTGTGTATATGCACCACCATTACTGTAAAACAGCGTAACTGTTTGAACACTGTTCATGTCGGTAACTTTAGCGCTGACAGTAACTGATTGATTTTCAGCAGGCGCTTGTGGATTAAGTGTTAACTCACTGATAACAGGAGGTCCCTGAAAAATTTCGTCTTTTACGCAAGACGTGATAAATATGCTCAAAAATGTGAGCAATAAAATCAAATTTCTAACTTTCATTTTGTATGCTATTATTTGTTAGTAACTTATTAAAAATCAATCTCAAACCTTACGGCAACCATATGATAGTCATTGCCAGCTTTACCTGTGGGATCAACAACTAACTTTGGATTTCTGGTAAGCTCTCCTTTTTCATCATATCCAACGAAGAGTTTATTCTTTCCACTAGCATAGCGATCATGGTTTAAATAGGCGTAATTAAGCATGATTTTGACATTGTTGTTGGCATAAAAATTCAAGCCTACTGTTAAGCCTTCACCAGCGCCAGCCATAATTTTTTCCATTCCGCTGTTGAGATTCAGATAATCGTAGCGCAAGGCGAGCTCAATATCACCCCATGATTTTCCGCGTGCAACCTGTGTGAATTCGCCTTCAGTTTTGTTGTAGTTATATTTACCTTTGAAAAGCAGGTAACTTCCCATAACATAGAATCCATCAAAGTTTTCTGTCGCACCATCATCTTTGCGATAAACACTGCTCATGAGATATTCTCCCTGAAGTCTGATGTTTTTGTGATAACCGGCTATTTCAATTCCACTGATTGTTGCGTAATCAATGTTGCCCATCAAATCTGTGTCGATATATTTTTTACGGTTGATTGAGCTGAGAGAACGTGTATCATAACGCATTGTTCCGGGAACTTCTGCATCTGTTTTTGGAGTGCGGTATGAACCGGCTAAGCCAAAATGCAATCCTTGTTCAAAATCTTTATGAAATGGCATAACTACAAGTCTTCCTGTCCAGGAGATACCTTCGTCAACACCATAGTCCTTATTGTTGTCTTTTGAAAACAATCTCTCATCCAGACCGTCCACAGCCTGAAAATGAATACCTCCAATGAATAGCAGCCAGTCTTTGTGATAGGTCGTAGTAAAACCGACATGTCGTGAAGGGGCAAAAGTATTCACTGCCATCGGTCTTTCGATAAAAGTCAGATAGCGTGAAGTAGTGGTTGATTCCATCGAAAAGCCTTCCTTGTAATTACCTACTTTTAACATGATTCCATTATTAAAAGTATAGGAAATGTAAGCGTCTTTTAGTTCGAGTTCTGAATTTGAAATGTCCATATCAAATTCGCCATACCAATGATTGCCAAATTCCATTTTTGCTGCAAACCTTGCTCTTCTGATAGAGGTGCCGTTTCCGATTGGGTTTAGTGGTTTTCCGTAAAACATAGCACCATCCACCTGAACTCTGATGTCAAACCACATTTTATAGTTATTTTCATAGCTTTCCAGGACAAGGATTCCGTTTCTTTCTTCTGCAAACAATGGATTTCTGTTTACACGCACTCCATATTGATTAAAACGAATATTGCTGGTAAGTTCAATATCCATTGAGGTTTTTCCATTCAGATAAACTTCTACTTCGTCATGATCAGCATGATTAAACACAAGAATATCAGATGAGTTTTCGTGGACTTCAATGGTATAACGACCATCTGTTCCGGTTTGAGCAGCAGTTATTGCCCCCTTTAGCCTGACTGAAGCCTCACTCAGGGCACTGCCATTCACCGAGGAAGTGATAGTTCCGGTGACTGAGCGCGATTGTGCCATCAAAACTGAGCCTGTAAGTCCCAGAAAGAAGGCAATTAAAAGAATAATTCTTTTCATAAGCGATAAATGATTAAAGGTTTATAATGAATTGCATCAGACTGTCATCTTTTTCCAGTCCTAGTTTCTTTTTTAAACGGTATCTTGCAACCTCAACACTTTTAGGTGAGATACTCAATAGTGTTGCAATTTCCTTGTTTGATAAGTTCAAACGAATAAGAGTTGCCAATTTTTTTTCTTGATCTGTAAGGTCTGGATATGCATTTTCGAGCTTCATTTTGAACTCTTTATGTATCAGTTCTACCTCACCATAAAATGTTTCTTTTTCTCTTGAGAAGGTAAGCTTTTGTTGAATCAGTGATTGGATTCCATATAATTTACTTCTAATTTCAGGGTTGTTTTCAACTTCAATGCTATCATCAAGCCTCGAGTTTAACTCCTCAAGAAACAGGCGCTGCTCTGTCAGGTTGAATGCCATATCGATAAATTCTTTTCTTCTTGCTTCAAGCTTTGAATGGAGCGCATCATTTGCTGACTGTACAGTGTTCATTTCAAGCGTCGTTAAAGTCCGTTGTGCCTGAAAAAGTTGATTTTGATGCATCAAAAGCTCATTTTCTGTTTTTAACCTGAGTTTCTGTTGCCTCAGTACAATAAAAACCAACAACACAATTATGGCGGCGGTGACCAGAAAAATTCCGGGAAGAATTAGATTAAATTGTACAAGATTGTTACCTGATTCAATAATATCTGCTTGAGCTGTAACTGCTTTATGTATTGTCGAAGTGATTTGAAGATTAAAAACGTTTTGGATGAAAAAGAGCAAAAAGAAACTCAGCAGGCCTGCAGCAATGGGCGTTGTTATCCATCCCAAAGCAATGCCAAGCATCATTTTTGTTTTTATCTCACGCGATCCTTTGATCAAGCCAATTCCTAAGACCGATCCAACAACAACCTGCGTGCTTGAAACAGGAACCATTGGAAATGGGGGCAGACCAATACTGATCATTAAATCAGCAAGTTTTACTGATGAAAATAGAAAAAGTACAATGGCCTGTGAAAAAACAACTACAATTGCAGCTTCAGGTGACAGAGAAAGAATCCCGTTTCCGACAGTTTTCATAACCTTTTCGCTGTAAGTATATATTCCTAAGGCGATTGCAAGCCCACCAATTAGAAAAAGGACCTGCACTCCATCAAGAACAAACAAACCAAAGTTGAGCTCTATATTTGGTGCTGCATTGATAAAAACCCCCATTACGTTGGCAATGTTGTTGGCTCCAAGGCTATAGGCTCCAAAAGCACCGGCAATGATCAAACTTATTCTTATATAGGTGTCAAGCTTTATAACATGGAATTTTGCTTTGGCCAAAAACTTCCTGACAAGCAAATAAAGCCCTGCTGAGAAAATCATTCCTAAAAATGGTCCGCTGATCCAGGTACTTACAATCTTTGTAAGTACTCTGTAATCAGCTTCATTTCCTGTGAAATAAGTCCATCCCATAATGGCACCAACAATTGCCTGACTTGTTGAAACCGGCAAACCACGTTTCGTCATAAAAAGAACGGTCAATGCCGCACATAAAGAAACTGTAAATCCGCCCGCGAGGGCATCAACAGCACCTAAGGAATTCAGTGTCTCAGCGCCCCCTTTGCCCTGAAAAACTGCTCCCAGAATTACAAAAATACTGGCTATCAGCGCTGCTTGTTTAAATCGAATCATTTTTGAACCAACTGCAGTGCCAAAAATATTTGCTGCATCATTGGAGCCCAATGACCAACCTAAAAACAATCCGCTTGATATGAATACCAGAAACAGCATGTATTAAAGTGTTCGTTTAATTGCCATTATTGAAAGAAGGTCAGCTGCCTTTTCTGCTGCATCTGATAGCGTTTCGATGTGCAAAGTGAAATATCTTAAATGAAATTTCTCACTCAGCTTTAAATTTGGCATGTCATGAAAAACTTTCCTTTTAATGGCATCAGCAAGTTTGTCGGCTTCTTTTTCGTACAAATAAACCCTGTGTATCTTTTCTTTTATTGAAACTGGATCTCGAAAATAGGCTCTGGCAGCTGGCATCACTGATTCGCATGCCGCAACTGTAAGCTCAGTAAGTTTAGATAAATCCTGATTTAGCTCGGCTGGAATAAAAGGTATTTCAACATCAAATTGATACAGGTTCTTTTTCGCAAGATCAATGATATTGTCAAGCTCCTCCATTAAACGCATAATATCACCCCTTAGCTGCGGCATAAGTGATTGCGTGTACAATATATTTTCGACCTTTCTCCGGATTATATCTGCCTCAGTTTCCAGTGTTGATAAAGTTCTAAGGTTATTAAGGAAGCTTTCATTATTACCTGCCAGGTAATTATTGACACCTTCTTTGAAAATTATGATACCCTGATCTACCTTATCAAGAAAAGAATCTATGAGCTGAATGGATTTCTGTGCGTGTCTGAAAGTAAACATTGTGCTTATTTTTAACTTCACACCAAAATTAGACTAATTAAGACGTAAAATAACCACATGTTATATGAGTGTGATTTTTTATGATAGCAGTTGTAGTGTATTATATAATTATAAAATGAACTAAATCAAATATATATAAAAGTATTGTAGAGCATAAAAATATATATTCAGATTTACTCCTCTTGTTTGTTAAGTACTTGTTTGGTTAGAATCGGCTAATTTTTAATGATTCTAAATAAAAAAGGTATTAAAATAGACAAGAAAAGCTTTTCTTCTCTAGAAAAAATATGCTGAACTATCTCTATCACGGATGAGTCCTGAAACGACTGTAAGAATTCTGAAGAAATTCAATGAAGATGTTTTCATTTAAATGAAAGGAAAAAATCTTTCAATTAAAGAGATGATTCGTTTGAAACATATAAATGATACGGGATAAGTGCTTTTGGTGAGACTTTAGTAGTAAAACTGGATTTATCTAATTACTAAGGTCTTAAAAGAAACTCCAATGGTATTTTAACTCTGTTTTTCCATGCAGCTTCGCTATGAGGTGCACCCTCATCTTTCAAAGTCATCCAATTATTTCCATCTTCATATCCTGATTGATGCATTACCTCATCCATATTGTTTTGATGGATTTCATAAAATGCATCAATAGTTTCAGTTCCAAAATCAAAGTATAATCGATGGTTTTCCGGTGAAGGTAAATTTTCGCTTAACCATTGAATAAAGGGCCACGATAAAGATTCGTCATTCAGGTGTAGACTCAAAGGCCAATGTGTACTCACACAACCTGCTCCACCGAAGACTTCAGGATATTGTGCAATGGCATAGGCTGAAATCAACCCACCCATACTTGAACCCATAACGAAAGTATTTGAACTGTCAGACAAGGTGGAATAATTTGAATCAATAAAAGGCTTCAGTTCTTCAACCAAAAACCTTAAGTATTCGTCACTCATTGGTCTGAGGCCTGGATTACTATGCTCACGCAGTATCATCGAACGCAGCTCTTCTGATAGTAAATTAAAAGCAGGAGCAGGGAGGTATTCCTGATATCTTTTGCCTGTATTCCAAACACCAACGACAATAGTGGGTCTTGCTTTTTCTTTTAAAATCAACGATTGCAGCGCAACATCCACGGACCATATCTGACCATGAAAGCCTACTGATGGATTAAAAAGATTTTGTCCGTCGTGCATGTAAAGTACAGCATATTTTTTTTTCGAATCATAGCCTTCCGGAAGCCAGATGTCAATCCTTCTTTCATCAGCAAATTGTGACTTAAAACTCAGAATAGTATGCAGATAGCCATATTGTGGAAATGGGTTGCTTTTGTCACCAATGATTATTTCCATTTGTTTTTTAAAGATTTAACTAGTTGATTTTGAATGATTATTGATAATAAAAAAAGTCAGGGAAGATAATTACTGGGTAAAAACAAACTGAACTAAATTTGCACCCATTTTCAATGCTTTCAATCTGGTTTCTTGAGAGTTACTATGTACGGTGGGGTCTTCCCATCCGTCGCCAAGATCACATTCGAAAGTGTAATAACACACAAGTCTGCCCTCCCAGAAAAGTCCAAAACCTTGTGCCGGCTTTCCGTCATGTTCATGGATTTTTGGTAATCCATTCGGAAAACTATACTTTTGATTATAAATAAGGTGGTCGGCTGGTAGCTCAACAAAATCCAACTCTGGAAACACCTTTTTCATTTCAGTTCTCACAAATGGGTCTATTCCGTAATTATCATCAATATGAAGAAAACCTCCTGAAATGAGATAATTACGTAAATTTTGTGCTTCTCTGGCATCAAATAGTACATTTCCATGCCCTGTCATATGAACAAAAGGATGGTTAAAAAGTTGCTCGCTTCCAGTTTCAACGGTAGCTATTTCCTCTTTTATATTGGTTCCGAGTTGTTCGTTGCAAAACTTAACCAGATTGGGCAATGATGTTGGATTGGCATACCAGTCTCCACCTCCGCGGTATTTTAAAAGTGCAATTTGAACATCGCTTTGAGCAGATATTGCTAAAATATTAAAAAAGAGTACTATAACAATTAAAATGTGCCTCATTACTTTTTAAGATAATTTATTAGTTGTACTATATGACAAGATGCCAGTCCTGCTGTTTCAGTTCTTAAACGCGCTTTTCCCAGGCTTATTGGCTTGTATCCATTTTCTATTGCCAGATTTACTTCCTCTTTGCTGAAATCTCCTTCGGGACCAATCAGAATCGTGCAATCTGTTTCAGGCAGACAAGCATCTAAAAGTTGCTCGCTGACTTCATCATCGATCCAGGCAATAAATTTCTGACCTTTGATTTCTGATTTAATAAATCTGTCAAACGGGATTACATCATTTATTTTTGGTAAACGGGATTTGACAGATTGTTTCATGGCAGCTGTTAAAATCTTCTCAAGTCGCTCTGTTTTTACAATCCTTCTTTCTGAGTGATAAGATGTGAAGAGGCTTATTTCATCAATGCCAATCTCCGTTGCTTTTTCAAGAAACCATTCCAGACGTTCGATGTTTTTCGTAGGCGCAATTGCAATGTGAAGATGAAAAGGCCAGTAATCATAACCTTTTCGGGCTGCAGAAAGCTCAACAATAGCCTTTTTAGGATGTGCATCGATAAGTGTTGCATCGAATAAATGTCCTTTTCCATTTGTAATCAGTATGTTTTCTCCTGCCTCAAGTCTCAACACACGGACACAGTGTTTGGACTCTTCTTCAGGTAGATTCATATAGCCTTGAGTGGCTTCCGGCAAATAGAAAATATGCATTTGATTCCTTTTCGGGCTGCAAAGAAAAAGAAAAAACCAATCAAATGAATTTATGCAGGCTTGTCAATCTGCATAAATTTGTATATTATATCATTGCCTTGAAGAGCATTTAACTTTCTTGCCTGAAAATGAGTGTGTTCAAATCTGAATCAACAATAACTTTCTTTTCTTTCAAAAGTTTACCTGATAAAATCATTTTTGACAGTTCATTCAGCATCTCTTTTTGTAAAACGCGCTTCACAGGACGAGCTCCGTATTGTGGGTCGAAACCTGCATTGGCAATATGTTCAAGGGCATTTTCGGTAATATCGATGTTGAATCCGTTATTCAATAATGTTTGCTGAACCATTCTAAACTGAAGACGCACAATTCCAATGATTTCAGACTTCGAAAGTGGTCTGAACATAATTATATCATCTATTCTGTTTAGAAATTCAGGTCGTAGTTGTGTTTTCAGAATCTCAAATACTTGATTGCGAAGTTTTTCAAAAGAATTTTGATCATTGACCTCTTGTTTTGCCATGTTTTCCTGTATAATCATAGAACCAATGTTGGAGGTCATGATGATAATTGTGTTTCTGAAATCGACCGTTCGTCCTTTGTTATCTGTAAGTCTTCCATCATCAAGTACTTGCAATAAAATATTGAATACATCAGGGTGTGCTTTTTCAATTTCATCCAGCAAAACCACTGAATATGGTTTTCTTCTGACGGCTTCGGTTAACTGTCCACTTTCATCATAACCAACATATCCCGGAGGCGCACCAATGAGTCTGGAAACACTATGTCTTTCCTGATATTCGGACATATCGATTCGTACAAGGGCATTTTCATTATTAAAAAGGAACTCAGCCAATGCCTTTGCAAGTTCAGTTTTTCCAACCCCAGTTGTGCCAAGAAAAATAAACGAACCAACAGGTCTTTTTGCATCTTGCAAACCGGATCTGCTTCTGCGGATAGCATCGGAAACTGCACTTATAGCCTCATCCTGACCTACAACACGCTGATGAAGATGTTCTTCAAGATGTAATAATTTTTCGCGTTCACTTTGGAGCATTTTACTCACCGGAATGCCTGTCCAACGTGAAACTATTTCAGCAATATCTTCGGCGCATACTTCTTCATTAATCAATGGATTGTCTCCCTGGAGTTCTTTGAGTTTTCTTTTGGCCGTTTCGATATTTTTCTCTGCATCCCTTATGTGGCCGTAACGTAGTTCGGCAACGCGTCCAAAATCGCTGTCGCGTTCAGCTTGTTCAGCATCAAGTTTATAAGTTTCTATTTGTTTTTTGAACTTCTGTATTTCATCAACCAGAGATTTTTCGGCTTGCCATTTTGCATGCGTCCTGTTTCTGTCTTCACTAAGGTCGGCAAGTTCTTTTGATATTTGACCGAGTTTTTGTTGGTCGTTTTCACGTTTTATTGCTTCACGTTCAATTTCCAGTTGACGGATTCTGCGTTCAACCTTTTCAAGTTCTTCAGGTAATGAATTGATTTGCAGCTTAAGCCTGGAAGCTGCTTCGTCTATAAGGTCGATCGCTTTGTCCGGTAGAAATCTGTCTGTGATGTATCGTTGCGACAATTCAACCGCTGTTACGATGGCTTCATCAAGAATACGTACTTTATGATGGGTTTCATAGCGTTCTTTCAGACCTCTCAGG
>JAGXRB010000172.1 GCA_018336075.1 Bacteroidota bacterium
TATCGCTACTACGGGGAGCAGGCCACCCTGCGCTTGCAGCAAATCCTGTTTTATCGCGAACTGGGCCTGCCACTGGACGACATCAAAAAAATCATGGGACGCCGCGATTTCGATGTCCTGGCGGCGCTGGAGAGTCACAAAATCGAGATTGCCCGGCGCATCACGCGCCTCGAGCAGCTCGTTCAGACGGTGGACGACACCATTTTGCACCTGAAAGGACAAAAAGAGATGAACAACAAAGAGATTTTTTCCGGCTTTACCCCCGAGGAAGAAGAGAAGTACGCCCTGGAGGCCGAGCAAACCTACGACCCCGAAACCGTGCGCGAATCGAACCGCCGCTGGAAGGCCTACGGCAGGGACAGGCAGCAAGCCATCCTGGCCGAGGGCAAGCAAATCTACGTCGAGATGATTGCCGCCATGCCCCGCGGCGCGGATTCAGCTGAAGCCCAGGCGCTGGTCGAACGCTGGCGGGCGCACATGGACTACTTCTGGACCCCCAGCCCGGAGCAACTGCTCGGGATTGCCGACGGCTACGTCGAAGACCCGCGCTTCAAGAAAAACTTCGACGCCATGCACCCGCAACTGGCCGCGTTCATGCGCGAGGCGGTCAGGGTCTATGTGGAGGGCAAGAAGTAACAGCCAGTAAACCAGAAGCCCCGGAGTCTTGAACAAGACTCCGGGGCTTCTGGTTTGGATATTCGTCAGGGGTTGATGCTACTGCTCGTCGGTAGGCACTTCTTATGACTGAAAAGGTTCTATTGGTGTCATTACTCCTGTTTTTGTTGCCTTCCGTCGTAGATCAAATTCTTCAAAACAACTGGTTACATCAATAGCCATTAAATTATTAAAATCAATGTTTTCCCACTTATTGCGAGAAACCCTGGCACTATATAAATATTCGTCAACGATATTCCCTGTTTTCCTGTCAGGTCTTTGAGAATAGCCAGATAAAACAACATACTCGGCAGAAGGTAGTGAAACAAAAACTTCTCCAATAAGTCGAAAACCAATTGCATGAATATGTGTAAAGTAGTTTTTTCTTAATTGAGTTTCCGAAATGTCTTTATGGATTATTCTAAGTTCTTTCTTGCTTACTTCTGCTTGTTGTTCTGGCATATCTTCGATCTCTGGTAGGTCTACATCAATTAAAACACTTTTTCCATTATCGATAATTTCAAATGATACATCTGTTTCTCTTGGCCAAACAATGGCTTGAAATGCCTCAATCAAGAATTCTTGCATAGCATTTGGACTGTTCAAGCGATCTTCATCTATAAATTTCCGTCTTTTTTCTTGGTTCTCGCTAAATTCTATTTTTGCCTTATTGTGTTCTTCCAGTTTTTTCTGATATTCTTTGTATTTCACGGAATAATTTGCTTCAAAAACCGCTTTGTTTGCTTCCCATCTTTCTAACTTTGACTTATAAGATTGTTGAAGGTTATTATTTTTCTTGTCAACCATTTCTTTGAAAAAATCGATCCTCTTCGCTAAGAAACCATATTTATTCAAGATTGGTGGTGTTGGTTGTGGTTCTGGAAAATTTGCGGAGGGTGGTGTAGGCTCAAGTTCATCAAAGGTAGCAGGCATAAATGAAATTTCAGTATCAGGTGATGGAGTTGCGAAATGAAGGTTTACCAAGGTTTCGATTTGCTGATTTATTTCACTGCAATTTTCTTCCAGCCAATTAATTAGGAATTCTTTATTCTGTCGTTTAGCCTGGGCAATATAATCATCAGATAATAAATTTCCTTGAGCGTCTTTGAATGTAACTGAACCATCTTCTTGTAAAGCCAAAGAAATTTTCATTTCAACAGAACTTGCCCCACTTTGGTTCGACCTATTAGGTTGAATATTATTTCGCTGAGCTGGTATATTGCCACCGAGTTTAGAACGATAACTTAACTCGCTGCCCGGAATGCCAACATTACTATAAACTCCTCTACTACCAAAGTTTACGGAACCACCTCGCCCACCAACAGATAAACTACCTCCCTTCTTCCCAAAATTCACCCTGACTCCAGATGCTATTTTGATAGATTTTCTAAACCTAAAAGTCATTTTTTTATCCTCCAAATAAAACAGCCAACTATTAATCAGTCTGCAAATACCGACTGAACCCCAAATTGGGAATTTAACACACTTATATTACTATACGTCAGATTGCGGTCACTGGCAAGTTTTTGCGGGAATCAAAAAGGAGCGGCCCGCTCGCGACCGCTCCTGTGCCAGGCGACTTACTGCCACAGAATCTTCTCCATCGCTTTTCCTTTTGCGAGTTCATCAATCAGTTTGTCCAAATAGCGTATTTTTTTCATCAGCGGGTTTTCAATCTCTTCCAGGCGAACACCGCACACCGAGCCCTTGATAAGCGAACTGTTTGGATGAAAGGCCGGCGCTTGCGCAAAAAAGGTTTCAAAATCATTTCCCTGTTCGATTTGCTGTTGCAGCCCGGCCTGGTCATAGCCGGTCAACCAGCAGATGATTTGGTCGACTTCTTCTTTGGTACGATTTTTGCGTTCCGCTTTGTGAACGTAAGCCGGATAGATATTTGCAAATTTCATCGCGAAAATTCGATGTTCAGGTGTCATCATTGCTCCTGTGGATTGGGTACCGATACACAATGCTGTCTTCAACGCGTTCAGCCATTCATTAGATTGCGCATACCGCCCGAACCCAAATTGGGACTTCGGCCGACTGAGATTAATATATGCCAGATTGCGCTGATTGGCAAATTTTTCCAGAATCAAAGAGGGGCGGCCCGTTTGTGACCGCCACCAGCAACCTGCTCAAACCCTCATTTCGGTTGGGTATAAAAACTGAGGCCTGTCACTCTTGCTGCACACGTTCGTAGACTTTGTAACCTGGTAATTCATAGATTAATTTCCAAATATCCCTTTGCGCTACAGTTGAATTGTACAATCCCCACATATTACTAAAAGGGCCAACCACTATATAGTGTGGGTCAAATAACATTGGGTCATATTGGATTTCTACCGATTGGCCTAGAAATGTGCGCTTGTTTAATTCCACTTGAACTTGGTCTGGAGGATAATGGAATCGACGTTGCACTAAAAAAAGGAGTTCGCTATCATAAGTTTCAATGTATGCATCGACCGGCATTGATTGATTTAAATATTCAGCAATCCTTTCGGCATCATGATTCGGAACCTTAAAGATAAAACTATGTCTATTTATGACGATAGAACCCATATAAGATAATAAAATAATACAAAATATTGCTTTTAGGCCTTCAGTCGTAAAACGAATTTTTCGCAGCATAATACTTATCGAATTAATTACTCGAGAAAAATTTAGGCCATCTGTAAGTTTGAATATTAGCACTGCAATAAATATACTACCAAGGAAAGCGGGGGGATATAGGTAACGAGCCCAAGGCATTGCAAGTGTTACAAACCAGAAAAGCCAACTTGATATTAAGCTCCAATAAACTAAACGCAGATAAAATAATGGCCGTGTGTTTTCCTCTATTTCCCCAATAGATCGCTCTAAGAACAAAGCATAGATTAAGCCGATCAGTATTGGCAAAGCCAATACGACGATTAGGATCAATGCTTCTACACGAAGTTCCAAAATTGGAGCCCAGCCTGTTACTCCCAGTAGTCCTTTCATGGGAGCCCCATATAACGGCAGATTTTTTTCTAGTAAATGTTGAAATTTTAACATCCCTTGCCATGCGATCAATGTTCCTGATACGGCACTCAAAGTAGTCCAAAAAATAAAAGTGTCTCGTCTTATGCTCGCAAATAAAACTGCCATAACCATAGAAAGAGTCCAAAAAGGCAAAGCTTGCTGTTTGGACGTTAATGCCAAACCCCACAGCAACATACCCGCGCCGAAACTTACAATTGAATGTTTTTCTAAATGCCTCCAGAAGATGTAGTATCCCGCTAGCAAATAAAAAATCATGGCAGGTTCGCCAATCGCTTGTCTTCCATAGAGTAATGGAAAAGGAAACCCTAAAAGCAGTATCAGAATCGATGTAATAGCTATTTTTTCATTGTACATTTTCCTGGCAAGTAAATAAATGAAGAATATAGATAAAATTGTAAATAATGAGTTTGGTAGACGCCCTTGCCATACCCCAAATCCGAAGAAGTAAAAAGATAAGGCAATTGGACCAGTTACGGGGAAATTCCAAGCCATCCCAGTTGCGGAAATTGGCTCATTATTCAATAAGCGAGCATATTGCCCATTTTCTATCCAATTACGAGCTGTTGCTAAAGTCCAGCCCTCATCAAACCACGGAGCTGGTATTTGAGAAGGGTAGAACCATAGCAAAAAAATAAATGCAATTCCGAGAAAAATTATCACATATGGCGGAATTCTGTTTTTCAATATTCATCTCCATCTTGAATTTAAAAAAACGCCAATTATTAGTCAGACTGCATACACCGCCTAAATCCTGGGATTGGGACTTCGGCCGACTGAGATTAATATATGCCAGATTGCGCTGATTGGCAAGTTTTTCCAGAATCAAAGAGGAGCGGCCCGTTTGTGACCGCTCCTCTTGCTTTATCGCTTACTTGTTCTTGCCCGCCACCAACAACTGGTTGAGCAATTCCTTGCCCGGCGGCACCAGGGTCAACTGGCCTTTGCCGTCCAGGATGTTCTGGGTTTCCAAAATCTCGAACAGGGCGGCGGCGACTTCCTGGTTGGCCGTAATCCTCTGCATGGCCTCGCCAACGATGCGCGGACGGATGGCCCCGGCCTTGGCAAACTCGACCGCCGCCTGACGCTCGGCGGTGCTGGCGATGATGTTGACCTGGTTGGCGCCATCCTGCTTGATGGCCGAGGTCACCTGGCGCAGGCGGTTTACCACCTTGGCCTCGATTTGCTGAATCATGCCGATGTCGCGGAAGTGCACCTTGCGGATGTAGACCGAGCCGAGTTTGTAGCCCCATTCGTGCGAGCGCGGCGAGACTTCCTCGCGCACAATGCGGCTCATTGCATGGCGGTCTACCAGCATGTCATCGAGCGGCATGTTGCTCAGCGAGCGCACCACCGCGTTGCTGACGTTGGCCGCCAGCGAACCGCGCGGGTCGGCATTCTTGAACAGGTACGAGACCGGGTCGCTGATGTACATCTCATACCAGATGCCCACGCCCATCGGCGCGCCCTCCTCCGAGTTGACCGGGGTGCTGCGCAGGTATTGCTGGTCGATACGCATGTCGAGCACCTTGCGGCTGCCCAGCCAGTTGACCAGGAATGCGCTCGGCCCGAGCTTGAACGGCAGGAAAACCAGCCCCGGCTCCTTTAATATCCCGACCACGCGGCCAAACAGGATGTAAACCTGGCAGGTACCTTCCTGGACGGTGGTGTAAAAACCGAGGTGACTCAAAAACCACAAAGAGATGGGCATGACGAACCACATCCCGAAAAAGGTGGCGGCTGCCCCGATGAAGAAGCTGACAATTTCGGTTTCCATTATTCCACCTCCCGCACAATTTGCTGTGCGCGGCTGTAGAGTTTTAGGCGCACATTCCGCAGGTAGGCTTGCAGGGAATCAGGCCCGCTTTTTTGCAACGCAGTCAACTGTTCGGCCAGGGCGGTCAGGGGTTCGACCTCGGCCTGGGCGTTGAGGGTCTCGATTTCGACCGCCCGCTTCGACTGGACGATTTTCTGGTCGGCGGAGGCCTGGGCCAGGCTGATATC
>JAGXRB010000173.1 GCA_018336075.1 Bacteroidota bacterium
CGAATTTGCATTCAGATGGATTACCATAGCCTATAATCTGATGAGTTATATCCGGAATACCATCATGGTCAGCAAGGTAAACCACAGACTATCAACACTAAGATTCAATTGCATTGCAATAGGAGCTTACCTGAGTACCTCAGCAAGAAAAACAAAGCTGGTGATGGCAGTCAAAGGAAAAAAACGAGACTATATCGAAAGCCTATTTCTAAATATAGCCAGTTTAAACCTTCTGAAAAAATGTCAATTGCATAATTTGGGTTAAAGCATGAAGACATTAAGAGCTGCAATTACTGGGATTCAGGGATGGGTGCCAGCGGATTTGCTTACAAATGCCGAACTTGAAAAAATGGTTGATACCACAGACGAGTGGATCATGACCCGAACAGGCATCAAAGAACGCCATATCCTAAAAGGAGAAGGTAAAGGCACTTCAGTAATCGGCACAGAAGCGGTGAAAGGTTTGCTGGAAAAAACCGGCACCAAGCCTGAAGAAATAGACATGCTTATTTGCGCTACAGTGACGCCAGACATGCTTTTTCCTGCCACAGCAAATATTATCAGCCACAATTGCGGTATTAAAAACGCTTTCAGTTTTGATTTGAATGCAGCATGTTCAGGTTTTATCTATGCCCTTATTTCTGCTTCTAAATTTATCGAATGCGGAAGCCATAAAAAAATTATTGTTGTGGGTGCTGATAAAATGTCGTCAATTGTTGACTATACTGATCGGGCTACCTGTGTTATTTTTGGTGATGGCGGCGGCGCTGTTTTGCTTGAGCCAACCACCGAAGATGTTGGCATCAAAGACTCATTTATGCAAACCGATGGAGCAGGCATGGTGCATCTGCATATGAAAGCCGGAGGATCAGCAAAACCTCCAACCACAGAAACTATTGAATCCCGCGAGCATTTTGTTTACCAGGAAGGGCAGGCTGTTTTCAAATTTGCCGTAACCAATATGGCTGATGCTGCTGCAACTATCGTTAACAGAAACAATCTCAAACCTGAAGAAATCGCATGGCTTGTACCACATCAGGCCAATTTGCGTATTATTGATGCAACTGCAAAACGTATGGGCATCAATAAAGAACAGGTGATGATCAACATTGAGCGTTATGGGAATACCACAAACGGAACAATTCCTTTGTGTTTGTGGGAATGGGAGAATCAGATGCGCAAAGGCGACAACATTGTTCTTGCTGCTTTTGGTGGCGGCTTCACCTGGGGTTCCATTTATCTGAAATGGGCTTACGACCCTAAGTAAAAAACACTTTTATAGCTGCTAAAATAATTTCTTCAGCTTCCGGGTTGATTGGTTTTACATTTTTACGAGCTCCGGATCTTTTTCTGCAATGCTTTCATACATGCTTTTCAATGAGATTTTTATGCACGCATTCTTGATTTTTTGATTTTCACAGAAGCTTTACCCATTAATAATTTTTGAGGTTTATACACGTTTAACATTACTTTTGTGATGAATGAAATGTAATGCCTGAAAAAATTCAACATCGGTATTTATTGAGCAATATGCTCAGCGATTGCTGTCTGAAGCTATTGCTTATCGAACTCGATCGCATGGGTGTTGAAGTGCGGAAATCAAAACTCGGCGACATCTCGATAGCCTGGAATCCCGAAATTACAGAACAGGAAAAAATCGAATCTCTATTTAAATCCCTTGGGTTTGGCATTCTAAATGACAAAGAAAGCGTCCTTATTGAAGAGTTGAAAAGAGTTGTGATTGAACTTGTGCACCATACAACCTTCAATGCAATGGTGCGAAATTCCGATTTTATTGTAAGCCGCTTCGATAAAAGCTATCAATATCTGTCCACACTTTTTTCCCGGCACGAAAACATCACCCTCGAAAAATATATTATTCTTCAACGTATCGAAAAAGTAAAGGAACTGATTCAATCCGATGAGCTCAGCTTAAGCGAAATTGCCTATATGATGGGCTATAGCAGTGTGCAGTACCTTTCGACACAATTCAAACAGATAACAGGTTATTCTGTAACAGATTACAAGGCTTTACCCGAAAAAGAACGCCATGGAATAAGGTTAAGTAATCAGACTTCTTAACACACAGGAGAAAATCTTACACAATATGCATTGAATTCTATTAACATCGAACCATTTAAAGTGATTAATCTTGCAATCTGAAATCAAATACATCCATGAAAGTAAAAAATAACATTGCTGTAAGTGAGAATGGCTTCATTTTCAACCCAGGGTCAGGCGAATCTTTTACAGTGAATCCCGTTGGGCTTGAAATGCTGAATCACCTGAGAAAAGGTCTGTCCCACAGCGAAATCATTGCTGCCATGCAGGCAAATTATAATGTAGAGGCAGACAACGTAGAACGTGATTTGCTCGATTTCATCGAAATGATGCGGCAATACCGCCTTATGCAGCACGACGATGAGTAAACCCAGACTAACCATCGGTGTTACCGGACTGAACGCTATCGACAGTCCCGGTCCGGGTGTGGCCGTTATAAGAGGCTTGCGCGAAGCTGCCTCCTTCGACGTTCGCATCATCGGGCTTTCCTATGAATCGCTCGAGCCCGGAATCTATATGCATGATATTGTCGATAAGACCTATCAGATTCCCTACCCTTCGGCTGGAATGGAAGTACTGATGTCGCGACTGGAATATATCCATGAACAGGAAAAACTCGATGTCATCATTCCAAATTTCGATGCTGAACTGTATTCTTTCATCAAGCTTTCCGATACGCTGAAGAAAAAAGGAATCCATACTTTTTTGCCAACAATGGAACAATTTGAAGAACGGCATAAAGTGAACCTCAATAAATTCGGCGAAAAATATGATATCCTCGTTCCGGAAAGCAAGTCGGTATACAGCGTAAACGAAGTGCAGCAGCTCGAAAAAGATTACGAATGGCCGCTTGTTGTCAAAGGAAAATATTATGATGCCACACTTGCGTATAATTTCGATCAGGTGAAGTCGGCATTCAACAAGATTTCCGCCAAATGGGGATTGCCGATCATTATTCAGAAATTTGTTCATGGCACTGAATACAATGTGACAGGACTCGGCGATGGCGAAGGCAACACCATTGCAGCTGTGCCAATGCGCAAGCAATATATTACAGACAAAGGAAAAGCCTGGGGGGGGATTTCTATTTCAGACAAAGAAGCACTCGCGCTGACAAGGCGTTTTCTTTCGGAAACCAAATGGCGCGGAGGTTTTGAGCTTGAACTCATGAAAGACAAAGAAGGAAAATACCATCTCCTTGAAATCAATCCCCGCATGCCTGCATGGATTTATCTGGCTGTTGGCGTCGGTCAAAATATACCTGAAGCGCTCACACGCCTTGCAATGGGTTGGCCCACCGATGCCTTTACTACTTATGAAGTCGGAAAAATGTTTATCCGCTATGCCTGGGATATGATTGTTGACCTGAGCGAATTTGAGCAAATTTCGACCAATGGAGAGCTTTAAAAGCAATTGATTTCAAAAAAATCATTGGCCTGCAACCCACAGAATAATTAAAAAAAATTGAGAATATTAAATAAAGAAAAGATGTCACCAAAAAAAACCTACGAACGACCGATAATAAAAAAGCTGGAAAGCAATATGCCCAACAAATTCGGTATGCGTACTATTTATGAGCCTGTTACACATGTCGAAGGCCATGCCGTGAAAGATCTTATCCGCGACCACGGTTCTCCGGTTTTTGTGATTTCTGAGAAAAAAATCAGAAAAAACTACCGTGCTGCCAAACAGGCTTTCGAAACACGCTATCCAAAGGTTCAGTTTGCATGGAGCTATAAAACCAATTATCTCGATGCTGTCTGCAAAATTTATCATCAGGAGGGCTCATGGGCCGAAGTGGTTTCAGGTTTTGAGTATGACAAAGCCATCCGGAATGGCGTTGAAGGCAGTAAAATAATTTTCAACGGCCCCGACAAAAGTGAAGCTGATCTGCGCAAGGCTGTTACAAATAATTCGCTGATTCATATCGATCATCTCGATGAGTTGTATTTATTGCAGGATATCGCAAAAAACTCCAAACAGCGGCCTAAAGTAGCCATCCGGGTTAATCTGGACACAGGCATTTTTCCGATGTGGGATCGCTTTGGTTTCAACTACGAAAACGGTCAGGCCTGGGATGCATTGAATAAAATCATGTTTTCGGGACAGATGGATCTTGTAGGATTGCATACACATATCGGAACATTTATGCTTTCGGCAGGTGCTTATGCTGTGGCTGCCTCAAAACTGGCTCATCTTGCGCAAAGTGTGCTTGCAAAATACAACCATGAGATCAAATACATTGATATGGGTGGTGGTTTTGCATCAAAAAACACGCTCAAAGGTTCATTTTTACCGGGCAGCGACATAAGTCCTTCCATCGATGATTTTGCCGAAGCCATTACCTCTGCATTGATGAACAGCGACTACCGACCCAAAACACCACCACTGCTCATCATTGAATCCGGTCGCGCTTTGATTGATGATGCTGCATGGCTTCTGGGAAGTGTGCTGGCCAACAAACGGCTTTCAGACGGACGCCGTTCGACAATACTTGACATTGGTGTAAATATCCTTTTCACCGCTTTCTGGTACGACCACAAGATTACACCGGCCCAGACTTTTACTTCTTATACCGAAGACACTGCGCTGTATGGCCCTTTATGCATGAACATCGACGTTGTGCGCGAAAGCATCAATATGCCTCTCCTAAACAAAGGAGATCAGGTGGTGGTGCATCATGTCGGCGCATACAATATGACACAATGGATGCAGTTTATTACGCTGCGGCCAAAAGTTCTGCTTATTGATGAGGCCGGAAAACTCCATGTTATTCGCAACAATGAAACATTGAGCACACTGACCGACCTGGAGGCTGTACCTCCGCATCTGGTGCACTTCGAACTATGATAGCAGAAAAGCTGAAATATATTTTCCCCTATTTCTGGCAAAGCCTGAGCAATAGTTATACCCAGATTTTCTTTTCGAAAAACAAGGTGCTGGGCTTGCTTTTGATATTGGTTTCGATGTTTGATCTGAATGCAGGCTTCGCCGGTCTTTTGGCTGTACTCACAGCCAATATGGCCGCCTACCTGAGTGGATTAAACCGCAATAAAGTTGTTGACGGCCTTTATGGTTTCAACGCTTTGCTGGCCGGACTTGGTCTGGGAATACATTTTCAGTTCAATATGGTTTTTGTTGTCGTATTGATATTTATTTCGCTGCTTTCGTTGCTCATTACAGGAATGCTGGAAGGAATCCTTACAAAATACGGACTACCTTTTCTGAGTCTGCCATTTTTGTTTGCCACCTGGATAGCCATGTTGAGCACAAGACAGTTCAGCCATCTTGAAATCAGCCAA
>JAGXRB010000174.1 GCA_018336075.1 Bacteroidota bacterium
TTTATGATGATATGAAGTAGATGTAGCAAACCCAATAATGTTACCAACAGAACTATTTCTGTGCCTACAGACATTTTCAGACCTTCTGTTTTCAGCATTAAATAGCATTGATTTGTAGTCATCTAAGGAGAATATCTCATCTGCTGTTCTTGGTATACTTTCTGCACTTCTTCCACTTATTCCTGGTGTGCTAAAGGGAATATATGATGAGGAAAGCAGCCTTCGGCAAATCAGATTGAAGGTTTTATCAAGCTTGCCAGATTCATTTTCATCAACATCGATAACAACTCTGTAGAAACCGCCTTCATCATGTATAGCTACCCTTTCCATTCCAAATGTCTCAATTCCCACCCTCGCTAAACCATAGGCAATCTTAGCCTCTAAATCAGGGAATCCGGTTGCAGGGGTATAAAGGGTGATCATTTTTAACCTTGTCCTTGAGAGTTTGTTACTTCAACCTTGACCTTCCCAGCTCCTCTACTTTTTTGCCCGCCTAAGAGCTTGATGTTTTTAATAGCAGGGAAAATAATTTCCTCAATGAGGGTTTTCTTTCTTTTGTTGTTATCTTGTTCATTCCATTTTTCTACCCATGTATCTATTGTTGTATTCCCTATCTTCCGTGACTGTCCAAATTCAAAGCCTTGTGGCGTCTTATTTATTACTTCGATTGTACCTGTAAATTTAGTGTTAGGTTTTACCTGCTCGCCGTCCACTTTAGCCCGTTGTGCTGCCGTGTTTGTCTTTCTGTCGATTCTTATATTAGTTTGGTCAACCAACCAATCTCTTTCATCAGGATAATAATTAGAGAATCTCAGAAAACCCATTATCCCAGTGGCGCCCATAAAATAACACACAGGGCAAATACCCAAAATACCTATAATTACTTTATTTTCATCGGACTGAATCTCACAGTGTCCTGTATATTTATTCCTTTCCATTTTTCCTCTGTATCCCATTGAAAGCAATTCTTTTTCAGCTTCTGTCGGTCTTGAAGAAGGAATACATGGCTTTATCAAGTCATCATTACTGGGATTAAATATCGTCTTGAAGTCATTGGTCTTTTCTATGAAAAGCAATTCCATTTGATTTCTCAATGCACCCTTAAAACTTGTAGCTGGAATTACAGGAGTTCTATCAACCTTAAAAACAGACCCTTTCTTTTCCGTTAATGGAGAAGGAGCGGCTCCTATGTGTAGAAAAGACTTCTCTTCTACTGTTATTGAGATTTCTATCGGGATAATCTCAACATTTCCTTCCATTGTTTGAGACAAATTCAATTCTTTATCTCCCAATGATACTTTTAGATTACTCATTTTATACCTCCCAAAAAACTGTTAATGAATCAAGTTTTCTCACAAAATATGCAATCTCTAACGGAGATAGATTGGCACTATAAAGTTCTTTGACATATTCAAGAACTTTTTTCAGGGCTTTTTTTCTATGTTTGTTTTCTTTTTGTATCTTCTCTAAAAAAAATTGCTCTATAATAGTTATGCGATATCTTTCAATGACTTTCCCATAATCATCCATATTTGGCAGATTGGGTTGAACCACACCAAAGGATTTTAAGACATCAAGCATTTGGCAAAGAAAATTATATTTATCCTTTACGGCAGATTTTAATCCGTTACACAATTTTATAGCTTCTTCAATATCTTTTTTATTCCTATATGATATATTGCTCATCTCATTCTCTAATGATTTAATTTTGCTATCCACAATTTTGGTAAAATCGCTATGATTATTCTTTGCCTTTTTCAACTCATTCCATTCGGCTTCGTTAAAAATGTCTTTTTTTATCCAGAAAATATCTTTATCGTTCAATACCCTCTTAAAAATCTCATCCATTTTACTCATCATAGAAAGTAGCCTCCTTCAAAAAAACCTCTGGTGCTGTTACAAGACTTTCTTCAAATAATGCTCTTTTATAAATACCAGAAAAGGGATTTTCTACATAAAATAAATAGCCATAAATGGGCGACAATACTGTAATTCCAAATAAAGAAGCTTCACTTGCCAAAACCCTCGCATTTAATAAACCCTGCTTGATTTCAGACTCTATTTCTTCAACATTTACAACTCTTGCTTTTCCGAATCCCTTGCTTTTTAAAGCACCTATGGTTAGCGTAAGGTTTTGAAAATTATTTTTATCAGTAGAGCCATTTTGGATAAGATAAATTACTGCTTTAATATTTTCTCTACCTGATGGGTATAAACAAGAAGATGTGAATGGCATTTTTGCTATTTCAAAAAATTTATCTTTTACAGAATAGGTAAAATCTCTTATTTCATATGTTCCAGCTTCAAAAAAACCAACTCCTCGAACATCTATTCCTAAAGCATATTTAAAAGCCCCTTGCACAGTTGATGAAGGGATTGTCTCAAGACAAGGTCTGTAAATACCTCCCTTCACCCTTTCACCAATTATTATTGAATCTATATCAAGATCAAGCTTTAGTAATTTCATCTGTCTCCTCAATGATTCTGAAAAAGTTAAGCATTTTCTCTGGGGAAGTCTCAAATTTAGAATACAGATTATAAATTGCAGGATGTTTGCCTTTGTTGTTGAGTATTTCCACTGTGATATTAATCTCAGAATTCAATTCACCATATAAGCCAATCAATTTATAAAGAAAATGTGATGATTCTCTTTCTGCTTCTGATAATTTATCCATTAACCATTTAATTTCTTCTTTTGTATAGGTATCTTCAAAAACATTATGACTTCTTATATTTAGAAAACTCTTTGGATTTTCAAAATATCTCCAGTGTTCACGGACAGGGTACTTTATATGAGAAATACTTAAGGATAAAGAGACAGGAGAATGAGCATCACCATCGCAATCAGGGAAATAATCATTATGAACCGCTACTAATTCTTTTATTATTTTATTGACGAGTTCCCCCGAATATTTACAAACACCAATCTCGTCATAATCTAAAATCGGCTTCATAATTCCTAAGTTTTCGCATTTCTTCCAGAACTCTCTGACCATTTCAATATAATCCTTAACAAAGTCTGAATGACATGCCAGCGAACGAAACTCGTCTTTTAAAGTTTGTTTATCTTTAAGATCATTCAAGCTATCTATATATCTACCAAATGCCTCTTGCATCCAGTTTTCCAGCTTGTCATGGTTTAGGCTGAACTTTAACCATACTATTTTTTGATCCTGCCATTCTTCAGGGTAATTAAACCTATTCCCTTCTTGTCTTATCCCATAGCAGTTGTCGCATATCCATTCTCTTATGTTTTCTTTTATTCTTTCAATAGCAACTTGCATCTGGCAAATATCACAGATATGAGGTGGAATTTCTTCTGAAACATCTTCAGGCATTAGAACTTTTTTATAAACTTTGGTATCCCTATTGTTGAGAACCGTAAGAGTCCGTTGATCATTCGCTTCCCTCGCCTTTATTATTTTGATGTCAAGATTGGATCTTAGGATACCTAAATCGGCAATCATCTCCACACAGTCAATAAAGAAACCGATATTCAAAAAATCTTTAAAAATATTTTTTAAGTCAACGCCGATAGGTAGAAAAAGAGATATAAAATTGTGAGTATAAAACATTACATAATCTTGATATGTAGTTACAAAAGACTTAATAAGCTCAGCTTGTCTTACTAACAGATTAATATCCTGTAGCCTCACAAAAGAATGGGGGAACTTTATATGACACTTAATAAATCTTGCCTGCCATTGACTTTTATTAACATTCTGATTCCCGCTTGTCCGGTTTCCGCCTTCTGCTTTAGAAACACTCCTTGCTTCATTTCCGCCCAACTTTAAAAATGTTCCATTATGATCTGTTATAATTTCACAATGTTTTTTCAAAACTCTATATATTTTTCCTACTAATTCAACATGCGTATAAAGAGATGTGATATTTCTTGGTATAGATTTATCCTCCGGCGTAATAAGAAGATGCTCACAATATGTGTTTAAAAATTCATCAGGAGAACTGATTTTATCAATAGTGTCAAACATTTTTTTCAAATCATCATCTGCTGCAAAGGCTGCCAAATGTTTCCCTTTTCTTTTCTCATTTTCATAAAAATTATCATTCCATAGTTTTAAAACCCCTTCTGATTCGCCGGCACTTCCTAACGGGGGCAACGCCCTTGAGATAGAGGAAGCAAGATGGTCCGCAATAATAAGCAGAAATACATCTGGTTTATAGGTACTGTCTATGTATTGCCAATTATTTATGTATTCAGAAGCTTTTATATTATGATGAAATTGTCCCCACCATGAAGGTGAAGTAGGCTTGGTTATATTGTGCTTACTGAAATCGAAATTCTCAAAGGTATGGCCACTTAAAGAGTATGCTTTTAATTCTGTTTTATTTTTATCAACCAGTTTGCCAATGTCGTGCAATTCTGCTATGAACTCTTTTGACATTTAAATGCCTCTTTGTTTAATATTTTCAACATAATTCTTTATATTCTCCACCATAAGCCAGCCGCCATAGTAATCCTGCTCATTTTTCTTTTTATATTCTTTCCTCTCTGTCGCCGCAGAAATATCGCACAGTTTTAATATGTGGTGAGCAAGAGATGCCCGAAGCCTTCTTTGATGTTGTTCAAGAAAAGGACAACCTTTAGCCCAAACTCTAAACCCTCTTGCCATTTCTTTTAAAGAAATTACATTTGTCTCACGGGCTTCCTTAGGGAAATAATTATCTTCTAAATTATTAACTTCATCATGCCAATTAATATTTCCGTTGTTATCGGTTATCCCGTCCACTATTGCCTGAACATCAGGTTTTTCGATATTATCTCCCAGAAGCCCTTTATCTGTATGATGAATTGCAACGGCAAAACATATAGGTTCTTTGATGTTATCAGGCAAAACCTTCCAGAGATAAGCGGCTCCAAGGGTAGAATGAGATGGCTTATGAATCTTTCGATTTTCTTTCCTCTCCTTCTCAACTAT
>JAGXRB010000175.1 GCA_018336075.1 Bacteroidota bacterium
AAAAGGGGAAATATGGGGCGAACGCAGTTGAAGGTCATTGGCAGGCGCGCTGCCAATGCGCGTGACAGCCCTGGCTATCACGTACTCTTTCCTGAAGCCACCTTCCTCTGAAATCAACAATTTCATACTGCACCTATGTTGTAATGTCCAAGATTATTGGGGAAGCGCTGGCTATTTTGTGCAACGGCAAAACAAGCAATAAGGCATTTTTTAGCCGGTTTTTGCCAAGAATAAAAAATAGCGACCAAGGGTTTTCTTTGTTAACACTTATAATACCATTAAAGTCCGAATTCAATCCTGTCAATTTGGATAAAACAGGCATATTCAAAAAAAACAACCAAGCCTTGCAGGAATATTACGGCAAGAATCGTCCGATTTTTTACCTTGAAGTCAGGTACAATGGGCAAGTTATCGATAATTATTTGGAACCGGAAATAAGCTACCCTTGCATTATTATGTAATCATTTGCAAGTTACGCACAAGACACCGCCTGTAACATTCTGGAAGAAACGCCCAAAACAATCATGAATATCATCTTTAAAGAGATTAGCAAAAAATTTGCAGAATTTACTGACCGTGAAGTTGCGGCTTTGGACAAGGTCAGTTTTGGGGTTGAAGAAAACGAATTCGTCTCGATTATCGGCCCAAGCGGATGCGGCAAGACCACCTTGCTTAAAATCGTTGCCGGGCTTATCAAGCCCGATACCGGCCAAATTCAGTTTTCCGGGACACAGGAACGCCCCAAAGCGGTAATGGTTTTCCAGGACCAGGGCCTGCTCCCCTGGCTAACAGTTCTCGATAATATGGGGCTGGGACTCGAATTGCAGCGCGTCCCCAAAGCGGTTCGCCGCGAACAGGTTCTCGAGTTCATGAAACGCGTCAGACTGGATGGATTCGAGAATTATTATCCGCACGAACTTTCTGGCGGTATGCGCCAGCGGGTTGCCTTGGCGCGCGCCTTCCTGACCAACCCGGACATTCTCTTGATGGACGAGCCGTTTGGTTCACTGGACGCCCAGACGCGCATCATCCTGCAAGAAGAACTGCTCAACATCTGGCGGACAGAGCAAAAAACGGTGCTCTTTGTTACCCACGATATAGACGAAGCCATTTTACTGAGCGACCGCGTCCTCGTGCTGACTGACCGGCCGGGGAAAATCCAGGAAATAATCGAGATTCCGCTCGGCCGCCCGCGCGACCTGAAGATTAAAGATACCCCCACGTTCATAGAAATACGGTGGCATATATGGAAACTGCTGGAACAAGAAGTTCGCAAAGAATTGAAACTTTCGTAAAGAAGGACGGGCCTCCCAATATATTTGTCAGGAATCGTGAAAAACTGACAACCATCGGCATCATATTCGCCAGCCTGTTGATTTGGGAAATCCTTTCACGCACCGATTTGATTTCACGGATTGTTTTCCCTGCGCCAAGCCGAATCATCACCCAGTTTTTCAACGGGCTGGTGACCGGAAAATATATGACAGACATGACCATTACGTTCTCGCGCATTTTCTCGGGCTTTGCCATCGGCGGCGGGGCTGCGCTGATATTAGGGCTTTTGATGGGTTTTTCGCGCAGGATTCGGAAAATACTAGACCCCATCGTGGCCGCCCTGCATCCAATACCCAAGTTCGCCTTATTGCCAATGGTCATTATCATCTTTGGCATCGGCGAAGCCTCACGAACCGCAATGGTCAGCATCGGCGCATTCTTCCCGATGCTGATTAACACCATGATAGGTGTCATGCAAGTCAACCCCACCTATTATGAAGTAGCCGAAAACTATGGCGCCAGCCGCTTCGACCTGTTTCGCAAAGTGGCCCTGCCCGCCAGCCTGCCCTTTATCATTGGCGGAATGCGGCTCTCGCTGAAATCGGCCCTGACCATCACCATCGGTGTGGAAATGGTGTTTGGCAATACCGGCCTCGGGTCTGTGTTATGGCTTTCCTGGGAAACAATGCGCATGGTAGATATGTACTCGGTATTGATGATTGTTTCAATTGTTGGCTTCGGGCTTACGTGGCTGCTGGAAGTTCTCAAAAAGATTCTAATCCCCTGGCACCAGGAAATTCGCTCGGCAGAATAAGTTAAAGAAAATCATCCACAAAAAGGAGTTGCTGGCGCATTCGTTACCGTGCCCCAACAACTCCTTTTTTTATTTCCTGCGATAGATAAAGTATTGAACGGCATCGGAGCACTGCAAAACATCTTCTTGAAGTGTCAGCTGTTCAAACTGACCATCATTAAAATAATCGTAAAAGGCCCAGGTACTATAATTTCCAAGAATAAAAACATCTGCTGTTTCGCGCCAGGATAGCCCCACCTCCTCGTTCCAGTAGCCGCGCTTGAGCAGTGCTTCTGGGTCGCCGCCCACACGAAGAGAGTTGTCGCCATTAAGTTGGGGCGGTAACACTTCGGCATCGCTTATATAGAGCATCAATATTGCCGTGCGCGCGCCGTCGAGGTAAACCTTGTCGTCGGGACGGGTAAACGCCGACAGCCTTGAGCCTATCTGCTGGTCGTATGTGACGATTGCATTGGTGGCGCAAAGAGTATCTGCCGGAAGGGTATGGTAGAACGGTAAAAAGGCAAACCCAGCCAGTAAAAATCCATAAACGCTGAAAAGCCCCGGCCCCAAATACCTTAAGCGGGATGAAAAACGAGCAATCATCCCAAACAGGAGTGCCAGTAAAATCCCGCCCCCCAGGCCCGCCAGCGTTGGGACAAGTTTGCGGGCTTCTGAAAAGCTCATGTCAAATCCATTAGCCAAAATTACCCTGAGCGTTGTCCATTCTGGCAGCAAGACACCACCGCTCACGCGCGGCATCGGCATCTGCAACAAGGCGGCCCCGATTTCCTGAAACAGTGAAAACCCGAGCGCAGAAGTGATAAGGGGTATCAATATCCACGTTATGTATTTTGTCCACCTTCTGTTGTCTTTCGCCAATATCGGAACAACAAGAACAACCTGCAACAGGCCAATGACGGCAAAAAATCCCATATAGCTGGGAAAACAATACAGGCAATAATTTTTGCCGATGGAAGCCCAGGCATGAGCGAAGGTTAAAACCCAAAAAGAAACCGCCAGGAAAACGGACGCTCGAAAGTGGGACGGGGAAGGCCAGTCGCTTCTTCGCGGCCAGTAAACGAGGGAGAACAGGCTTCCGGCCAACGGAATGAAAAAAGCCCTTATCCCCAGGGAAAGGCTGTGCAAGCGGGAATCGAGGGATATCGACGAGGCGCCAACAGAGCGGAAAAATTCCGAGTCATCGAGGCGCTGGTCAAATGGCCTAAGCGCATCGGGAAGCCACCTGGCCCACAGCGAGAAAATTCCGGGCCAGTAAACAGCATGAACCGCAGCAATGACCGCGCTTAGCGAGAACAACGCCAAAAGGGCCTTCTTTTTGCCATTTTCCCAGAAAAGATAGACAAAGAGCGGCGGCAGGAAGAAGATGGTGTTCTCGCGTGTCATGACCATCATCCCGGCGAGGGCCGAGCCAATTGCCAGTTGCCAGGCAGGCCGGTTGGGCCCGATGCAAAAAACAAGCACCCAGGTAATCATGAAATGAACCAGCACCTGCGAATTGGCGATGCTATAGAGGCCAAGCCAGGATGCATTTAAGGACAGCGCCCAAACCACAAGCGTTGCCAGCCAACCATTTGTGAACCGGCGGGCAACTATCCATGTCCCCAGCAGGGCCAGGATGCTTAGAAGAACAGCGAAGGCACGGGCGGTCAAAAGAGTGGGGCCAAATAATTTCAGCACCCATCCCCAAAGCAGGAAAGATAGCGGCATCTTGTTAACCCAAAAGCCGTATTCCTGGAAGGGCCGGTAAGCGCCCTCGGCAAAAAGATATCCCTTATAAAGGTACGAGCCTTCATCAAGGTTGGGAAGGCTCACCTGGGCATAATAAATTGCCTGCGCCAGATAAAGAATGCCGCCCAGAACTGCAAACAAGGCGGGCAGCCGTTTTTTTATCCGTCCAAGCATATTACTTTCCCGCATTTTCGCTCCATTGCCACAGATAAATATCACCCTTTTGACCGAAATAGCGGACATATTTTTCAGCATGGATAAAATCTTCAAAGACCAGGCCATAACTCGCCGGGCGGGCATTGGCGCTGATGGCTACCCAACCCTGAGGGTTTTCCTCTATGAACCCAAGCGGACTGATTTGACCGCTAAAAACCGGTTTGTAATAAAAAAAATTCTCTTTTGTACGAAATCTCTTGCCATTGATGTTGTCATAACTGTGCATGAAATCGCTCAATAGTACGTCCTGCTCGGTCAGGCGGGCTGCCAGGAACTCGTGCGCCGAAGCGGAAAGATAATGGTTTTCGCCCGTCAATTGCATTGATAAACCGCCCTGATAATTAATCGCATACAACACCGAAAGCGGATTGGTGAACAAAACAATGAGAAGCGCAACCACAACTGCGCGCCCGGCTTTCGGCAAAAACCTGCGTCCCAGGTCGTAGGCCAGCCACAGGAGCAACGCCACAAGTGGCAAATACCAGTACTCCATCAAGACCCCGTAACGCATCCGGCCAGGGATGCGCGGGTTGGACAGGACATAGGTCAGGTAAAACAGATGGGAAGAAAATGTCAGGAAAAGGAACAAAACTGAAAAATCCGGCTGGCTATAAGCCCGGGTGAGCGCCCGTATCGCAAAAAATGCTCCAACCAGCAACACCAGGTAGCCTATCGCGCCAATAAAATACCACTGATGCATCTCGCTGGCAACCAGGGTTGACCAATAAGTGGTCACTGTTCGGTAGAATATTGTGCCAGAGTTCTGGAGCCGGTAAATTATGCGCCCCTGGATGAGCAGGAAGGCGAAAAACCCGCTGCCCAGCAGCAGGATGGCTATCTTGTAATAGCGCGAAATATCTTTCTTGAAGATTTTGAATAAGGCCAAAAGCCCAAAAACACCATAAACCCCAAGGATTATCCTGAGAATGGATGTCTTATCAAAGACTGTATAAACCAGGATGCCGGCCGCCAGGAGAATGCGATATTTGTTTTTTTGCAGGTACTCTCGCCGGCGCAGGCCTTCCCAACCCAGCAGGTCTACCAGCAAA
>JAGXRB010000176.1 GCA_018336075.1 Bacteroidota bacterium
CGAAGAGCACAAAGTCGCGCATTAACTCAATCAAGCGGTTCTTTTCGCACATCTTGAGCAGGTATTTGTCGAGTTTATAACGAGAGTTATCTTGCTCATCTTCTTTCCAGTGCAAGAAGTATTTTTCCTCGGTGCCGATGGTGCCGTAGCGCAAGCCTTCGCTGTTATTGCCCGCAAAGACAAACTGTATGGTGCTGAAGAACCAGGCGTTGAATTCCGGCTGTTGGTTGGACAGATTCTGGCGAATGCCATCGCCAAGACTGACACTGCTCCTTTTTAGTTCCAGCACACCAATGGCGATGCCATTGACGTATAACACGATATCCGGGCGGCGCTCATGGTTGCCATGCAAGGTGACTTCTTCGGCAATGAAAAAATCGTTTTTCTGCGGCTCGCCCCAGTTAATCAACTTGACAGTATCTGTATTTTGGTCTGCCGCAACTTTGACTTCTACGCCATAGCGCAGCAGGTTGTAGACTGCCTGATTGTTGCCGTATAGCGTCCGGTTGCGATTGTCGGCTTCGCGACGCAAACGAGTCAACGCAGTGCTGATTTGAATATCGGAATAACCGCTACGTTTGAGATAAGCGACAAGATGCTCTTCCCAAATATTGCTGTTCTCGAAGTCGGCCCGGTCGCCCAGGAACTGGTAGCCCAGTTCGTCACGGAACAGTTTGATAATCCGGTTTTGGGTTTCGCGTTCGGGGCGGTTTACCTGATTCATGTGCGCTCCTGCAAACAGTACAAAGAACTGGCATATCGTATAAAATAAGGTTACAAAGTGCCCTGTCTGATCGAAGTCTGACGTGATGCGTCAGATGCTATCTAGGCCAGATGGGGATTTTTTGTTTCGGCAGGGCTTGGAATCGGCCATGTGCTAGCTTTTGTTTTTATAACGAAGAAACTCATACACCATTCTCTCCAACCAGAATTTCATTTTTGACATAGGTCTGGAAATCTGCAACGCTTGTAAAACAACGGAAGCCTGACTGGCTTGCAACGGCGAATACTTCTGCGTTTTCATTAACGAGAATAGCAACAGGTTGACTTAGTTCCTGTTGGATTCCATTGGGCCAGGCCAGGTCAAAGACGGCTTTTTGTTCACCTGTTTGGGCATCGGAAAAGTCGTAGGCAAGGATACCGCGTGGCAAACTCTTGGTTTCCATCCACTCGTTAAGCGCTTCAAACTGTTCTTCTTCTTCCTGACTGGCAATACCGCTACTGATGGTGGTGGTCGCAGGGGCTGCAACACTGGGCCCAGCCAGCCAGCGGGTATCGCCGTGGAGAAGGTCTTGCATGCGTTTATTAACTTCTTCAGCCAGTAAGGTTTTGCGGGTTTCTAGAAAATCACGGAAATTTTCGAGTTTCCAGAGTTTTTCATCCATCGGAATCCATTGAGAAGCCAATGCTCCGGGATGGTTGCGCTCAACTTCAGGGAAGTATTTCTCGGGGGGAGTTGCGCTAATGTCGAGATTTGTGTCTTTGGTAAGGAAGCAGAAGTTGGCAAGTGCATTTACTTCCATGCGACTGTAATCGCGCTTATATAGCTGGGCCTTGGGGAAGATATGATGGACTTCAAGGCGACTCATCTTGCCAAGCAGGTTGGCTTTGAGCGGCAGCCCTGTACCCCAATCTTTTGCCTCACCCATGCGTGTCAGCAAGTAAAGCACAGGGTAAAAACGAGCGCCCAGGCTCCAGCCCGTGAAGTGACCGGCCTCGACGCGCAAACTACCGCCGTGCCACAGACGCAACTGGTCGAGCAGTTTGTCAAGACCACCATCGTCGCCTTCCAGCGCGCCCAGATCCTGGTCTATATAACTTTCGGTTGAACCAGAGAAACGCCCCCACATGCCCGCCTGTGCGAACCAAAAGAGCAGTTTGTCGCGCTCTTTTTCGTCCATTGTGCCTTTGTGCTGGTCAAGGTAACGCACCATAACCGGCACACCGAAACGGCCAAAAAAGACCTGATCGTGGTCAAGGCCCAGTCGACCGCTAATCATGTTCAGGCTGGTATCAACGTGCTTGACCGCTTTTACCAGACCGGCTTTAATCTCATCGGCGTTTTTATCGTGCAGGTATTGAAATTTTGCTTCGCCGGTGATAACCGTGTTTATGGAGCGCAGGAACCAATCCAGGTTGAAATAATAGCCTGCGCTGTTCCATTCGTGCAGTTTGGTCTTCATTGTAGAGCGGGCTTCGGGCCACTCAGCACAAATTTTTGCCAGCGCCAAATCACCTTTAGAGAGTTTGGTGCCGCCGCTGTTGACCTTATTGAAGATATCGACCACGATGTCGAGGGTTTTGTCGTTGCCGGTGACTTCTTCGATGTTGAGAGCGACATCGGTAATTCCCAGCAGGCGGCTGAGACGACCCACATAATCCCCGACTTTGGCGGTGTATGCAGGGATTGCGCTCATCTTGGCTACATATTCTCCCAGTCCGGTGGTGCCTTTTTTCATCAGGTCAGTGACATCTACCCAAAGCGGATCGTCTTTCATCTTCAGGGGTTGGTAGAAGGCAAAGGTTTCAGTTTCCAGGTGATACTGCAGGCCGGTAAAGGTTTGGATGTTGCCATCGAAAAACTTGGGCGGTTTGCCTCGTACCACGCCATAGAGTGAGGTCATGCGCTGTTGACCATCCAGCAGGAGCTTGACCACACCAGGGGCCAGATCGCCACCGCCCCGGTGTGCTGCTGTCTTGGACTCGGTGGCCCAAACCAACAGGCCGCCCACCGGATGACGTTTGTAGAGCGAATCGAATAAACTGCGCACCTGGTCGCGGTTCCAGACATAGCCGCGTTGGAACTCTGGCAAAGCCATGTGGCCGCTGTCAATATGGTCCAGAATTGTGGATATTTTCATTGCAAACTCATCCTTTCCTGCACAACGGAACGGTAATTCCTATGCCCGTATCGCTTACATTTTTGCCTAACGCCACCGTTCCATGAAAATCATTAGTAACTGATTGGCGTTTTTAAAATTATCAATTTGGTTTGGCAAGTCTTCTATCGCTTTTTCGCCATGAAAAAGGTTGTTACGATAGCGGTAAACGATAATCAGAAGTGCCAGGAGAACTTTTTCAGGGGCGGTTTCATCCCCTTTCAAGACCGCTTCAACCAATTCAGGGTTGTTATTGCGCTGTAATTTGAGTTTAGGAAAGCGGTCATTTGCCTCGCCATTTGTTACATAGCGGTTTGTACAGTATTGCAAAAACGCAACATAATCATCAATATTGAGGTTGCCTTGTTGCTGCAATTTTGTAACGGCGTCGGAAAATTTTCCTACATTTGCATCCTTGTTACATACTAATCCTTCAAATAAGTTCCACAAAAGAGCAAAATTGCGAACGCTTTCAAGCTCATCTCCCGTTAGTTGTCTTTCCAAAGCAAGGAAATTACTCATCCATACCAACTCATTTTGATTAGCAGTGACTGACATCAGATTGTCCTTTCGCTTGCCCGTTCATTTTGGCCACCACAACACTTTCTACTTTCCACTCGCACCAACCGCATCCTACCGTGACATCGACGTCCATGTCGGACAGAATTTCAGCCACGACAGACTGTTCAAGAAAACAATCGGTATTCTCCGCATCAAGCCTACGCACTGTTGGGCGGTTCTTGGCCACAAGACACTACGCTTCTCTCTTGGAATTTTTTAAGCGTTCTTGAATTCTTTGAACCAATTGCGGTGCTTCATAAACATAGACAATAATCGCGTCACATAGTGCTAGAAGTGTTTCAGCATCATCAACAGATACTTCTGCGTCAGGTTCGTGTGCGCCCTTATTGCCTAACAATCTAATAGAGTGTGCAGCGTCCCTTAATAATGTTGGAAATTTTTCTTTTTCAGCTAGATTGTTAATCTTGACTTGTATATTTTCTCTATCGTTTTCACTTGCTTTTTTGTCATCACAAATTGCTTCCAGTAATTTGCGAGAAGAAACTACAGATGCTCTTGGCTCTAATTTTTTCAATTTAATTGCTTCCGCGTAAGACTTCTCAACACGACTCGGTAGGTTTTTGAAGTTTCCAGATTTAATGCTAGGAAAAAGATATTCAACCACAACATCATCATAGTTGCCTTCCCAGTCAATTGGTGCAGTTTCGTGATCGTAACTTGTTTTTATAGCATTGATACTATTACATGATGGGCATAGGAGCAATTGATATAAATCTTTAAACCACACATCTCCATCACTGTCATTATCGGTTATGGTGTGTTCGCCTTCGCACACAATAAACATTCGTGCGTCAATACCACAGTGGCCGCATTTGTACGTACTTTCTGTCATTTTATGTTCAGTGCTTGTTACTTTTTCCATAAATGTTTTATCCTATATGACCATTCACCAAATACTCACACCAACCGCACCCTACCCGTCAACAACTCCTGCATCATGCCTTCCTTGACCCGCCGCGCCTTGGAGAGTTTCGCATCCAGCGCCGCGATTTCCGCATCCATCTCGCTCAGGATTTCCGCGATGGCGGTTTGTTCTTCAAATGGTGGCAAATCGATTTCAACTGACGCGGTATCTTTCTTGGAAATTTCCAAAAAGGTCGAGCCAATACCTTTTTCGAGTAGTTTTGGTTTCAAGGTCAGGATGACGTAATACAAAAACTCGTTGTAAACCTGATCAGAGCAAATGAGGGACTTGAAACCTTGATTGGTGCAAACTGTCTTTGTGGCAATCCTTACTTCGCCAATTGTGGCACGGCTACATAATAAAAGAGTGCCCTTTGGCAAAAGATTAGCAGAACTCTTTTTCAAACCTTCTTCGGTAATCCGTTTTTCGGTATGAAACAAATACTTTCCTTCTGTTCCGGTTATGTCTGTTGGAGTACACCAATCAATATCTCCATCCCAATATTCACGAATTCGCGTGCTTGGCGTGCCGCCACTTACAATTTCGGCAATATCACCCAGCCTTTTTACTGCCCACACCCCACTAAACCCCGGCAACCTTCTCTTCCCCGATAACAACTCCTGCATCGCCCCTTGCTTGACCTGGCGCTTTTTGGCGAGCAACTGCTCCAGGGACTCAATCAGCGCGTCCACATCGCTCAGGGCGGCGGCGATGGCTTCTTGTTCGGCGAGGGCGGGTCTCACAAAGAAAAGTCCGCGCAAATTGCGCATGCTTAAAGCAGCTTGCGTTGTTGATGCTGCTGCTTCAACGATGCTTTTTTGCCCTTGTGAACTATTCAAATAGTGGCATAGATATTCTGGCGATACAAACTGACGATTTACAGATAATTTTGCAACATTCGGGGCTAAATGATATTTGTGATTTTCTGGAATTACAGCAACTCTACCCAATGTTCCCACATATGACATAACCAGATCGCCTTTTTTTAACTTTGATCTCGGCAAGTCATCGGATGTTTTCTCCGGAATTGTGTGAATATCGTCAAGATTGAGCCTACCATTTTTAATGTTGAGACCTCTGACAGCAATAATTGACCCGCTCTTGGAATAGTCGAAATGCCGTGTATATTCAAACCCTGCCAGTTTGGTGACGAAAGAATAATCCCCGATTTTAGAACAATCCCAATCTTCAGGGATTATCCCAGTATCGGTTTGCTTATATCCCGCCTTACCTACCATGAGAACCCCATCCTTTCCAGGTGGCGGTTCACGCGGGCTTCCAGTTCATCCACGCGGGCAGTCAGGGTGGGCAGGGGCGCTTCATAGCGTTCGGCCAGTTCTTTCACCCGCCCGGTCAGGCTCTGGCTCACGCGCTCTACTTCGCCGGTCACGGCGGCTTCCAGCGTTGCCAGCCATTTATCATCCACCACCAGGGTCTTGATTTCGCCCACGCTCAGTTTGGGGTATTGGGCATAGGCGTTGGCGTCCAGCGCGGCTTCGGCTTCCTTCACCCGGCGTTTCAACTCGCTTTCCTCATCATTCAGGCGCAGCCACTCGCGCAAGGTGGTCAGTTCCTCGTCGCCTTCCTCGGTCTTTCGTCCTTTGTCCCTGGTCAGTTCCTTCACCCGCGCCGCCACACTGGCTTTGTTCACCTTCTCCAGTTCGGCAAACGCGCCCTCCTCGCCGCCCTGCTCTTCTTCCAGTTCCGTCAGGCAGGCGCTCACGGCCTCCAGTTCGGCGTTCAACGCCTCCAGCGCGGCCTGCTCGGCGGCAAAATAGCGCGCCACAATCAGCGGCTTGGGAATCAGGTCGCAGGCCCAACCTTTGTCGCGTTCCTTGCCCTTCTTATCCACCTCGATGATGCGGGTGGTCTCGGCCTTCCAGCCATCTGCCGCAATCAGGTAGCAATCGTCCTGCATCGTGCCCGCCCAGTAATCCATCAGGTGCTGGTAAATGTCATAGGCGTCAATCAAGGCCTGCCCGGTGTAGTGTGCCAGCAGGTCTTCGCCCAGGCGGGCAACCAGGTCTTTCGGACTGAATCCCGGCTCGAGGGTTTTGAGCGTGGAGG
>JAGXRB010000177.1 GCA_018336075.1 Bacteroidota bacterium
CGGCAGGTACTTTCAATCCCGATTCCAGTAGCACAATATCGCCCGGAACAACGTCTTCGGATGGGATTTCTGTTTCTTTGTCACCTCTTCTTACCCTTGCTTTAATTTTCATTAAATTCTGTAAGCTGCTGGCACTCCTCTCGGCATTGAATTCCTGATAGGTTCCCAATGCACTATTGATGAAAATGACCAGAAAAATGAATACAGCATCTTCACCTTCGCCAATCGCAACCGATGCAACAGCAGCAGCAACAAGAATAAAGATTAACGGATTCAATAGCTGGTGCAGAATTATCTGCCAGAGGGTAACTTTTTTACCCTCTGGCAGTTTATTCGCGCCGTAAAACTCCAACCTTTTTTTTACTTCATCCTGATTTAATCCCTTTTCAGTTGTTTTTAACCCGCTGAAAATTTCTTCTTTTCTGAATGCCTGCCAATGTTCCTGGGCTATTGTGTCCTGATCTTTCATAATATTATATTTCTAATTACAGCGCCAAGTCGATGCTGTCTTTCTTAGCATGAATGCTAATGGTTTCGGACTTGACGAAGGTGGCGATTTGCACAACTAAACTTCAACCAAAGAGCCAAACTTTGATTAACCACAGATGTGTCTGCGGAGCACTGAACCGCCAATTTTGCCAAACCCGTGTTCAAGCGAAACCCTACGATTCACTTCGGGTAGCTTTCCGGTTCAAAGCTACGGATAAAACCATGATTGTTTCACCTTTAAAACTAAAAAATCATGGAGAAACTGAGTCAAAAATCTGTGAAAGCATTGCTGATGCTTGAAAAAGTGATGGTGGCCTCGGGTAATTCAAAGTGCAGTTTGAGGGCCTGAGTGATTGTTTTTTTTGCTTCAAAATCACGCAAACGATCCAAAAACTTCTCATTATGATCAAAAAGTCGCTCAGATTCTGCAACTGCTTTTGCTGCCAAACCTCAGATCACTGTTCAAAAACCGTTTAATTCCTCCTTAAGAAAGACTAATCTCTCCGGTTTTCGCTGAACAGCGAACAAACCAAAAAGCCATTTCACCTCAGCAGGATAATGGCTCTTTTTTAGGGGCTTTTCGGGTATTTAGCTTGGTGTTGGTGGCAGTTTTCTATTTTGACGCAGTCGAATAAAAGTCATAAGTTGCTTTTGCGATGTCTGATATAATTTTCTCGTTTGTTTCAAAATTTTGCTTCGATTCTGTCACAAAGACACTGATGATAAAATGCTCCCCATTGGGCATAAAGACAATCCCAATATTGTTTACTGCAGCCGTGATTCCTGTTTCTTTATTTGTGCCTGACCAACCTGTTTTGTGAGCTACAATTACTTCATCAGGCAATTGACCTTTTAGTCGGTTTTTTCCTGTTGTAGTTTCCTTCATTGTTTTCCAAATAAAGTCATAACTGTCCTTTGAGAGTAAGTTGTTTTCATTGTCATAAAACATTTTAAGCGTCTTGCTTGCAGTTTTAGGGGTCGTCCAGTTTTGAAACATATTTTCCCACCTTGCTTGCATATCTTCTTCATTGAAAGTTATTTCAATATCTTGAATTTTATTGTTTTTAAAATATTCCTCAACTGTTTTAGGCGTTCCAATAAGTCTTATTAAAACATCGCAAGCAGTATTATCACTTTGAGAAACAGAATATTGAATTAATTTTGCAATGGTAAAACTCCCACCATTCGGATTTAGGTCTCTAAGAGGACTCCAAAAATCTTCTGGTAAAAGTTCATCTTTACTTATCTCAATTTTCTGGTCTAACGAAAGTTTTCCTTTGTCAATCTCAGACAAGACTGCTAATGCTATATGGAACTTAAACACACTTTGCATCGGAAAACGCCTGTCTCCATTAAAAGAAATAGTGTCTTTTCCATTATTGCCAATTATTGAAACACCAACAATTGCTTGATTGTTTGAAATGATTTGCTCTATTTTATTTCGAAGCAGATCTGTTCTTATATTTGAAGTTTGGCAACTCGTAATCAGTAATAAAAGTAAAGTAATCAATTGATATAGTCTTGTCATAATAATCTGTTTCTTTAATTGTGTAAGGGTCCCTAAAAATTACCACCCAACGGCAGTCCGTCCTCCCTAGGCGGACATATCCTCCAAAGGCGGACAAGTCCTCCAAAGGCGGATGCATCCTCCTGAGGCGGACACGTCCAAAAACCTCCTCTAATTTTCATTTTACTAAAATTTTACCCTGCTAAATTAGCAAATACTTCCGTTGTAAAGAAGCGGTTTTTTCGAGGCAATTTTGTGAATGATTTTATACAAACATTCAAGCGGAAAGGCGATGCCCCCTGATTAACAAAATCGTCCAAAACTTTCTATTGAATGCTAAACCATTGTTGCAGCATACTATAAAGCACAAAAACCTGCAATACCTCAAAGAATGTCACCCTTCTGGATTTTGGCGGGGATGCGCTGCATCGAACTTGTCGAGATGTAGTTCAATCCCGAAAATTCGGGTACGTATCGCTGGAATTAGCAGACCGCTCTGCGTCCTGTTTATTATGCGCTGGTTTTCATTAATTCTTTAACATTTTGCAAGGGGCTTGTCCAACACTTTTTGATGTCAATGTACTTTCCTGTAAAAGTTGTATTTAACAACCCGTTTTCATGAACTATATCCGTTTCATTTAGGTGCCCATATTTATAAAATACATGTGTCTTAAACATTTCAACGAAATCGTTGATTCTACCAATGACCTTTTTGTTATTGTTTGTTTTTAAGAAAGTAATTTGTGATCCTCCTGTAAGAAAACTGACATTTTTGTAATTGTCGATAATTCGATCATGATATAGTTGCTCTTTTAATCGTTTTTCGAAAATTTCATCTATGTTTTTAATATCCCTTTTTACAATATCGGCAATGAAAACTGAATAATAAGTTAAAATATTGACAAAGACAATGCACTTTTTTCTGTCCACATAGAAGATATGAGCATTCCAGTCTGATGCTTTTATGTCGTGGTAATCTTCTGGCAACATTTCATCAATGTTCCCAATGAATTCTTTAAGTTTTTTTGTGCAATATACTCTTGCCATAATGTATCTCTGTCAATTTAGGAATGCCTTATAAACTTCTAACTAACGCTTTCACAATATACTGTATATCTATATATTGAAATTCAAAGCTCCTCATTAGTCAGCCCAAATTTATCAATTTGTTTTTTAATACACTTTACCAAACCATTTTTCTTTTTTGGTCTAAGAAGAGGTATCCTGCCAGGTTGTTGCAGGGAACACCTTTGACCACCATGTTCCAGATGATGACAGCGAGTTTTCGGGCTATAGCACTGATGGCTGAAACACGCCCCTTGCGGAAATTAATCCATTGAAGGAAGTCTCTCAAAGGGGTTGAATCTTTGAGATTGCCAATAGCATTGGCAACATTTCGCAAAGCTATTTTGAGCCTGTTGCTGCTTTTTGGAACTTTGCCCGAAAGTGCCTTTTCAACACTACATCCAGACGGAGATTGAGCAACCGAAGGTTCTTTTGTATCTTTCTAGAAGTAGCTGCACTAAGGCCAAACTCCTTCGCGCATGTCCTGTTTTCCGTACCCTTGCCATATCCCCTGCTGCTGTATGTTAGTATAGGGTCCCGCACAAAGGTTTGTGATGCATACTGATAATCATGCAGGCAATCCAAGCCAAAAATATCGTTACTATGAAGTTCGTAACCCGGTGCTACACGCTACTAAATTTTACTTCAAATCCCTTTTATTCAATATAAACACTATCGAAAAAAGATAAATGCCGAACCATGCTGTGCTGCTGATAATTGCTTTGAGCGGAACAAAATCATCAATTTCCATAAACACATACCGGCTGAAAGGAAAAGGAATAAGGTTGTTAAGGGATTTTACAGGCAGATACTGAACTATTTCCGGCATAATGCCGTCACGGAAATAAGGTGCATTCTGAAAAATAGCGGTAGCTATCGGCTCAAACATGATGGTGTACAAAAACAATGCAATAATCACGAAACCAGCCTTTTTGATGATAAGCGACAACAGGAAAGCAAGTGTGCAGTAAACAAGAATATCGTAGAAATAGGCTGCCACGAATTCCGTTTTGTCAAAAATGTATTCAGCACCCCATACATGCGAATAAACAGATCCGTTTACCAGCCCGGCAATAAAAAGAAACAGTGTACTGATGGCCGCCATGGCCACGATAAACGACATTTTGCTCAACAGGAATTCCTTTTTGCTGATGCCGTCAACTACGTTTTGGCGCATAGTGTTATAAACCACATCGTTGTTAACGGATATAATTACAATAAACGCCAGCAAAATTTTATTAAACGAACCGAGGTAGGCAATGTTTTGCCATATA
>JAGXRB010000178.1 GCA_018336075.1 Bacteroidota bacterium
AAACTGCCGGTACGATTCCCATATCTGGCGGGCTGTCTGCAGCGATTTGCGCATTTTCTGCAAGACTGCCTGGTGCTGCCGCGCGACCTCCTGCCAGTTTTTAGAGATTCCTTCAGCCCAAAGGATGAAAAAACCGCCCAACAAGGGAAGTTTGCTTAAGTTCTGGAATATCTCCAGTTGGCGCTGCAAGGTCTCGGCCTGATGGGCCAACTCTTCCAGATCGGCGTTCAACTGGCGGGTGATTTTTTCCTGGCGGGCCAACGTATATTCCACGCGTGTATAAGATGCCGCCTGCCAGTTCGTTAGCTGGAAGCGCTCGTTATCGAGTGCGGCATGCGCGGTTTGCCAGTCGCTGGTCAATTCAGAAAGCCGCGCAAAAGCCTCCTGGATCTGCGGCCAGAGGTCGATCAGTTTATCCAGTCTGGTCTGGGTAGGCCGAACGTTTTCCAAAATCTGGCTCTTCATGGCGTCGGATTGGCGGTCGACCAGCAGCGGACGCACTTCAGGCGCGACCACTTCCTCCCGGCCAATGCGCAGGGCGTGGACGTTCGTTAAACCATCCAGGACATTATCTACGGCTTTATTGTTTCTGGATGTCACCAGCACTTTCCGGCCCAGGGCGGCCTCACGGGCAACAATCTCGCGAATGGTATCGGTTTTTCCGGTTCCAGGCGGCCCCAGTGCCAGAAGCATATCTGGCACGAGCAGTGCGCGCTCAATCATCGCCTGCTGGGCGGGGTTGAACTTGCCCGACCCGCCGGCAGCCTTTGGGACAGGATAGTCTGCAAAACGATTTTCAATGATCTGCGAGAGCAGATGTGGGTTTAGCGATTCATTGTTGCGCAAGGCGCGCACAGCTTCGTGCTGGATGGTGTATTGTTTGGTGGAGATTTTTGGGGCGAGCCATTTAATTTGTTGGACTCGTTTGGGCTCCATCGATTTGTAAAAGCGCAGCAGGAGCACATCACCCCGGGCTTCCACGACCACCCCATCTGCTTCACCGGCTGTTTCCCCGTTCCCCGCTTGCAGATAATCGCCAACGCGAAAACTGGCCGGTTTGTCAAGCGAAAACCGCCAAACGGATGCGGAGACCGGCTCGGCAGCCCGAACCGGGACTCGCTCCTGGCGGGCAGCCTGTTCCAGTTCCACTTCACAGGCCAGGTCGATCAGGGTGTCCACATTCGCCAGGAAAGCCTGCTGCGCCGCCGATATTCCCGATTTTGGGGCGAGTGGCTTATTCTTGACCGGTTGGCGGGCCTGTTTCCAGGCGCTCAAAATATCATCGATGCCGGTCTGGGCAATGTTTTTAGCCTGGCCGTTGAGTTCGGACAGATCAGCGACCAGGCTCCATGCCTGAGGCGCGACGTGTACTGCGCCACGCACAAGCTGGTTGTGAGTGCGCAGCCCGAGCGGGGCCATCCGAATGGCAAACCAGGCATCCTTTTGCTGAGTCAGCCCGCAGACAAGTTCAAAGCGCGGGGTGCAGAAGGAAAGCCGCGGGTTGTCCGCTTGTTTTTCATCCACCAGAACCAGGACGCCTTGCTCAGCCTCGAGAAAATCCGCTTCGACCTCCGCTGCATTTTGCGGAAAGGGAATGCCGGGATAGTCCTCAGCAGCTTTGGCCAAGCAGCGCTCGGTCAGGACAACGAAGACCGGATGTGGCAGGGCACAGCGCACAAAGCTCATCGTGTCAGCCACTCCGCGAGCGAGCCAATCAGCAGCAGGATAAAAGCCAGGATGAGCAGATTTTTCTTCAACGCTCCACGCGCCAAGGTCACCTGGGCCGGGGTGGGCCGCCAGGCGGGGGGACGCAAGCGCCTCGGCTCACTGTCCGATTTTGGTGCGGGAACAAGCCCGTCGTTGTAGCGTTCAGAAAGATTGGTTTCCAAGAAAATATCCTAATAAATCAAAATTCCAGCATCTTGTAGTCTTGGGCCGCATAGAAACGCCCGCTTGGCCCAAAATCTTCGAGCAGGGCCGGCACCAAGGCTCCCGGCAAGACGGTTTCGACTTCATTTTCAGCATTCGAACCACCCAGATCGGTCCGCAACCAACCCGGGTCGAGATAATTGACCAGCACATTCGTGCCATGCAGTTCTGCGGCCAAATCGCGGGTGTATTTATCCACTGCGGCTTTTGAGACGCTATAGGGAGCCAACTGGGGAATATCTTTGATGCCGGAAGTAAGGTTGATGATGCGCCCATATCCACGCTGCTTCATTGCGGGCGCGAACGCATTGCACAAGGCGATCATCGCAAAGAGATTGATCTGAAAGGATTGCAGCCATTCATCCTGGCCAATTTCCCAGATCGGTTTCCATGTGTTTTGGATGGCAGCATTGTTGTAAAGAATATCCACCAAACCAGGCCCGGCCTTAACTGCCCGGATGAGGGCTTCGACGTTTTGCGGGCTGTCCAACTCGCCAGCAACAACATGGGTCTGGATGTCAAATTCTTTCAGCCTCTGAATGGTTTCTGCGGCGTTACTTTCAATGCGTCCATGCACGATGAGGTTGCATTTACGCCGGGCCAGACCAAGCGCGATTTGCTGGCCAATACCCCGGCTGGAGCCACTGACGAACGCCCATTTATTTTCCAGAAGTTTCATATGCGTTTTCCTTTTTTTGTCGGCAATTATGATGGCAAAAGGCAAAATTATTAGAACAATAATTCTAACACTTTTGTCCGTTTTGGCAGATGTTTTTGTAAAATAAAATAGGCTATTCCGCAATTTTCGTGAAAGACGGGATAAACAACCAGAACTTGGTTGGGGCATTTTTAGGTAGTATATAGCACTCGCTGTCGGAGAAGGTCGAATTTGGCTCTACCGTACACCTGTCTTTTGATCATCTTCAGACGGTTATTATGGCCTTCGACTGGCCCATTACTCCATTCGTAAGCCAAAGCCGCTTCAATGGCTTTTAAATCTTTTTCCAAGTCTTGAGCAAAGTTTTTCAGTTCCACAATCCCTGAATTATTAGCATCCGATAGCCATGCGTTTAGCTGATCTTTTTTGCGCTCATTCACAATCTCCCAAAACTGATGCACCAGCATATAGAGTTTTTGGAAGTCATCCGAATGGCCTATGGTAAGTTTAGGGCTTTCCATCTCGCCGTGGGTAATCAGGATAGGCTGTGATGGGGCGGGGACTCGCAACTTTCCTCCCGCAGCCATTCCCTGGTTGATGTAATAGACCTGCTGGCTGCCAATTTCTAACAGGCTGTTTAAATAGAACTGCTGGGCCTCCTCCGTGACAGCCTTCTGCCTGGCGGCCAACCTGAAGATAGGTTTTGCAGGGAGCAGACGAAAAAGCAGGTTGGATACCTTAAATGACAGCAGAAAGAACTTACTCAGGGGGCGATGCAAGGGCGTGCCCCCCAAACTGAAGAGAGCCTGAACTCTTTCAGGGTATTGTATTTTATTGCTCCATGCTGGCTCACCCAACTACCCAGCGAATGACCACCCAGTATCGCCTGCTTTACGTCCAATTCATCAAGTATCTGCATGATGTGAGCAGACTGGCGGCTGAAATCCAGGCTCTTTTTCAGTCTATCGGAAAGGCCATGCCCAGGCATGTCCCATAGAACTATCCGGTAACCCTTCTGCAAAGCGTCAACCTGGGTATCAAACATTTGGCAGTTCAACCCTGCCCCATGACTAAAGACTAAAACCGGCTGATTCTCCGTTCCATGAACTTCGAAGTATATTTTTTCCTTCATCAGTATTGATGTACATGCTATTATGCCTCCAATCTTTTTGCCCTCTTCTCGTATGACGCACCACCCGGAATGCGTACTTATCGTATCGTTTCCCTTTGGCGTTGTGAACATCAGCCGAAAACAAGGATCAAAATCAAGCCAACGGTAGAGACAACCACATTGAGCAGGTTGTGTGCCAGGATGGGGCCAAGTATGCTGCGGGTGCGCAGGAACAAGAAGGCATAAAAAATGCCGAACCCAAGAGTGGCCAATTGCTGGAGCAGGTTGAAGTGGGTCACCCGAAGCGGGTTGAATGCGATGTTGATGTGCGCGAGCATGAAAATCAGGGTGGCGATACCGGCAGCCAGCAACGCGACCGGCTTGTCGGCCAGTCCGGCTCGTTTGCCATACACGAGCAGGGGCGTCATCACCAGTGCGCGGAACAGGATTTCTTCACTCGTGCCGGAGAGCAGAATTTGGAAAGCAAAGAATCCGCCCAAATTCCAGGTCGTCAGCGGGAAGTTGAAGAACGCCAGGAACGCCGACTGGCCGCCGGAGGACACCATCAAAAACCCCATAACGCCCTGAACGAAGAACCAGAATAGGC
>JAGXRB010000179.1 GCA_018336075.1 Bacteroidota bacterium
AGGTAGAGCCATACGTCGTGGGGATAATAGTCAAAGCGGCGGCGAAGTTCCTCGAGGCCGATTCCGTCGTGATATACGGCCCCGGCTGTCAGGGTTAGTAAGCGCTGTTCGGGCAGGGAGAGCCAGTCGGCGGGGGAGAGATTTTCGGCGGAGTCTAATCCCAAATGGTCAGCAAGCAGGCTGGGGGGAGTTTGAACGGTGATGCGGTGGTTGACCGGGCCGGAGTCTATCGTCTCCAGCAACTGTGTCCCGTTGTCGTCTGGATTCGGCTGCGAGAAATGGGTGGAGTAGCCGAGAAAGGTATAGGGCAAGTTTTCGGCCAGCATTTGGTGAATTTGCGCGGCCAGGCCGATGTCCGACTCGTGCACGAAGACCATCACGCGCGGCCCCCAGTGGTGGTCGCGTGACATGGGCGTGTCGTAGCCGAGGGTTTCGGAGCCGTCGCCGAGCAGGGCGGCGCTGTATTCGAGCGCGGGGAAGTGTGTTTCAAGCAGCGGGCGCACGATTTGGGCGTAGAATTGCCCGCAAAGTTGAATGCCGGGGATAAATTTAGGGGTCATGAGAGCGAGTTTAACCAGTTTTCTGTTTCTGTGGGGGTTTTGAAGTGGAAGAGTTTCAGGTGGGCGTACTCGGGCTGGGCCAGGAAGTGCGGAATCTGGCGTTTACGCCGCCAGTAGGTTTTGAAGAGCCAGTGGAAGAGTGAGTCGTCTGACCAGAGTTTGAAATGTGTCCACAGGTTTTCGCGGTTGGTGCCCCAGAGTAGTTCGCGCGTCCACCAGCGGCGCAGGGTGCGGGTTAGCAACCGCCAGAAAGCGGTGCGCAGCGGATAATCGAGCCAGACGACAGCTTCGGCGCGCGGCCAGGTCAGATCGCGCACGGCGCTGTAGTTGCCGGCCAGCGCCCAGGCCGGGGCGGAGGTGGCGGTTTCGACCCGCTGGCGAAAGACTTCGTCGGGCGCATCAACCCAGCCCGGTTCCCAGTGCAGGGCGTCGAGTTCGATGAAATCGACGCCGAGTTTGGCGGCCAGGCTTTCGGCCAGGGTCGATTTCCCGGCGCTGGTTACGCCGGTGACAATAATGCGGCGATAAGGAAAGGGATTCATGGCTCTCCTGTATGTGGGAAAAGGGAAAAGGCCGCGTATTATACCTCTCGCGCCAAAAAGCGCAAAGGTGACTTTTGGATTATTTTGCGGCCTGCGCAAGTCCTCCGGCAGATTTTCTAACATGCTATAATCAGGCCGTTATTCGATAAGGAGAAAAAATGAGCAAAATGAGAATCTTATCTGTTTTTGTGATTGCGCTTTGCGTGGTGGCGATTTCGTTTTCGGCGGTTTCACCCGCCCTTGCAAATACACCGGAACCTGCCCGGCCTGTTCCAGGCTTGGGCAAGATGACGGATACTGAAATACGCAACACCTGGCTGAAGAAGCGCGCCTGGTATGACGACCAGACAACCGTCATCCGGGATGCCTACCGGACCGCCGACACGTTTCAGTCGCTGATTGATTTCCAGGTTAAGCGCGGCGCGGATGTATATGGCCTCGAAGTCGCCCTTTCCAATTTCTACGGCGCCATTCGTGACGCCGAACAGGCTCGTGTGAATGCCAATGTCATCTTCACCAGCAATCCTGGTTTCAACGGTTTTTACACGGTCTTGGACCGCAACCTGGCCGGTCAAAGCATCATCAATGTGCATGATTCTTTGAAGAGCGTTCACTTTTTCCTGTTTTATGCGGTCAGGGATTTCAAGGCAGTTTATAGTGCCTGGAGAGCGCGTGCTTACAACAGGTAAGGCGGCGGGTATTTTGAAAAATCTGTATCTTGCCCTGCTTTTGCTGGTTTTTGGAATATTCTTGACTGCCTGTCAGGAGAATAGCGGCGCGGCTTACCCAACCCTGCCAGTGCCGAATGTGCGGGTCGAGGTCATCCCGACAGCAACTGCCACCGAAGTGCCTGAAGAAGACGAAACCCCTGCGCCGCTCACCCCGACGGTTGTGGTTCAAGCCGAAGTGCAGGCCTGGCCTACCCTCGACGAGGAAGAATACCTGGTCAACCAGCTCGATGCCTTGTTCAACAAGATGGAAAGAATGTTGAATTCAGCCGACACGCGCCTGAAACCCTGAAATAGAATACCCACCCTGGCATCCCGCGAGCATTTGGCGGGATGTTTTTTTGCCCACTTTTCAAACCTTGTTTGGAGACAAAATGTTTGACCTGCCCGATGACCAAATTCTGCCGCTCAGCCGCGAGCACGCCTTTTTCACCTGGTCGGCCCAGGCTAAAATTAATCCCATCCCGGTTAAACGTGCCAAAGGCGTCTATTTTTGGGACGTAGACGGCAAACGCTACCTCGACTTCAACTCGATGACCATGTGTGTCAACATCGGTCATGGCGACGAGCGCGTCATCCACGCCATCCAGCAGCAGGCCGCCGAACTGGCCTATGCCGCGCCGGGCATGGCGACCAAAGTCCGCGCGCTGGCCTCGAAGGCGATTGCCGACGTTTCGCCGGGTGGCAGGCTGACGAAGGTGCTTTTCACCCTTGGCGGGGCGGATGCCAACGAGAACGCCATTAAAATTGCCCGCGCCCACACGGGGAGGCACAAGATTTTGACGCGTTACCGCTCGTATCACGGCGCGACAGCCGGGGCGATGGCTGCTACTGGCGACCCGCGCCGCGTCGTCTGGGAACCGAACCTGATGCCCGGTATCGTCCATTTTCTCGACCCGTACCGCTACCGCTCGACCTTCCACCGCAGCAATCCCACCGTTTCGGATGCCGATTTCACGCTGGATTATCTCAACCACCTCGAGGAAATTATCCGCTACGAGGGGCCGGAGACGATTGCGGGAATTCTGATGGAGAGTGTGACCGGCACGAATGGCATTATCATCCCGCCGGATGGATACATGCAGGGTGTGCGCGCGCTGTGTGATAAATACGGTATCCTGATGATTGCCGACGAGGTCATGGCCGGCTTCGGGCGCACCGGACGCTGGTTTGCCATCGAACACTGGAACGTTGTCCCCGACCTGATGACGATGGCCAAGGGACTGACCTCGGCCTATGCGCCGCTTGGCGCAGTGGCGATGAAGCCCGAAATTGCGGCGACTTTCGACGAAACAGTCTTCGAGAGCGGCCTGACCTACACCGCCCATCCGATTTCGCTGGCGGCGGCGCTGGCCAATATCGACGTCATGCGCGAGGATAAAATCGTCGAACATGCCGCCGCGCTGGGGCCGGTGCTGCACCAACTTCTGGTCGGCCTGGGCGAGAATCATCCTTCTGTCGGCGATGTGCGCTCGATTGGCCTGTTTGGCATCATTGAAGTGGTCAAAAACCGCCAGACGAAAGAGCCGATGGCGCCGTGGAACGCCTCCAGCCCGGAGATGAACGCGCTCAAGAAGTATTGCACGGAGAACGGCTTGTTCGTTTACACCCACTGGCACACGATTCTGATTATCCCGCCCTTGATTATTACCGGGGAACAACTCAGGGAAGGCTTCGATGTGCTCGATAAGGCCCTTGAAATTACAGACAGGGCGGCTTTGGTTTAGCGCGCTGGTGGGTAACTGCTGGGTGGTTTTTGTGTTCCTAAAGATAGGTTTCAATTGACCCGCCACCCAAAAAGGAGAAAATTATGAGACTTTCCAGAAATTTGACCACCATTTTGCTTGCTGTTTATCTTATTCTTGCTGGCCTTGCTGCACTGGGCGTCAATTTCCCGTTAATGAATATCATTATGGGTATTGCCGCCCTGATTGCAGGCATCCTTTACCTGCTCGGCCGCTAAAATTTACGCTAAACAAGAAAACGGCATCCGAAACCGGGTGCCGTTTTTTGATTTGGGGAGTTCTTGGCTATTCGAGATTTTCCTGATGCCTTATCCATATCGGCGCAAAATAGCATGGACTTGGGTCAAATAGCTGTAGCCGAACAGGTTCAAGTGGTTGAGCAAGTGGTACAGATTGTAGATGTCGAAGCGCGTGCGGTAGCCCGGCGCGAGCGGGCGGACGTTTTCGTAGGCGGCGTAAAATTCCGCGGGCAGGGAGCCGAACAGGTTGGCCATTGCCA
>JAGXRB010000180.1 GCA_018336075.1 Bacteroidota bacterium
GTTCCCGGACTTGCCATTCCTGTGTTCTCGAAAATTTTTATCGACCAGATTTTAATTAAGCAGTCCGAGTCATGGATCATTCCGCTTTTAACCGGTATTGCGCTAACAACCTTGCTTCGTGTGTTGTTATCCTGGCTGCAGCAGCACAGCCTGATCCGCTTTGAGATGAGCCTTTCGCTGAAAAACTCCTCAAAATTCCTGTGGCATGTGCTCCATCTGCCCATGTCATTTCACACACAGCGGTCTGCTGGCGATATCACCATGCGCATCAATATCAACGATCAGATTGCTGCTTTGCTGTCAGGCCCGCTTGGAAATACCCTTCTTAACCTTTTCACAGTCGTTTTTTACGCGGCGATGATGTTTTATTACAGCGTCTCGCTTGCGCTGATAGCTATTGCTGTCTCTTTGGTGAATTTACTTGCTCTTCGGTATATCTCACGGAAGCGGGTCGATTCAAATCAAAAACTGTTGCAGGATAACAGCCGGTTGTTTGGTTTTTCTTCTGCCGGTTTGCAGATGATTGAATCGATAAAAGCGACTGCATCCGAATCAGATTTTTTTTCGCGTTGGGCCGGATACCATTCAAAATTGCTGAACATCCAGCAAAAAATAGGGAGGCTCACCCAAACCTTGCAGGTGATGCCGGTATTCCTCACTACTTTTAGTACCCTGATCATTTTGCTAGTCGGTTCGGGATATATCATCGATGGTGTTATGACCGTGGGAACTTTTGTAGCATTTCAATCGCTGATGGCCAGCTTCTATCAGCCCATCACATCGCTTGTATTTCTTGGTAGTGCGCTGCAGGACGTAGAGGGAGGGTTGGTACGTATTGAAGACGTGTATAATTATCCATCTTCAGCGGATGATATCGATAAAAGGACATCTCAGGAAGTTGTAAATACCACAAAACTTGAAGGATACATCGAAATGAAGAATGTCACTTTTGGCTACAGTCCGCTTGAGGCACCCTTAATCACTGACTTTTCTATTTCCCTGAAGCCAGGCTCCAGAGTTGCGGTAGTAGGGAGGTCGGGTTGCGGAAAATCGACCATTGCCAACCTTGTCAGTGGCTTGTACAAACCCTGGACCGGAGAGATACTGCTCGACAACAAACCCAGACAAACCATTTCCGGAACGACATTGAATAATTCTATCGCCATGGTGGATCAGAATCTATTCCTTTTTGAGGGAACCGTAAAGGAAAATATCACCTTTTGGGATGAGACCATAGCAGATAAAGATGTGATTCAGGTTGCCAAGGATGCGTGCATTCATGAGGAGATAGCCGCCCGCCCCGGAGCCTATGAAAGCATTGTTGCCGAAAACGGAAAAAATTTCAGCGGGGGTCAGCGTCAACGTTTGGAAATAGCAAGAGCGCTGGCAAATAAACCATCTATTCTTATACTCGATGAAGCCACGAGCGCCCTCGATGCAAAAACAGAACAATTAATCGATACAAATATCCGTAAAAAAGGATGCACCTGCCTGATCGTAGCCCATCGGTTGAGTACAATCCGTGACTGTGATGAGATCATTGTGATGGACAAAGGCCGTATTGCACAGCGCGGAACACACGAAGAACTTATGAATCAGGAAGGATTATATCAGCAGCTCATTAAAGAATAACCTTAGAAACCATGACGCAGGATATGCTTTCGGAAACCTTACGCACTTTTGGCCGCGCCTATAAAACAGGGGGGAATAAACCTCTCTTTTTAACCAGCTCTGGGAGTGTTTGGTACATTGCTCATGGTCATGTGGATGTTTTTACATCACGGCTGGAAGATAATCAGCCCCTGGGAACAAGGAATTACTTTTTCACGGCCGGAAAAGGTGAACTTCTTTTTGGGATAAGCCATGGCCGGCAAAGCAATGACCGGGGTTTGATCGCTTTGCCTTCACCCAATGCTGAAATCATCAGCCTTGGGATTGAACAGCTGAAAGAAATGATGATGCGCCCTGCGCTTACGGACATTCTGGCAACATTGCTTGATACCTGGATTGGCCATCTTTCGCAGAGTATTTCGAGGGATATCAACCCACCAACCAATCAGTTGATCGATATTTCAGGTGAAACCAAGGTGGAGGCCAATCTGAAAATAAGGTCAAAAAAGGGGATCGTCTGGGTTGAATTCATTACAGGGAATGCCTTGTTTCTGGGCATGAAAGAGATCATGGAATCTGAAATGATTCAGAAATTCCCGGTGTCTCAGGATTCCTGGCTTTATTCTATGGAGGCATCTACAATCAGAACATTTAAAACATCCGATATTTGCCTTGAGAAGGATTTCTTTGAAAATCTTGAAAATTTTTATGAGGTTATCTTTTACTGTGATTTTTTTAATTCGCGGCTCTATGCAGTCGATGAGTTCAATCGCCTGAAAGAAAAAACCGTTCATGATTCCAGAATTTATTCGTCGGCGCTGATAAAAATTGCTTCGGTAATCAATGAAAACCTGCGCAAATCTTACATCGATACTGTGCAGGATTCCTTGTTAACGGCCTGCCGGATTGTTGCTGGGTACACCAAGATTTCCATTACTGCGCCCAAACGGCCTAAAAGCGAAGATGCACCCCCGCTAACCCTTAACGACATTCTCCGTTCCTCCCGTTTCAGAGACAGAAAAGTGAAACTGGAAGGCAAGTGGTGGGAGAAAGACAATGGCCCGCTCCTGGCATTTAAAAAGGAGGGGGATTTTCCTGTTGCCCTCATCCCGAAATCGCCTTCGAGTTATGAATACATCAGTCCGGGCGAAAACATCAGACAAGTTTTAACCGCGAAAGAAGCCTTTGGGCTGGCAACGGAAGCCCACCAGTTTTATCGTCCTTTTCCTGATATTCCCTTGAATGGCTTCAATCTGATGCGTTTCTCACTGAAGGGCAGCATGAGAGATATTCTTATTATCTTCCTTGCAGGATTGATTGGGGGAGCTCTCACCATATTGGTCCCCTTGATAACAGGAAACATTTTCGATGTTGTGATCCCGCAGTCCGATTACCGGCAATTGTATGTCTATTCGCTGGTCATCTTTTTTAGCATCATTGCCATTGCGTTTTTTCAGCTCATCCGAAGTTTTTCCATGATCAGGATTGAAACGAAAATTGATTTCGCGCTTCAGTCGGCCATATGGGATCGTCTGCTTAATTTACCAGTTCCTTTTTTCCGAAAATACCAGGCCGGCGAACTTGCCGCAAAGGCCAACAGCATTATGTTGCTGCGTAAAATCCTTTCTGAAACAGTGGTTTACAGCTTGCTTGGTGCTGTTTTCATGCTGTTCAACTTTTTTGTCATGTTTTATTATGACCTAAGCCTTTCGTTGTACATTTCTGTTTTTCTGTTAATTTTCCTGCTGTCAGTGTTCTTCATTGGAAAAAAAATCCAGAGTCGTCAGAAAAATATTATTGAACTGCAAAATAACATCTTTGGAATGCTGATTCAGTTTTTATCGAGCATCTCCAAAATAAGGATAGCTGGCGCTGAAGCACATGCTTTCCTGCAATGGGCGGGTAAGTTTTCAAAGAACAAAAGAGAGACTTACGAGGTGAGGAAGCTCTTTATGATTATCACGCTGATGTCGACAGTACTGCCTTTGATCATTATTTTGTTTGTTTTCGGGATGATCTCCTGGCAAATCCCAAATACGCTTTCAACGGGCCAGTTTATGGCCTTTTTCGCAGCATTGACCTTGACAGTAGTCGCAGTGCTTCAGTTGGGAATGGCAATGGTTTCCTTTTTAATGGTCATCCCCTTATTTGACAGTGTCCGGCCAATTTTGGAAGCAGCACGGGAAAATAATGCAATAAAGCCCGAGGCTCACAATCTCTCAGGTGAGATTGAAGTATCCAATGTGAGTTTTCGTTATCAGCCAGATGGCCCGCTGGTGCTTAAAAATGTTTCAATGCAAATTTCACCCGGTGAATTCATTGCTGTTGTTGGCGCTTCAGGTTCAGGAAAATCGACCCTTTTGCGCTTGCTGCTTGGGTTTGAAGTGCCTGAAAGCGGTTCTGTATATTATGACCGCCAGAATCTGTCATCTTTTGATCCCACCTCCTTAAGAAGACAGGCTGGAACGGTTCTGCAGCAGTCGCAGCTAATACCGGGGAATATTGCCTCCAACATTATTGGCATGACGAACGCGACATATGAAGATGCCTGGGAAGCTGCCCGCAATGTTGGGCTGGAGGAAGATATCAACCAGATGCCAATGGGAATGTTAACGGTAGTTACAGGCGGATTGAGCACGATTTCCGGAGGCCAGCGTGAACGCATTATGATCGCTCGCGCCATTGTTAACAAGCCAAGGATACTTTTCTT
>JAGXRB010000181.1 GCA_018336075.1 Bacteroidota bacterium
CTGGCCCTCGGCGCACCAGAGGCTGCCATGTGCGAGTTCCATATTTCGTAATTTGTTTCCCCAATCAAAAAGACCGCAGGCTAAAAATCCTGGCGGTCTTTTTGATTCGAGGAAGGGTACTTTTTCTTGGAGGTTTACCGATTCTTTTTGAAGTACATATCTATGGCTACTGCCAAAATCAATACAGCCCCTTTGACAACATATTGGTAAGCAGCCGGAACGTTGAGCATTTGCAGACCGTTGGTCAGGGATGCCATAATCAGGCCGCCAATCATGGCCCCAAAAATGGTTCCTACACCGCCCAGTGTGGACGTTCCGCCCAGGATACAGGCTGCAATGGCGTCTAATTCATAGCCCTCACCTGCAGCGGTGGTGCCGTAGCCCACATAAGAAGCCAGCACAACGCCTGCCACACCACATAGAAATCCCATCAGCACAAAAACCATGAAGACATTTCGTTTAATGTTAATTCCGGAGAGGCGCGCTGCTTCACGATTTCCGCCTATGGCATAGGCATATCGTCCAAAACGGGTGTTGCTTGAAATGTAGGTCATTATCAGGGCTGTTACCGCCAGCAAAAGTACGGGAACTTGAACGCCGTTATAGTAGTTGACAATAGCAACGTAGATGACGACCAGGGCTGAGAAGAAAAGGGTTCCCAGAACGTCCAGGTAAATGTTCGGGACGCTAAAACCATATTGGGCCTTGCGTGCTCGACTGCGTACCATATTAAAGAAAAGCAGCGCGACAACCAGGGCTGCCACGACCCAACCAATGCTGGGGGGCAGGTAACCCTGTGCAATTTGGTCAAAACCAGGCTGGTTGGCCGGGATGGTTTTTCCCTGGGTAATGATTAAAATCCCGCCCCGAAGCACAAACATACCGCCCAGGGTAACAATAAATGCTGGCACACGCATGTATGAGATGATATATCCCTGCAATACCCCGAACAGAGCGCCAACAATCAGTCCAACGCTTACCGAAAGCGCTGCCGCGACAAGAGGTTGCCCGGGGAAAATGCTATTCCAGACATTGGCCTGGAGATAAGCCACAACCACAGAAACAAAACCGGCCAATTTACCCACCGAAAGGTCGATATTTCCTGTGACAATGACCAGCACCATGCCGGTAGCCAGGAAAGACGTCACAGTCATTTGGCGGAATAAGTTGGAGAAGTTTTGTGGGCTTAAATAAAAGCCGTTGGTCAATACATTGAACAAGACCCAAACGGCCAACATTGCCAAGAGTAATGTGTATGTTTGGATGTTTTCGCTAAAACGTTTTTTGAGATCAAAAGATGGGTTCATGAAATACCTCGGATGGGATTTAAGCCTCAATGCCAGTGGCGATTGCCATGATTTTTTCCTGGGTGGCATCTTTTACGTCCAGGATGCCGCCGGTATGGCCCTGGTGCATAACCATAATTCGGTCACTCATTCCAATCACTTCTTCGAGTTCACTGGAAATCATAATGATGGATACGCCTTTTTCTGCCAACTCGTTCATGAGTTTATAGATTTCAAACTTTGCGCCAACATCGACGCCACGGGTTGGGTCATCCATGATGAGAATTTGCGGGTTGGTGAGCAGCCATTTTGCGATGACAACTTTTTGCTGGTTGCCCCCGGAGAGCGAATCGACCCGCGCATGAAGATTGGACGCTTTAATTGCCAGATTTTTGCTTTGTTGGGTAGATGCAGCCAGCTCTGCATCCTGGTCTATGCGGAAAAAGGATGCAAACTGGTCAAGGTTTGCCAATGAAATATTTCGTAAAATAGGCTGAATCAGCACCAAGCCTTGCCCTTTTCGGTCTTCTGGCACCAGGCTTATGCCGTTTGACATGGCATCTCGCGCACTTTTAATGTTAAGGGGGCGACCATTCAGCATAACCGTGCCCGAGATAATATTGCCGTATTCTCCAAAAATTGTAGTAACCAATTCTGTGCGTCCGGAACCCATCAAACCGGCAATGCCCAAGATTTCCCCTTTGCGCAGATCGAAACTGGCTCCATTTAATATTTTCCGGCCCGTATCATTTGGGTCATTGGCTACCAGGTTTTCTACTTGGAAAATGACCTCGCCTGGTTGACGTTTATTCGGTGGAAAGCGTTCTTTCATTTCCCGGCCAACCATGTATTTAACCAGTTTTTCCAGGTTAAATACATGGGTCGGTTCTGTGATAATGGTTTTGCCATCCCGCAAGATGGTGACATTATCTGTAATGCGGAAAAACTCTTCCAGTTTATGGGTAATGTAAATACAGGTGACACCATGTTCCCTGAGCGTCTCTAAAATCGCCATTAATTTATCGATTTCAGCCTTACTCAAAGCGCTGGTTGGCTCGTCGAGAATGAGAATTTTTGCATTTTCGGACAGGGCTTTGGCTATTTCTACCATTTGCATTTTGCCCACGCCCAAATTTTTCACAATTGCATGGGGGGGAACATCCAGTTTGTATTTTTCGAGAATCTGGCGGGTTTCTGCGTAAAGTTTGTCCCAATCAATAACCCCATTTTCCATAGGCTCTTTGCCCAGGAAAATATTTTCACCAACAGTCATGCCGGGTACCAGGGTAAGTTCCTGGTATACGATAGCGATTCCTTCTTCAATGGCTTGCCGAATGGAACGGTCTTCCAATTTGAGTTCGCGGTTTTCGTAGAGAATCGTTCCTTCATAAGAACCGTATGGATACACCCCGGAGAGAATTTTCATCAATGTGGATTTGCCTGCGCCATTTTCTCCACATAGCCCATGTATTTTGCCGCGTTGAATCTGGATAGAAACATCGCTTAAAGCCACAATACCGGGGAATTTTTTTGTGACATTACGGATGTCAAGGATAATATCATCAGCCACAGGTTGCTCCTCGTTTCCTGGGATAAGTCCCGGCTCGATTCAAGCAAGCCGGGACTTATCCTATTTTACGTCAAAGCTTAGGGTTTTGCGGGACGATTGCCTTCAGGGATGTCACGATAAACATCTTCATAAGACTGGAATCCGCTAACAACAACCAGTTCATGGACGTTGTCTTTGTTTACCTGGGAAACCTGGAGGAACACACAGGGAACTTCACCGGTTTTTGTTGGGTCTACGGTCAGTTCGGCCAGGGTGAACTTCTTCATTTCAGGAATTGCCTCACCCTTGAGAAGTTTGTCGATTAAATCGACAGCCAGCGGGGAAAGGTTGCGGATGTCCTTCATGATGGAGACGGTCAATTCACCCTTGACGATGCTGTTGCAGCCATCGGCGGTGGCATCTTGCCCGGAAATCGGCACGACGCCGGCCAGGCCCTGCGCCTTCATGGCCTGGAGAGCGCCGAGGGCGGTGCCGTCATTCGAAGCGACAACTGCATCCACATCGTTGCCAGCGGCGGTGAGCAGGTTTTCCATCAATTTCAGGGCGTTGGCGGGGTCCCAGTTCTCGACACCTTGCTGGGCAATGATTTCGATGACGCCTTTGTCAATGTAGGGTTGCAGAATTTCGGTCTGGCCTTTGGTAAACAGGGTGGCGTTGTTGTCGGTGGGGGAACCGGCGAGCTGGATGACGCGCATCTTGCCATTTGCGGCCACATCCCAGGTGTCAGCGCCGATGGCCTTCATGACACCCAGCGCCTGTTGACGGCCAACTTCGACATTGTCGAAGGACAGATAGGCGGCAATTTTGTCGGTCTTGATGAGACGGTCATAAGCGAGAACTTTCACACCCGCAGCGGCGGCCTTATCCACCGAGGTCACAATCGCATCACCGTCTTCGGCAACGATAATGAGGGCCTTTACGCCCTGGCTGACCATGTTGTCAATCTGGTCGTTCTGGAGTTTGACATCATGATTGGCTTCCTGGCTGATGACTTCGTAGCCTTTTTCTTCCAGGAGTTTGCGCATGAGAATTTCTTCGTTCTTCCAGCGCTCGGTGGCAAAGTCTGAGAAGGAGAGGCCAACCTTGATTTTTCCGCTTCCGCCAGCGCCGCAAGCAGCCAGGCTCGAAGCCAGAATTGCGATTAAAACAAAAACAGAGAGAGTACGAAATAACTTAGACATCTTTTCCTCCAAATAGTGTGTGAAATGATATGGGAACTTTGGAAAAACGAGAAAACATTTTTATTGGTACACCTCCTGTCTGGAATATATGCTAGCGTCCTAGAATGGCCAGGGGATTGGCTTGCAACAGGACCGATTGATAAACAACTGCAATACCGCCCTTAACACAGGCATCAGACCCATGAGCGGCCCTCACAACCCGTGCAGATTCGCGATTCCAACGCAAAGCCCGGTTTTGGATTTCAGTTTCGACAACCGGCAGGAGAAAATCAGCAGCCAGGCTCAACATGCCGCCCAATACCACCAGCTCAGGGTTAAGTGCGTTCAAGAGCGAGGCGATGCCAATTCCGAGGTGCCGGCCGGTTTTTTCCAGGGCCAGGATGGCGGCTTCATCTCCCATCCTGGCAGCATCGACGATTGTTTCGACTGAATAACTGCCGGACGTGTGTTCCAGTGTGCTTTTCTTGCCGGCGCTGATAAATTCATCAATGTAGCGATACAAGGCTTTCTGGCTGACCTGGGTTTCCCAGCATCCGCGATTTCCGCATTTGCACAGCTCGCCGTCAGGATTCATGGTCATGTGCCCAAATTCTGACGCAACGCCGCTTACCCCCCGGCACAGGTGACCGTCCCGAACCACGCCTCCGCCCAGGCCGATATTGCCGCTCA
>JAGXRB010000182.1 GCA_018336075.1 Bacteroidota bacterium
TTTAAACTGTCTTCCCCTGTCCTCAAAATCATTGAACATATCAAAACTCGCACAAGCAGGGGAAAGCAATACAATATCGCCTCTTTCCGAAAGAGAATTAGCCCTAATTACCGCACTATGAAGGTCTTTTTCCAAATATGCCTCTGTCAGATATCCCAGAGCCTTATTTATCTTTTCTTTTGCTTCACCTATTAAAACTATAGCCTTGACCTTGTCTTTTATATACGGCTTCAACTGGTTAAAATCTCCGTGCTTATCCCTTCCTCCGGCTATAAGAATTACTGGCTCGTTAAAACTTTCGAGGGATTTCATAACAGCGCCGACATTAGTCCCTTTCGAATCGTTAATAAATCTCACGCCGTTGATTTCCCGAACAAATTCGAGCCTGTGCTCCAACCCGGGATATCTGCTCAAAGTTTCCGAAACAGTTTCTGTCCTGCACCCCGACAAAATAGCCATTAAGGAAGCCGCCATTGCATTTTCTATGTTATGAACGCCTTTTATTTTAAATGTTGAAGGGTCAAGGCAGAAACCGGCAGGGATACCCTTAATTTTTAATCTAAGCTCCCTAATTCTATATTCAGGTAGGTTTAAAAAAATTCTATCGTCGCTATCATTGTAATACATCCCTTCTACAGGATGCCGCCTGCTAAAATAAAATATACATGGGGTTTCTCTGCCGTTTGCAGCCTGAGTATTTATTCTATTTAATATTTCCCCTGTTGAATGGTCGTCAGCATTGAGGACTATAAAATCGCTCCTGCCTTGGTTAACGAAAATCCTGCATTTTGCATCGATATAAGAAGACATCGAACTGTAGCGGTCGAGATGATCTGGTGTTATATTGAGGATTGTCGACCCTGCAGGCCTAAATCCCTGAATAGATTCAAGCTGGAAGCTCGAGACCTCTACAACAAAACAATCATTCTTATAAAAACCATTGTCTTTCTTTTTTATTTCATTGAAAATCTCTTCTGTAAGGGCGTTTCCGATATTCCCGGCGAGGACTGTTTTGAATCCCTCAGCCTTTATTATTTCGTACAGAAGAGATGTAGTAGTTGATTTGCCGTTTGTTCCAGTAACTGCAAGAAATTCCGGAGTGTAACTATTGAATCCCAGTTCGTTTGTTATAAAATCATATGCGAGTTCAAGCTCTCCTATAATCCTTATGCCCTTTTGATGAGCTTTTTTAAAGGGCGGTATGTCCATTGGAACCCCCGGACTTATGACAATCAGGTCTGCATTTTCAAATAATATATCGGGATGGCTGCCAAGTTCACATTTGATATTACCGTTGAGTTTCTTGAGAAACGGCTCGAGTTCCTGTCCGGTCTTTAAATCCGTCACGCTTACAGCAGCTCCAAGGTGGGATAGCAAATTTGCAGCTCCGACTCCGCTTCGTGCAAGACCTACAATAGTGATTTTCTTTCCTTTATAGTCCATTAAAAGAGACTCCCATGATTTTTTGTATTATCTGGCAGTAAGATTCTTGTTTTTTACCTGTTTCTGGGTCTTGACATTTTTTTTCTTAGACGATTTTACGCCTTTCTTTTCTGGCTTTTTTGCCTTATTCTTAGCCTTGATATTTGCCTTCTTCTTTGCTGGTGCACCTTCCTTTTGTTTATATGATGCCGGCACGATAGGTTTCCGCTTTATATCTGAAAAATAGATAACCGGTTCGGCTTTTAAGCTTAGAATGTCCTGTCCTTTACTGAAAAGTGCAAATGTGTTTTGCCAGAGTTCCTCCCTGACCGCTTCGCCGAGAATTGCTACAATCAGGGTTGTATCATCCTTATCTACAGCACATACAAAACAATGCCCAGCAGCTCTTGTATAACCAGTCTTGCCCCCTATAACGTCATCTTCTTTCCAGAGGAGGTGATTGGTATTCTTAAGAAAAATCTGTCTTCCGTTTACATTAAATATATCCTTTGTTCTCGTATTGATAATCTCCTTTATCGCATGATAATCAAGAGATGCCTTCATCACAAGGGAAAGGTCATATGCCGTTATATATTGTCCATTACCGGGCAACCCAGATGAATTGATAAACCTCGTATTCTGGAGGCCCAGTGCATGCACCTTTGCATTCATCATATCGACGAATGAGTCCTCGCTCCCTGCAGCAGCTTCCGCCAGTGCTACAGCCGCTCCATTTACCGACCTCATTAGCGAAAGATGCAAAAGATCCCTTACAGTATACTTTTCCCCCGGTATTAATCTTGGAGCAACGGATTGTGTTGTTGCAGCCTTCCTGCTAATAGTAACGACTGAATTCAAGTTCATTTTATCTATAACCACCATTGCTGAGACCAGTTTTGCCGTGCTTGCAGGAGGAAGCCTTAGATGTGGATTTTTGGCATAGAGTATCTTATTGGAAGTGCTGTCAAGGAGCACTACTGCTCTTGAATTGATATCTTCAGCGTATATACGGGATGTGAAAAAAGTGATAAGCAAAAATAAAATAATACAGATTTTTTTCATAATATCACCTCAATTTTAAAGTCGAAAGACTTATTAGTGCCAAAATAACCCCGATTATCCAAAACCTCACAATAACCTGAGACTCATTCCATCCCTTCAACTCAAAATGGTGATGAAGGGGTGCCATCTTAAAGATTCTTTTGCCGGTTAGCTTGAAAGAAGCTACCTGCAAGATAACTGATAAAGTTTCTATAACAAAAATGCCACCCACAACCACAAGCACAATTTCGTGTTTAGCCATTACCGCCAGTGTACCGAGGGCGCCGCCCAGTCCCAGCGCCCCTACATCCCCCATAAAGACCTCTGCTGGATGGGCATTATACCACAGGAAACCGAGTGATGCACCCAGCATAGCCCCGCAAAACACCGCCAACTCACTAATGCCCGGGAGATAAAGCACTTGCAAGTATTTTGCAAAAACAATATGCCCGGAAATATACACGAAAACTGCATAAGCCAGCGTAGCAATCGCAACCAACCCTATAGCAAGACCATCTATGCCGTCAGTTAAGTTAACTGCGTTGGATGCTCCAACGATGACGAATGCTCCAAAGAAAATATAAAGGATTCCGAGGTCAAAAAGCCATTTTTTAAAAAAAGGAACGCTTAACACAGTGCTATACGGATCTGAAGGATTCAGATACAAAAAACCGCATATTATAAAAGCTATTACACTTTGGGCAGTAAATTTATATCTTGCCCTCAACCCTTTTGAGTTTTTTTTAACCACCTTCAGATAATCGTCAACAAATCCTATGGCTCCAAAGCCAAGAAGAGACAACATTATCACACATATATACATATTGCTGAAATTACCCCACATTAGCATCGACACCGTTATAGCCAGCAAGATTATAATGCCCCCCATTGTGGGAGTTCCTGCTTTTGAAAAATGATTTTTGGGGCCATCGTCTCTTATTTGTTGGGTCATGCTGATTTTCTTAAGCCACGCTATAATATACGGCGCAATGATAAGGGTTGCAAACAGGGCTGTAAAAACTGCCAGAGATGTCCGGAAGGTTATATACCTAAAGACATTAAAAGGAGAAAAATAGACATGTAAATCATAAAGCAATTCATAAAGCATACTTAAACGAGCCTTTCTACAATAGTAAATATATTTTCCATCTTCATTCCACGGGAGCCTTTAACGAGAACCAAATCTCTTTCCCTTAGCATCCCGGTAATTTTTTCGCCTGCTACTGCTGAATTTTCCGCATGAATTCCTTCTTTT
>JAGXRB010000183.1 GCA_018336075.1 Bacteroidota bacterium
CGTCTTTTAGTGCATTACCTGTAAAAGTAAGTTCGACATCAGGATTCAGGGGGTCGTTCGTTGAGAGCAAGCCAGTTGTTTGCATTGGTCCGGGGAGCATTGGGCCCCATGATGCAGCAGCATTAATAGTTTCACCAGGTAAAATATCAATAATTCCATCCGGAAGGAAAATATAAGACCCTAATGGAACACCGAATAAAGCAGTTAAAGGCGCCTGTCCGGAATTGCCAACTGTGAAATTGATTTCCTGTTGAGATCCGAGGGTTACATTTCCAAAATTAAAATTTGTCTGACTGATTGCCAGTTGTGGTGTTCCAGCCCCGCCCGGATCAATTTTATAAAGTGTGCTATTGGCGCCGAGCGCGCCATCAACAACCCATAAATAATTCCCGTCGAAGACAATGCCTGATGGACGTTGGCTTACTGAAGGGTGACTTTCGATTACAGTGCCCTGCTCATCCAGACGAAAAATCATGTTTCCGTTGTAATCAACCAGCCAGATTGACTCATTCTGCTTTGCCAGATCCCAGGTTTGTGCCATCGGCGGAACAAATTGTTGCAATACTGCACCAGTATTATTCACTTTATAAACCCAGCCTGGATCAGGATAATAGCTCGAAACCCAGAAATCGCCATTATCAAAAGCAATTCCTGACATATATTGCTGCGGTAAAGTAAATTGCGAAATTACATTTCCGGAAAGGCTCAACTGCAAAGCATAAGCATTTCCGGTTGAACCACGGTCGATAATCCAAAGGTTCTCACCATCGAATGTCATTCCATATGAATCGCCTATGGCCGGATTCGAAAACTGAAGTTGTGAAGTGCCTGTTGAAGGGTCGAAACGATGAACATTTGCTCCATTGGCACCATAAATACCGAAGTATAAATAAGTTCCATCCCAGGCCAGTCCGGAAGCTTTGCCCGGAACTGTATAGGTTTCAAGGATTGTCCAATCTTTTGGCGAAAAAGCTTGACCAAAGAAATAAATCTGGATCAGAAAAACTGAGAACAATAATTTTTTCATGACAAGAGAATTTAGTTTCAATCTTATAACAACCCCTCAAAATTAATCAATTATGAACCCTGAATAAAGTCTTTTTTACTTTATTGTAAATACAGCTGATTTATACAAACAGAAAACACCTCTTCAAGGAACAAGGATAACCAAAATACAAAAGTCCCTGAATCGCACCAATGCAATTCAGGGACTTGAATTATTTTAGACAAATCAGTCTTTCGGAGAAGCGACTTTTGCAACCAGAAACTCTCTGTTCATGCGTGCAATATGGCTTACAGAGATTTCTTTCGGACATTCTGCCTCACAAGCATAAGTGTTGGTACAATTTCCAAATCCAAGCTCATCCATTTTGGCAACCATATTCTGAACGCGTTCACTTGCTTCAAGACGTCCTTGAGGCAGCAATGCAAACTGAGATACTTTTGCCGCAACAAACAACATTGCGCTGGCATTTTTGCAGGCTGCAACACAAGCTCCGCAACCAATGCAAGAAGCTGCATCCATCGCTTGTTCGGCATCGCGGCGAGGAATCGGAATTGCATTGGCATCAGGCATAATGCCGGTTCTTACTGAGACAAAACCACCGGTTTGAATGATTGTATCGAAAGCAGTGCGGTCAACCATGAGATCTTTAATCACCGGAAATGGCTTGGCTCTCCATGGCTCAATCACAATCGTTTCGCCATCTTTGAAGCGACGCATATGCATCTGACAAGTAGTAATGCCACGATCTGGCCCGTGCGGACGGCCGTTTATAAACAAGCTGCATGCACCACAAATCCCTTCACGACAATCATGATCAAATGCCACCGGGTCTTCACCTTTTATAACCAGAATTTCGTTGAGGATATCGAGCATTTCAAGAAATGACGCATCCTCAGAAATATTATCAACTTTATAAGAGACAAATTGTCCCTTTTCCTGAGCGGAGGCTTGCCTCCATATTTTTAATGTTAAATCCATCTTAATCAGTTTTTTAAGGATATCAGGAACTATTATTTGTAGTTGCGCTGCTTGATTTCGGTGAACTCATACTCCAGCGGCTCTTTGTGTAATTCAGTTTCATTGTTGCCACCTTTGTATTCCCAGGCTGCAACGAAATTGAAGGTTTCATCATCACGCAAAGCTTCACCTTCCGGAGTCTGATATTCTTCGCGGAAATGCCCTCCACAAGATTCGTCGCGAATAAGCGCGTCTTTTGCCATAAGTTCTCCGAGTTCCAGATAATCAACAACTCTGAGTGCTTTTTCAAGTTCGGGATTCACCATTTCATTGCTACCAGGCACTTTCACGTTTTTCCAGAAATCATCTCTCAGTTCTCTTATAAGTTTAATGGCTTTTTCGAGACCTTCTTTGTTGCGTCCCATTCCAACATAATCCCACATGATAAGACCAAGTTTTCTGTGATAGCTATCGACAGTAATGTTTCCATTAATGCTCAAAAGCTTTTTAATTGTGTCGCGGGTTTCCTTTTCGGCTTGTTCAAATTCAGGCAAATTTGTTTTGACGGCAGGTACCCTGATTTGATCTGCCAGATAATTTTGAATTGTATATGGCAAAACAAAATACCCGTCAGACAAGCCTTGCATCAGCGCTGAAGCACCAAGTCTGTTGGCACCGTGGTCTGAGAAGTTGGCTTCACCAGCCGCAAAAAGTCCTGGAATAGTGGTCTGCAATTCATAATCAACCCAAAGACCTCCCATTGTGTAATGCACAGCAGGATAAATCATCATTGGAGTTTCGTAAGGGTTTTCATCCACAATTTTTTCATACATCTGGAAAAGATTACCGTAGCGGGCTTCGATCACATTTTTACCAAGTCTTTTGATAGAATCGGCAAAATCAAGGTAAACGGCTAATCCGGTATTTCCAACACCAACACCTGCATCACAACGTTCTTTGGCAGCCCTTGAGGCCACATCACGCGGTACAAGATTTCCAAAAGCAGGATAGCGTCTTTCAAGGTAATAATCGCGCCTTTCTTCGGGTAGTTCGGTTGGCTTCATTGTTCCCTTCCTGATTTTTTCGGCGTCTTCAAGCTCTTTCGGAACCCAGATACGGCCGTCGTTGCGCAGACTTTCACTCATCAAAGTTAATTTCGACTGATAGTCGCCATGAACCGGAATGCAGGTTGGGTGAATCTGTGTGAAACTTGGGTTGCCAAACATGGCACCTTTTCTATATGCTTTCCAGATGGCACTTCCGTTGGAGGCCATCGCATTTGTAGATAAAAAGAAAACATTGCCGTAACCACCCGTAGCAAGCACCACGGCATGGGCTGAATAACGTTCGATCTCACCAGTAATTAGGTTTCTCATTATAACTCCACGGGCACGACCATCAACAATTACGACTTCCATCATATCGCGACGGGTATACATTTTCACAGATCCCTTTCCAATCTCTTTACTTAATGCACTATAGGCGCCAAGTAAAAGTTGTTGTCCGGTTTGGCCTCTTGCATAAAAGGTTCTTGATACCTGTGCTCCGCCAAAAGAACGATTATCGAGCAAACCACCATATTCGCGGGCAAAAGGAACACCCTGCGCCACGCATTGATCAATGATAGCGTTGCTCACTTCGGCAAGGCGATACACATTGGCTTCACGTGCGCGATAGTCTCCACCTTTGATTGTGTCATAGTAAAGCCTGTAAATGCTGTCACCATCGTTGGTGTAATTCTTGGCAGCATTAATTCCTCCCTGGGCAGC
>JAGXRB010000184.1 GCA_018336075.1 Bacteroidota bacterium
CCGGTTCGCAAGCCAGCAGTTTCAGGGTGCTGCGGAGGATGCCATAATCCTGGCGTCCCGTGGTTAAAACAGCGACCCTCGTCAAGTTAGACAAGGTCTTCCTCTTGAAGAATTGATCCTGCCCGCATTGGCTTTTTAATCTGACGTCCCAAAGTTTTTTCGAGCCTGGCTGGCGAAATTCCCGTCCCAGGCCGCATAATCAGCAGATCTTCTGAGCGAAGATAAGCGCCTGCCGGCAGGTCATTTTTGAGATGCAAACTTTTGCGGGCGGCTGCTGCAGTACTAGCCTCGCTAAAAACCGGTTCTTTGATCCCTGAACCAAGAGCAGCTTCAATTTTCCGAATACCCTGCACTAGTGCTTTTAGTTGTCCGACTTCCAACGAGGCTTGCTGGTCTGGGCCGGGTAGAGTAGGGTCCAAAGTGAAATGCTTTTCGAGCACACAAGCCCCCAACGCCACAGCTGCCAGGGTAATTTCAACTCCCTCGGTGTGATCGGAATATCCAACTGGTATATCAAACATATCGGCCAAGGTTTGCATGGCTTTCAAGTTGACTTCTTGCGGATTGGTCGGGTAGTTGCTTGTACAGTGCAATAAAATCAAATCTGGATTCCCTTGTGCGCGAATTGCTCGAACTGCCAAATTAACTTCATCCAGACTGGACATCCCGGTTGAAACAATCATGGGCTTCCCTTTTCGAGCCACATGAGCCTGGAAAGGCAAATTGGTTATTTCGCCAGAAGCCATTTTAAAGGCAGAAAGGCCTATTGTTTCAAGAAAATCAGCGCTCGCTTCTTCAAAGGGTGTCGAAAGGAAGATGATGTCTTTCGTTTTGCAATATTGCGCAATCGTTCGAAACTCCAGATGAGTCAACTCCAATCGTTTCACCATTTGGAGTTGCGACTCTGTCTCTCCAGTTGAGCGGACCTGGTATTCCGCCTTGGGCGCAGTTGGGGCAATAATTTTTTCAGCCAGAAAGGTTTGGAATTTAACCGCGTCCACCCCGGCTTCAGCGGCAGCATCCACTAACTTCAGGGCTAAATCCAGATGACCGTTGTGATTGACCCCCGCTTCGGCAATAATAAAACAGGGTTGCCCCGGCCCAACCAGATGGCCAGAAATCTCAACCGTTTTCATGATGTAAATTCTCTTGCATGATTAACTCAGCCAACCGAAACTCCCAGAGCGTATCAATGTCCAGAGACCGCTCCGGGGGCATGAGATAAGCCAACGTGCGCTCAACGACAAATGACTTTTGCGCCAGCAACGCCTCGCGCTTGATGAGGTAAATTGCGCCATTCAGGGCATAGACCGGTGGCAAATCCTGACGCCGGGCAGAAGGCTGTTCCGGGGCGGAAATGCCAACCAGATACCCTTCAGGGGAAATCGCTTTCATCCAATCAGGATGTTGATGAACAAACGTGACACTCACAACAGAATCAGCCTGTTTATCTTGTCTGATTTGGATTGCCTTTTGAATATCTTTCGGAGAACGCAGCGGGGAAGTGGGTTGCAAGAGCATGACATATTCTGGTTGGTAATTTTCATTATCGGCCAACCATTGAACTGCATGAAGAACGGAATCAATACTCAGGCTATTGTCACTAGCAAGTTCAACAGGGCGAAAAAAGGGAACTTCGGCTCCCCATTGTCGACCTACCTCTGCAATTTCGGTATCGTCTGTTGAGAGAATCACACGGCTCAATGATCCACTTTGCAAGGCAGCCTCAATTGTCCAAGCAATTAATGGTCTTCCTGCCAGATAAAGAATGTTTTTTCGGGGCAGACCTTTTGAGCCTCCCCGGGCTGTGATTAAGCCGAGAACTTCATTTTTCTGTGTCATGATGATAAACTTATCAATTCTTCTTATTTTAGGCTTAAAACGGGTTATCGAGTGACTAAATTGTGAATAGATAGGCGGGGCGAAAAGTGCTAATTAAACACTCCCAAATAAGATATTCTCCGCCTGATCACTGCTTGCTATTTTCAGATAAATTACCAACCCGAAAACACCAGTCATCCCACATGGCCTGCAACGATTTCTCGAGCGAAATTTCGGGTTCCCAACCAGTATCTTGCCTAATTTTGGCATGACTACCCACTTGGGCCGGTACATCTCCATGCTGCAAACGCGCAGGATCCACACTTACTTCCACATCCATTCCTGAAAGGTTGATAAAAGAATCCAGTACATCTTTGATACGCGTCGCACGGCCTGAACATAGATTATAGGCCTCGCCCGGTCTGCCGCTCTCCGCCAAGAGGACCAGGCCTCTTGCAACATCTCGCACATCGAGGAAATCCCGGCTTGAGTTAAGATTGCCAACCTGCAACTTCTTCTCCTGCAAACCAAACCTGATCTCAGCCATTTGGCGGGCAAAGGCAGCACAAACCAGATTATCACTTTGTCCCGGGCCTATCAGATTGAAAGGCCGAACACGGATAATGTTGAGAGCATGGGTTCTGCCATAAAAATTACAAAGCTGGTCGGCGGCCATTTTACTAACCCCGTTTGGTGTAACAGGATTCATTTGTTCATCTTCCATGATCGGTTGACGTGAAGCAGGAACGTTGCCATAAACTGCGCCAGAGCTGATATAGATCATTTTAGATTCAGGAGCTTTCTGGTACAACGCTTCCAAAATATTTAATGTCCCTTGCACGTTGGTACTAAAGAGATCCGAAAGAATTGGGCTGTTCAAGCCACCCGCCAGGTGAAAAACCAGATCTGGTTTGACTTCATTGACCAGGTTAATACAAAAGTCAGCGTTTCGAATATCACCGGAATACCAGTTTTTTGCGGATCCGGTTTTAGCGTCCTGTGTGGGCGACAAATCAACTCCAAAGACGGAGTCGCCTTTTTGCTGTAAACGAGCGATCAAATACCTGCCAACGAATCCGTGGGCACCGGTCACTAATACATTGATAGACAAATTTGTATCCTTCAGGATTTCTTGCTGAACTATTTTAACAAGTAAAATTTACCGTTTATACAATCGGATGATTTGACCTGTTATTTTTTTACCCAGGAAAACTTTGATCCACTTTCGATTTACGATTAGTTTGGGCTCAAAGAAAATCGCTCGCCAGGCGTAACTTCTAGCCTGCCAGGGATCGGATAAGCCAGATTGTTGAGAAGCATACAATAACACAAGACTGTAACCTCTATTCCTATATTTTCTTTCTTCCTTTGGATCAAAATAACCTTTCTTTTGCAGGGCACGAGAAATAACATCTACGCCATCAAGTGCCAGTCGCACGTTTTTATTGTCTCCTATGAAGAATCGGCATTGACTTTCAACTATTTCGTCAAACTGTTGAGAAATGTTGGCTCGGCTCAGCGATCTACCGGGAATGTTTATCCAACAAGCAAGAGCCTTCTCGCTGTTCGCCATTTCACTCTCCACTGCCTTCACTTGAAAATCGTGCACCGCATCTTCAAGAAAATACCAGCTTGCATGGGTATACAATCGTTGTTGTGCAAACTTCAAGGCCGGTTGATAGCGATCATCCGGACCTACTTCAGCGGCAGCGCGTAGAATGCAGGCAATCATTCCTTCTGCCATGTAGGCCCGGCGAGAATAAGTCATACTACCACCATGAACCCGTATTTGTGTAAGAATTTCCGGAACTTCGTAGCAAGCATA
>JAGXRB010000185.1 GCA_018336075.1 Bacteroidota bacterium
TAAAAAAATTAAATAACGGTATATGATGGCATAAAAATAAAGAATTATACCCACCAAAAAGCTATAATATACCAATGAAAATTCAAAATATGCTTTCAAACAACAGTGTTATACATACTTCTATGGTCAATGAAGTATTTGGAAAAGATTTGTTATTGCTTAGCTCTGTTAATGAACTTTTTGAACTTGAGCTGGCATTGATAGAATCTCGTTCCTTGTCTCATCAAGAATTAGTATTGCGTTCTGCTTTTTTTAAATCTGTCAGTGGCAATTTAACAAACCACTATAAATTATGTCGATCATTTGATGGTCATATTTCTGAGGATAGGTCTGCACAAACTCAAGCATATTTTCAAGAAGGGAAATATGCAACTGGTTACGCAACTCATGGACTCTTTCCATATCGTGGAAAGTTTCATCCACAGCTTATCAAAGGTCTACTTAATATTCTTGAGATTAAACAGGGAGATATTGTTCTTGACCCGATGTGTGGAAGTGGGACACTAAATGTTGAAGCTTCTTTATTGGGAATTGATTCTATCGGAATGGATATTAGCCCGTTTTGTCGACTATTAGCGAGGGTAAAATGTGAAAGTTTATCCTTAAATCCTGAGTATGTTGAAGCCATGTCAAACAATCCAAACAAATGGTTTAATTATTTTTCAACTGGTGATATTGATGACAAGTTAAAAAAAATCAGAGTAACTGAGAAGCTCAAAATTTATGAATTAGCTTTATTAGCTTATCTTGACGCAATGGGCTATGCCCGAAGAGTTACCAAGTCAGGCCATAAAGAGCTATTTGAAAAAGTTTTGAATCGTTATCAGGCAACCGTTCTTCAAACAATAACAAATTCAGTCATAAAATCATCGCAGCTTGGAAACGCAAATATTTTGGAGGGTGATGCACGCTGTCTACCGCTTGATGATTCAAGTATTGATTGTATTATCACTTCTCCACCGTATTCCTTCGCTATTGATTACGCAGAAAATGACGCTCCTCAACTTGCATTTCTTGGCTATAACATAGATGAACTTCGCACTAAGATGATAGGTCTTGCCGGCAGAACTAAACAACAAAAATTACAGCGTTATTTTGATGATATGAAAACTGTTGCTCAAGAAATTGTCAGGGTGTTAAAATTTCAGAAGTTTGCTATTATAATCATAGGTTCAAACACAAATCAGACGGGTGGAATTCGTTTAGAAAAAACAGTTATTGACCATTTTGCAAATTTTAATGCACCACTTGTAAAAAGCATTCTTAAGCCTATTAAAGGCATGAGAAATACTATGAAGGATGAATATATTTTAATTTTTCAAAAAAACTGATGAGAACCAACGAAGATAAATTTACTACCGTTATACAAAAAAATACTTTCTACTTTTTCAATCCTGATTTTGAGCAGCGCTATGAAGTGCAAAATTTAAATGCCCTTAACAACCTCTTGCAACTTGTTCAAACTAAAGTTCAGCAAGAGGGCATTAAAAATGAATTTTTTGAAGAATTGCTATTGCATCCTAATGGGCTAAAGGCACTTTTAGCCCTCAATGGTTTCTCAAATGAAAGCCTCAAGAGATTGACCACATTTCTCAGAATTATTGATGATGATGTTTTAGACTCATTGACTTTTAAATCCCGCTGGCTCAAACCTGAAAATCGCGAGGAAATCAAAGAATGGTCTGATGCTACGATTGAAAAACTTGTTCGGGATAATCAATATTTTCGCAAAGGACTGGTAAACCTATTCTTTGAAGGTTCTTCTAATCCTCTTTTAGGACGTGTGCTTCCACCATTTGAACTCAGAAAGTTGAGCATTGATAAACTCAGCTTTCGACCAGAACCAATGATTGACACTCTTGTTCGCTATAAGGAGAAAGGTTCATATTCCGGCTTAAAAGAAAATAATCCAGAAACAGTAATTGAGAAATTGTTGAGTAACCTCGGACTAAAGTATACAAGCGGTGATTTGCAAAGCTTAGTCGGTGTTGTTGATGATAAAAAAAGAACAATGGATTTTATCATTCCCCATCAAGCCAATCCAAAAATTATTGCAGAAAGTTCCTTTTTAGTAACGACGTCCTCTGGTCAAGGTGATAAATCAAAAACAGAAATATCAATTCGAGCTTTAATTTCTGAACATTATCCTAAAGCTAAGTTTATCGGTTTTGTTGATGGCATTGGCTGGTATGCAAGACAGAATGACCTTAAACGTATGGTTTCTGCGTACGACGATGTATTTACTTTTCATCCTGATGAACTCCGTAGGTTCAATCAAATGCTTGTGGAGACATTTGAACTATGAATATAGATGTTATACATCATGGCGATTGCTTAGAGATTCTAAGCACAATTCCGGACAATAGCGTAGACGTGACTTTCGCTGACCCGCCATTCAACCTTAACAAGAAATATAACAGCTACAGTGACCGCAGAAGCTTGGATACTTATTTGCTTTGGTGTAAGCAGTGGCTTACTGAAATGGTCCGTATTACAAAGCCAACAGGCAGTATTTTTGTTCATAATATTCCAAAGTGGCTTACTTATTATGCATCATTTCTTAATGAGATTGCCGATTTTAAACATTGGATTTCATGGGATGCTATGAGTACCCCGCTTGGAAAAACTTTGATGCCTACACATTACGGCATTTTATTCTATGCAAAAGACAAAAAATTAAATAAGTTTTATGAAGTTCGACATCCACATAAACGTTGCAGGAAATGTAATATTCTTTTGAAAGATTATGGAGGAAAGAAAGCAGGGTTGCATCCTTTTGGTCCATTGGTATCTGATGTCTGGACAGATTTGCACAGAATCAAACATGCTAAGAATAGAGATGCACATCCGTGTCAACTACCTGAAACAATTCTTGAACGATTGATTCTAATGACGACCGATGAAGGTGATGTAATTCTTGACCCTTTTAATGGGACAGGAACAACTGTAATCGCCGCAAAACATCTTGGAAGAAAATACATAGGAATTGAACTTGATAAACAATATGTTATTCTTGCTGAAGAAAAGCTAAGAAATGTTCGACCAGATTCTCATATTGAAGGTATTTGGGTTAGTAAATATCTTAATGGCATAGCTACCATTCGAGATAAAGACTGGGATGATCTTAAATCGCATTTTAACATCCCCTATCCAATTCCTTTACTTGAATACAAAAACATTGTTTATAAAAATGGGAAAATTCAGAAACATTCATATGCTACGGGAAAAAAAGAGAATTCCCTTGTCTTTTCATTTGATGA
>JAGXRB010000186.1 GCA_018336075.1 Bacteroidota bacterium
AAGGGTTTCCTGCCGACATATAGTGAAGAAGTCAGGAAAAGAAATGTTGAAGATGCGAAGATAGCCGACCTTGTAGTATTAGGAAATTATAATTCCGACATCTTCAAGATATTGGAAGAGATAAAGCCTGATATTGTTGCGCTGGGATATGACCAGAGGGTAAAAGAAGCCGAGATTTTGAAAAGATTCCCGGGACTCGAGATAATCAGGATGGAGCCTTATCAGTCCGATAAATATAAATCATCGTTTTATAGAAAATAACCATTGATTAGTTCAATTCTTACTGTTTTTGCGGTAGCCTATGGTTAAAGAAAGCACCATTTTTTTAGTGATCAGCATAAAAATTCCAACAGAAAAGCCTGAAAATCCATTTTTAAAATGCAGTAAGTTTCATGGTTAATTTAGATAAGATTTTTGCAAAACTAAGCTTTTTGTTTATTTTTATCGTCCTTTTTTTAATATTGGGTTTTGCATTTTTCACTCAATACGAAAAATCGAGATTAGAGCTATTGTTGAACCAAAGGGCAAAGGAAAAGGCAATTTTTTTTGATAGCCTTTTCGATATTAAAGGCTCTTCCCTTAAGACATTCGCTTATGACTATACTTTTTATGACGAAATAGTAAGTTTCGTTAAGACAGGAGATAAAAAATGGGCAAAAGAGAACATCGATACAGGATTAGAGACATTTAAAGCAAATGCAGTATGGATTTATAGACCCGATTTATCCCAGATTTATGTTACAAATAATATTAACCCCACCGGCTTGAAAGAAGTCGCCATCCCAAAATCATTATTCAAAGAGATTTTTGAGAAAGACAAACTCCCAGTCTTTTTTGTCGAAACCGAGCATGGATTAATGGAAATAGCAGGTGCAACAATACATCCGGCAATAGATAAAGAAAGGAAAACAAAACCGCAAGGGTATTTTTTCGTCGGTCGGCTCTGGAATGCTGAACATCTCGAAGAGCTCTCAAAACTGACCGAAAGCCGTGTGGAAATATTGCCTTATACAGACGAAGTCCCTGCAAACGGTTATGATAGAGATTCAGAAGCGATAATTGTCTCGAAGATATTGAACAGATGGGATGGCGTTCCAATGGCTGTACTGCATACAAAGAGCTATACGCCACTATTTAAAGAAATTACCCGCTCTTTCAATATCAGCCTCATATCACTCCTGTTTTTTTCGATATTCATACTATTAACAATATCATTCTTTATCTACCGCTGGATAATATCGCCGCTGAACTATATTTCTGCAAGTCTTGAATCAGGGGATACTTCTTTTTTGGGTGTTATTAAAAAAGACAAATCAGAATTCGGCATTATATCCCAGCTTATAGAGCGATTTTTTTTGCAGAAGGAAAAACTTCAAAAGGAAATAACAGGTCATATAGAAACTGAAAAGGCGATGTTGGAAAGCCAAGCCAGATTAAAAGCCCTTTTTGAACTTTCACCAGAGGCAATCTATCTTGCAACGCCGGAGGGAAATATCATCGACTGTAATCCTGCCGCCTCTGAAATAACCGGTTATTCAAAAGAGGAATTGTTAAAGATGGCTACCTGTGAACTGCTCACGGAAGAAAGCGTTAAACAAATATCAAAGGCAATTAATGAAAGATCGTTGTCGGGTGTTTATTTTGCCGAACACTCCTGCAAAAGAAAAGGCGGCACAGTTTTCCCGGTCGAAATGATTGCAAAATTAATCGAGATTGATAAAGAAAGCTTTTTCATTGTCATAGTCAGGGATATGACGGAAAAAAGAAAGATGGAGAAAGAACTTCTCAGGACCCGGCAGCTTGAATCACTTGGGATTTTGGCAGGTGGGATCGCCCATGACTTTAACAACATATTGACCGGCATCATGGGAAATATCGCTCTGGCAAAGATACACGCCAAGCCCGGTGATAAGATATCAAAAAGGCTTGACATAGCTGAAAAAGCAACTTTTAAGGCAAAAGATCTGACGCAGCAGCTGCTTACCTTTTCCAAGGGAGGGGCTCCGGTGAAGAAAGCTGCTTCTATCAGGGAAATCTTAACCGACTCGCTCACTTTTTTATTAAGCGGTAAGGATGTCGCATCTATCTTTAATTTGCCAGAGAATCTTTGGATGATCGATGCTGACCCTGGGCAGATTAATCAGGTTGTTAATAATCTTGTCATCAACTCACTGCAGGCGATGCAGGAAGGGGGACAAATAGATATCTCCGCAGAAAATGCTGAAATTACCAAGGAAAGCGAATTGCCTCTTTCACCGGGCAGATATGTGAAAGTTTCTGTTAAAGACAATGGGAGCGGCATTTCTGCAGAGCATCTTTCAAGGATATTTGAGCCATATTATACTACAAAGCCGGGTGGAAGCGGTCTTGGTCTTGCAATAGTGTATTCGATTATGAAGAGCCACAAAGGATATATAACGGCCGAATCCACACAAGGAAAAGGGACGAGCTTTATCTTTTATTTGCCCGCAACTGAAGATAGCGACAAGATAGGGATTGCCCCTGAAAAAGATGTAAGATACACAAGAGGCAAAATCCTGGTAATGGATGATGAAGATATTATCAGGGAGGTGATAGTTGCCTTATTAAAACATCTTGGATTTGAGGTTGAATATGCCAGAGAAGGTGGAGAGGCGATAGACTTATATAAGAAAGCTATGAATTTCGCAAAGCCTTTTGATGCCGTTATAATAGATTTAACCATTCCGGGAGGCATGGGGGGACTTGAAACTACTAAAGCGCTGCTCGAAATAGACCCTAATGTGAAGGCGATTGTCACGAGCGGTTATTCAAATGACCCTGTAATGGCAAATTTTAGAGAATATGGATTCAAAGACGCGATAACAAAACCTTTTAACCCTGAAGCCCTCAGAAATGTATTGTCAAACATAATCCTGCCGAAAAAGATTTGAGGTGACGGCTGAGATTTTAACCAGGAAAATGCAATTAAATTTTTGTATGTTAGGCATAAATACCACCAACCCCTTGTATTCAACTAAATTACTCAACTTTCGCAGTAAAAAATACTGTTTAACGTCTTAAATATAAAGGCGTATAGTGCAAAAAATATAATAAGAGAACATCCTCTGTATCACAAGGCAATAAAATTAATAGATAAGCAGGCAGCCGCAGGCTTCAGCCTGCGCTAAAGACTAACATAACGCAAGCTAAAGCTTGCGGCTGCCAAGACAATAAAAAACTGTTGTATTTTGACGGACTTTGT
>JAGXRB010000187.1 GCA_018336075.1 Bacteroidota bacterium
GGGCATAGAGACCTATATACTCAACTGGACTGATGATGAAGAGGCGATGAAGGTAGCTGCAAGGGAAAATGCGATATCCCTAAAGGAAATGAAACGTCTTAGGGATGAATTGAGCATCATATTGGCATCTCTGGAGAATGAAAGCAAAAGGGATGAGTCGATAAAAGTTGCAGGATATGTGCACCAGTCTATGGTGGCAGGGGTGCTACCTGATTATTTGCAGGAATATAACCGGGGTTTAAAACAGGCATTGTTCTATGTTCTTGTTGGGGCTAAGATGCCGGCCGCTCTTTTAGAGGTCGGATTTATCTCTAATCCCTTCGAGGAAAAGATGCTGGGAAATGAAATCTATCGACTGAATCTTGCTAATTCAATTGTTTCAGGGATTTTAAAATATTTTTCCGAGAGCCCGGTAAAAATGCTGATAACTCAGGAAGAATCACCGGATAGCCGGAAAAACAAGACTGTCCCCGTTAAATACTCAAATATCAAGAAGTAAATTAAATCCTCATTTAATTTTGCTTTTGCAAAATCCTTCATAATAATCAGCCGGCTAATACTAAACTGCCGGGTTGTTATAAGACTGTATCGGGGTTTAAATGTTTGACTATCTAATAAAAAACGGCATTGTTCTTAATGGTATTGATTCAGAACCAATAAGACAAAATGTCGTGATATCGGGCGACAGGATAGTTTATTTAGGTAACAAGGAAATACCATCTGGTGAATTAATTGATGCAGAAGGGCTTTATGTAGCCCCTGGGTTTATTGATGTCCATGCCCATTCAGAGTTTAATCTACTGCTGGACGGTAGGGCAGAAGGCAAACTTACTCAGGGGATTACAACCGAGATAAACGGCAATTGCGGGCTCTCTGCAGCCCCTTTATATGGCGAGGCTTTCGAGCACAGGCTGCAGGAGCTTGAACAGCTTGGAATAAATGAGAGGTGGCATGAACTGGACGAATATCTGAAGATTTTACAAAGTAAAGGCATCGCCCTGAATTTTGCCACCCTATGCGGACATGGAAACCTAAGGGCATCGGTTATTGGTTATGCAAATGCACCTTGTGAAGGAGATATGTTAGATAGGATGAAGGCGCTCTTTCACAAAGCGGTAATTCAGGGTGCATGTGGTCTTTCAACAGGACTTGTCTATCCACCCGGGATTTACTCCGATACAAGGGAAATTATTGGGCTTATGGATGTGGTTGCATCAGAAAGTAAAAAACATGGATTAATCCCGGACAGGAAATTTCTATACACATCCCACATAAGAAGCGAGGGTGATAGGCTTCTTGAAGCAATTGAAGAGGTCATTGGGATTGCTAAGGAGGCTGGGGCAAATGTCCATATATCCCATATTAAGACATCCGGAGAACAAAACTGGTGGAAGATTGACAGTGTTGTAAACATGCTCGAGGAGGCAAGAAACTCTGGGGTCGGGATAACCTGCGACAGCTACCCCTATATTGCCTCAAGCACCGACCTTGATACCGTCTTGCCGGCATGGACATTCGCTGGCGGTCTCAAAGAAGAGTTGAGAAGGTTGAAGGATCCTGAAAAATGCCAAAAGATAAGAGCAGAGTTGTCCTTGAAAGGAGATGAATATTGGAAAAATGTTTATGTATCGTCCATCAGAAATCCCGTGAGCAAATGGATGGAGGGTGAAAGCATATTCGATATAGCATCCAGAAAGAAGAAAGTTCCGGCAGATATGGTTGTCGATATTATAATTGATGAAAAAGCGACCGCAGGAGCGATATTCTTTACGATGAACGAAGATAACCTTAGGCGTCTTCTCTCACTTCCATATGTAATGATAGGTTCGGACAGTTCAGCACGAAGTTTTTCAGGACCGACATTTAAGGGAAAGCCTCACCCAAGGGGTTTCGGGACTTTTCCAAAGTTTATCGGCACATATGTCAGGGATGAAAATCTAATGCCACTGCCCGAAGCGGTGCGGCGCATCACATCGCTGCCTGCAGGAACTTTCGGCATTAAAGAAAGGGGAATTATTAAGGAAGGCTTCTTTGCAGATATTATAATTTTTAACTATAATAAAATTAGTGCTAATGCAACATACAAAGAGCCTTTTACAAAATCCAGCGGCATTGAATATGTGTTCGTTAATGGTTCTTTGGCTGTGAGTAAAGGAGAATTAACCGGAACCTGCCATGGAAGGGTTTTATAGCGAAGCTTTGGTATTCAAAGCAAAACTTTTTTAATTTTTCCCTTCAAGCAAGCACTTAGGGAATCATTCTGAAATAAACCCTTGAATCACACTTTATCATGAACGAATAGCAAGTTTGTTCATAAATTATAGTTTTTTGTCATTCCGGCTTGCCTGCCTGTGTTAGTAGCAGGCAGATAGGCCTGGAATCTTTATTTATTCCTTAATAAAAAGGGATTCTGATAGCTGTAAAAGAAAGAAGGATTCTCGAGTAGCTTCGCTTGTGAGGATGACACAGAAACTGACTTTATAAACAATGCTCAATGGATTACATGAAACCCGTTATAGGTATAACATCAGATTTGCAGCAAAACATATACAAGCTAAGAAAGGATTATATTAAGGCTGTCTCAAGTGCAGGGGGGCTGCCGGTAATCATAAGCCCATTTCCTGACAACCACGGCTTTAAAAAGGCTTGCAAGTCTATTTTAAGCCGGGAATCGAATGATTACATCTCTTCGATAGCCGATTTGATTGACGGCTTGCTGCTGTCTGGAGGAGATGACATTGCACCTAAGTATTATAATGAAGAGATTTCTGTTCCAAGAAAATGCCTAAAAGTCATTCCTAAATTAAGAATTGAATTTGAAATAAGCCTTCTAAAGGAAGTAGTAAAAAGGCGGAAACCCGTTCTGGGAATATGTTTTGGGATGCAGCTGCTGAATGTAGCATTCGGGGGCAGCCTTTATCAGGATTTGAAATATCAGAAAGAGGACTCATTTGACCATAAGAATACAGAGCATAATGTAAGGGTCCTCAGGATTGCAGGGCTGGACATTAAGCATTCAAGATATATAGTCAATTCAACGCATCATCAGGCAGTCAAAATGCTTGGAGAAGAGCTGGATATTTTAGCCTTATCGGACGATGACATCATTGAAGGTTTTTATAAAAAGGACTATCCATTTCTTATAGGAGTACAGTGGCACCCGGAAAGAATGCACGATGACGAACTC
>JAGXRB010000188.1 GCA_018336075.1 Bacteroidota bacterium
CGACCACGCACATCTGCAAGCAGGTATTCTGCGCAACCATCGAGTTGTCCATGATGGTGGTCATAAACAAAGCCGCCTTGAAAGGCAGGAATGTGCCATCCCCAACCACCGAAAGCATCAACTGGCAATCCTGAGAAATATTGACATTGTTTCCAATAATACAATTTTCAATGACTGCACCGGCATCAATATGAACGTTATCCCCAATCGTGGTCGGCCCATAGATCATCGCCCCAGGATGAATAACGCAATTCTTACCAATTTTTACCAGTTCAGAGCACTCTAAAACCTGACAACCTTCATAGATCGCTGCCCCAACAACTTTTAGTTTAAAGGCCAGATCATCTGCAAGCTGGTTTTCAAAACGATTTCCTCGCTTGAACAAGCCAAATACTACATCAGCAATAAATATATGGACCCAAGTATCAATCGCCAGCATTGCGCGCAAAGGAACCTGAAAAACCAGGTCGCCGCGTTCCCCGGCCATGTATGATGGGATATGATAGTAGCCAACTTCGCGAGACTGCATATCTACAACCAGTGGATCCACATCCGCTACAGGGCCGCGCGGGTAGTACCACATATCGGCCAGGTATAAATTCCCGGCAGGGGTATAGGATACCGACAACGGCAGGGCATGCTCACGAAAAGCAGGGTCGTCAATCGAAAAAGCGGCCCGCACGGGACGATTCTTCTGTACGGCCAGGCGGATAAATTCATCAATATAATGCCGGTCGAAAAACAAATTGTCCCGGTAGACCAGCATCGGTTCCTGAATTTGCGGCAAACGCGCGTTGGATGGAATTTCCAATTCACGTGTTATATAGGGCGCGAGGGCGTTGCGCTGCAACAACCAGAGCGGATGGTTCTGGATGCGTAAATCGCGGGCAGGTTCGTTGAAGGGGAGAATAGATCTTTTTGCCTGTAAAATTATTTTTAACATAGATTCACCCCAGTGGAGTTTTATCAATCAAAATGCTGCATTGCGAATCGCCCACGGCGCAACATTGAGCCTCTTCTACATTAAACATCTTACCACCACTTACCCAGTATAAAGCCTCTTGCAGCAAACCAACCGCCAGATGGCAGGCCGGGGCCTCGGTCTTGCGTCCCCAGCAAACCGGGCAGCGCTCGATATGCCAGCACAAGTGGGTTTCACGGTCTTCGATACGGACACGCTGGTCGCTGTGCTTGTTGAAAATATCGGCAAAAGCGTTTGCGCCAACCTTCAGTTTGGTCTTCAGGGGCAGCAGGCGAAAAGCCAGGTCTGTCAGACCAAAGAGCGGTCCGAATTCACACAGCCCGTGCTGGAAGGAGGCGCGGCCAATGCGCATGGAAAGCCCCCGGCCACCATGAGGGCCGTAATTCAACTCCAGTGAAGCCTGCAAACCGGCCACAAGTTCAAAAGGGAATTCCAGTTTCTGGTTTGCAGGGGGATAATTTTCAACGAAACGAGACCCGCCGGGAATCGCATTCAACACTGCCGACATGCCCGCCTGCCCCAAAATCTCGTCTCCCGATAGGAGCAGGATGCGCGCCATTTGGTTGGGATAATAGTAAATGTGTGTAGAAGGATTCATCCTTCGCTTGGCTCTTCTTCATCTAAAAATGTTTTAACCGTCTCGGTAAATTCTTTCGCCATATCCAGCATCACAAAGTGCTGGGCGCGCTCCCAAAAAACAACCTTGGTTTGCGGGGCGCCCTGTACCAGCGGCCGCCACTGCATGGGATGGACAATGTTGTCCCGCCCGCCATAAACCCCCATAATCGGGATTTGCAACTGGGAGAGCTTTGGCCGCAAATCAGTCCTGCGCAGCGAGGCAATGCTGCGCAGGAAGGATTCGAGCGTGGTGCTCGACAGGTCTTTGTCCATCATCCTGGGAAACTGCGGGTCAGCGCAAATAAACGGGGAAGCAACTTTGATGCCTCCCCGAAAAGCCCACATCATATTAAAAAGCATGAACGCAACGAAGCGGTAACCGGCCAATTTAAGCGGGATGGCAAGGGAAGAGCCGACAATGGGTGAGCCAACCACAACCACTTTGCTGACGCGATGGGGAAATTGAATGGCAACCGACAGGCTTACGGTGCCGCCCATGCTGTGACCAATCAGGGGCGCTTCAGAAATACCCAAGCGGTCCATGAACTGGTCGACCAGGCTGACAAAATCCTGCACTGCATAAGTGTCGCGTTTTTTTCCTGATTCGCCAAACCCCCAAAAATCCATCGCATAGGTGCGATAAGAGCGCCCCAGGTAGGCCATTGTCTCCTGCCACAGCCCCCACGAGCCAAGCCAGCCGTGAAGCAAAATTACAGGGCGGCCGCGCCCATAGACTTCATAATGAACTATTCCCTGGTCAGTAGTAATCGAGGACACAGCAGCATTCTATCTACGATATTTATTTTTCGTTGCCTTCCATCTCTGCCAGGATGCTATAAAGCAACTCAAGCAGGACGTTTTTCACCGTATCTTTTTCGGTGGCAACGCATGGAAGTAGTTTCACCTTACCGTCAAGGCGCAAGGCATGACGCATATCTTCCAATTCCCAGGCATCATCAACATCTTGTTTGTTGGCGGCTACCACATAAGGCGTGGGCGCATAAGCACGGAAAGTTTCGAGGATGGAACGCGCTTCACGGAAGGTTTCGGGCCGGGTGCTGTCAATCATAACAATGAACCCGAGCATCCCTTCTGAAAGGATTTCCCACATGAAGTCAAAACGCTTCTGGCCGGGAGTCCCGAATAGGTAGAGCACCAGGTCTTCATCTACGGTTATGCGGCCAAAGTCCATGGCCACCGTAGTTGCCTGCTTAACCGCTCTTTCAGAGTCAGATGAAATCTTGCGTTCAGTGGCGACAACATCAATTTCGCTGACCGAGCGGATAAATTCTGTTTTACCTGCGCTGAAAGGACCGGTGACGACCATTTTGACCGTTTGCATAAGTACTTATCCTCAAATAAATTTATATCGAGCGAATACGCGTAATCAGACGGTTGACCAAAGACTTCTGCTCTTCCCGGTTCTGGACAGGCAGGGCAGGGCGCGCCCTTTCCTGGACAGGCGCAGCACCGTCCGGGCGCACGACTTCGACCAGGCCCGCTTGAATAAGGCCATAAACAATCCGGCGAATTTCCATATCGCCCATTTTCGCTGCCGAAGCAATTTGCTGGATGGTATTTTTGGGGCTGATGTAAGAAACCACCCGCCATTCTTCGACGCTCAAATTCATTTTTTGCAGGTTCGAACCGGGACGCTCGGTAAAGCGCAGGGCCATCTCGAGACTCGGAATTTCATCCTGCAACTGCTCAAACTCGCGCAACTGGCGCGCGCCTTCAATAATCAGGTTTTCCAGGTCGAGCCGCACGGTGATGCGGTCGGCGGGCGGCATCATGTCGTTTTCAAAACGAAAAGAGCCTTCTATCCAGGTAAACAGCCGCCGCACCATATCGGTAAAATAAGCCTGCAGGGCCGAAAGGATGTCATCCTGGGTCATGTGGCCGGCATTTATCAGCAGCAAGCCCAATTCTTTGTCTGACACGTGGGTGGCGCGCAGTTGGATAGCGCGCAACTGCCCCGTCGTCAGGCGGCTGGTCTTATGCAGGATGGAAGCGAGGCGGCCATCGTCCTGCCCGATTTGGGCGTAGGACAATTTTCCGTCTCGAAAAGAGACTTTGGCAACTTCGTTCGGGGCCTCGATAACCAAAGTGCCCGTCTTATGGGCAAGGTTAATCAGATTCAGTAATTGGGTGACTGTAAAATCTCGCAAATTGCCCCGAAGAGCCATAAGCATCCTCTGCGCCCATATACGCGGGCTTTAAAATGAATAGATTGATTATACATGCAAGGGATTTATGCGTCAAACATTGCAAAGAATCTGGAAGGCACGATGATTATACGCCAAAAATCAGGGCCGGGCTTCGGCAATCACCTCGACCCGCGCAATCGGCAAACCCAGGCTGTAAACATCGAACGAGAAAGTCTGGGGCGCACCAGCCGCCTGCCAGCGGCGGAACCC
>JAGXRB010000189.1 GCA_018336075.1 Bacteroidota bacterium
CGCAGGGCCGGGTCTCCAAAGAGGGCCTCGCTCAGGGCCTTGCCGTAGGCATCCGGCTCTGGCACAGCCGCGTCGAAGGCGTCTGATTCCGGATTCAATTCGACCCAGGCGGGTTTGTCCTGCCCGAGGCCGATGTCGGCTTCGTTTTTTGGCTGGCTAAAGCGAAACTGGACGGAATACCTTCCCGCGTCAAATTTGTGCAGGCTTAATTCAATATCGGCATATTGCTGCATATCACCTCTTGTCAGACGACCCTGGTTTCAGGTAAACAGTTGCCCGGAAGGCTGTACCATTATACGAATTCATTCTACCAAATACCGAACCCAAAACATACCACCCTGGCAAGCAACGGCAAAACCTATGGCCTGGCTGGCCGCATGCTGTCTGGCACTTCGCGGTAGACATCGTCGTAAGGTTCGTAGCCGGTTCTGACCACCAGGTCGAAAAGATTTTCCTGGGTGAGTGTATTCACAGGAAGTAAAACGCAAAAAATTGTGCCCGAAAGGGTCTCGTCGCCGGTCAGGTTGGCCATCTCGCAGCGTTGCAGTTCAATCAGGGGTCTTTCTTTTATAAGCCGGTCAAGGATGCTGACAGCCAGGTGCGGCAGGTCGCGCGTATCGCGATAAATCGAAAGAAGCAATTCACCTTTGGCAATGGCGTTGGTGGAGAACTGGCCAGTTTCCTGCCCGGCTAGCGGGATGACATTCTCCAGTTCGGCGGCCCGCAGGGCATCCAGTACGCCCAGGGCAAGTATTTCGTTCGAGACCAGCACCGCGTCGATGTCGTTTTCCTGTTTAGCCAGGGCTGATTCGACAGCCCGTTGGGCGCTGATTTGTTCACGGGTAGTGATGGCTTCATCGGCGATCAGGCGCACTTTGCGGACAGCGAGATAGGGCTGCAAAACGTCGTCCTGTCCCATCTGGTAGAGGACATTGTTGTGGTCGGTGGGCGCGCCACTCACCCTGACAATGTTCAGCGAGTCGATGCGATTGTCAGCGTCGAGTGCGTCGAGCAGGCTGCGCGCTTGCAGCCTGCCCGCCTCGCGGTTGTCGAAAGAGACATAAGCGCTGATTTTGGGGCTTTTAATTAAACGGTCATAGGCCAGGATTTTGACATCCGCCGCGATGGCGGTATCAACGGCCGGGACGATTGCGCTCCCGTCGACAGCGACAATGATGAGGGCTTTTACCCCTTCCCTGACGAGGTTATCCACCTGGTCGGCTTGCAGGCGGCTATCCTGGTTGGCTGCCAGGCTGGTTACTTCGTAACCTTTTTCGGTCAGCAGCCGGGTCAGCATGGCTTCTTCTTTCCGCCAGCGTTCATTTTCGAGGTCGGGAAACAGCAGGCCGACCTTGGTTTGTCCGTTGCCATTGGCGCAGGCTGCCAGGCTGACAGTCAATATCATCAAAAAAATCAGTTTATAGTATTGAAGTGGTTTGGGCATTCGGGTTTCCTGGTCTGGATTGGTCAAAAAAGGTTGGAGAAAAAGTGGCACTTGGGAGTAAAATATATTTGTCCATACACGGTCGTAATTATACCCATACCAGGTAGGGAGACGAACCTGAACATAAAACCTGCCCCTGAGCTTCCCTGGCAAAATATCCGGGACGAAATTGGCCCGGATATCCTTTTATTTCGCGTTTATTACAAATGGATGCGCAACCCGCGCAATGCCGTTACCCTAAAGACCCTGGTGCTTGAGGGCAATGATTGGGTGAATATTGCTGCCATTACCCCGGCGGGTAAACTCATTGTTGTGCGCCAGTTCAGGTTCGGGGTTGGGAAAACCACCTGCGAGTTTCCGGCTGGACTGGTTGAAAATGGCGAATCTCCGCTGGCTGCCGCCCAGCGCGAATTGCGCGAAGAAACGGGGTATGCCTCCGGCGAGTGGGTTTCGCTAGGTAGTGTAGATGCCAACTCTGCTTTCCTTAACAATCAGTGCCACTTGTGGCTGGCAAAAAATGCGCTCAAGACTCATGAGACGTCGCTGGATAGCAGCGAGGACATTCTGGTTGAAGAACTCGATATCGATGAACTCAAGAACGAAATGGCAGCTGGACGGTTTAGCAATGCCTTGTCGATGCTGACAGCCTGTAAAATAGCGCATATATCCCAATGAATAATGGAAATTGGCCTAAAACAGTCCTGTTTACACGACCCTTTTTGACTATAATAGACGACTAATACTATGAACCGTCCAGACCTAAATCCAGGCGACCTTACCGATGAAGAACTGGTGCATTTTGCCAAAATGGGAAAACAAGATGCTTTTGCTACTATCTATGAGCGTTTCTTGCCTGCGGTCTATGCCCGCGTGCGCTTTAAGGTCCCGGAGACTGATGTTGAGGATGTAACCCAGGAAGTGTTTATTGCCATTTTGAAGTCGCTGCACGGTTTTCGTGGGCAATCAAAATTTAGCACCTGGATACGCACCATTACCAACCGAAAAATTGTTGATTACCACAGGGCCAGGGTTGTTGCCGCAACCGACTCGAATGATTACGACCACACGGAATTCGGCGAACAACCTGACCGTGATGAATTCTTGGAGCGTCAAGACGACCTTTCGATTATCCAATCCGCATTGTCGGAATTGCCGCAAAATTACCAGGATATTCTCCTGATGCGTTTCGTGGATGAGATGCCCTTCAATGAAATTGCGCGACAAAACGGGCAGTCCATCGATGCCACCAAATCCCTGTTTCGGCGTTCGATTGCTGCTTTATCGGAAAAGATGCAGGAGGAGAATGAATAAGCGCGGACTTTCAGATGCACAAAAGTTGGACGAGCAACTTGCGGCATTCACCGACCAGGTCTTGTCAGAGGATGAAGTTGTTGAAATGATGGAAGATGTCACGCAACAAGATGAATTCATCAAACTGCAAAAGGCTGTTTTGCGGATGAAAGCTGCCACGCGGCAGGCTTATCCAGATGTGGAAGTCCGCAAACGTATTCGCAATCATTTGCTGGCTGAATGGGAAGCGGGTAATAAGTTGAAAGTTTCAGCTTTTAAAGACCGGTTTGGTTTGCAGAAATTTCCGGCAATCACCTTGGCAGGCGGTTTTGCGTTCGTAGTCCTGCTCGGGTTTTTGTTGATTTTTTGGCCTTTGCCTGAAGATATGCCGTTGGGAGCGACGGCGGGCGATGGCCCTGTAAGTTTGATACCCTTTTTTGTTTTTATGGGGGTTGCTGCCGTTGCTATCATCTTGTGGTTTCGTCACAAGCGCTGAAAATGCCCGAGGAGAGAAGTATGAAAACACAAAGAAAATCACCTGTTAGTAAATTATTCGACATTCTTTCATTGCTGGTTATTTTATCTATGCTGCTTGCAGCCTGTGCCCCCGGCGATTCGCTGGCAGGCTCTGCGGGCGTAGATGAAGAGCCAACGGAAGAACCCGCCCCGCCAACGGAAGAGCCGACCGAAGAACCTGCTCCGCCGCCGGAAGAA
>JAGXRB010000190.1 GCA_018336075.1 Bacteroidota bacterium
TGAATTTTACTTTTATGGAAAGGTTACAAATGCGGGTGGAAAAGACAAAGCAAATATTCACGTTTTCACTGAAGAACTTGGAACAGTAAGAATACAAACACCAATTAGCTTTTTGGAGCAATATGACGAAAATTTACTTTACAAGACATTTGGTATTAGGGCGACAGGAAAACAACATTCGGAGACAGGAGAAATTGACACATCCACATTGAGATTTATCGAGTTAGTTTATTACCAACCAAAATATGACGAACAGTATTTAAAAGCACTTCGGGATAAAGCAAAAAAATCTTGGCTTGGCAGCATAGACCCCGACAAATGGTTGAATGAAATAAGGGGTGGATATGACGCATAAAGCAGTTTTACTTGATACAAGTTTCTTTATTCGTTTTCTTAACGACAGCGACCCTCTTTTTAAAAACGCTGACGACTATTTTCGATACTTTTTACAAAATGAAATCACAATGATGATTTCTACAATCAGCATTGCGGAATATTGTGTCGGTGGTGATGTTCACGAACTTCCTTTGAGAAATTTACAAATAGTTCCTTTCAATTTAGACCATTCAAAACGGACAGGAGAGTTAGCAAGAATTGCGTTTAACGCAAAAAGAAATGGCAAGATAGATGTAGCTAACAGAAATATCATTCCTAACGACACAAAACTATTTGCTCAAGCCGACTGCGAAAAAGCCATTGAATTTTACCTTTCTTCAGACAGCGAGAGTTTAAAAATATACAACTTGCTTAGACAAGAAACAGCACCGAAATTTCAGTTCATTGACCTGAACACACCATATAATGAAACATTCGGACTGCTTGACCTTTGACGGAGAAAGAAGAACGACCGAAACACACGTTTGGCGAAATGGGGGCTGACGAGGTTTATTGAAACTTTGTGCCTCGATTGTAAATTCGTGCTGGTTGACAATTTAGCTTTCCTAAATCCGCCACTGCGCCAAGTGCCAAACCGTCAGCACATTTAGTTATTTCCAACGCTCAAGCCAACACTCAAAAACCAAAAGAGCCATTTTTTTTCCAATGATGTGACACCGTTCCGACCGAAAGACTTATCTTAACCGACTGAAACAGGAAATTAATTTTGAGATGATCTTAAAAGAACTGAAACCCCGGAAGGCACTGAACAAAGCCTTTTTAAAAGTAAAACCGAACAGGACTGAAATTGAAGGTTTCAAGACCAACCTTATTACTTTACTCAACCGGACCAACGACACCGAAAGCGAAGAGTTCCATAAAAACTTGGTTACTGACTTCCTGAAGAAAACCTATTACGACCCAAACCATTTTATCAATACCAAAGGACGAAACGACCTTGTTATTCACAACGGACAAAATGCAAACTCTAAAGTTGGTGTGATCATTGAGGCAAAAAAGCCGACCAACAAAGCAGAAATGATTACCACCAAAAAACTGAATGCAAAAGCATTTCAGGAATTGGTGTTGTATTACCTACGGGAGCGAATTGCGCACAAAAACCTTGAAGTGAAACATTTGGTGGCAACCAACATCAACGAATGGTTCATTTTTGACGCTACCCTGTTCGACAGACTTTTTGCACAAAACAAAAACCTTGTAAAACATTTCAACGACTTTGAAGCTGGACGTTTGGCCGACACGAAAACTGATTTTTTCTACAAACAAATTGCAGAGCCCTTTATTGACAGCATTACTTCTGAAATAGAATTTACCTACTTCAACATTCAGGACTTTCAAAAACCGCTACGCAATACCGACAAGGCAGACGATAATTCGCTGATTGCTTTATTCAAGCTTTTATCGCCGGAGCATCTTTTAAAACTCCCGTTCACCAACGACAGCAACAGTCTGGACAAACGCTTTTACAGCGAATTGTTGCACATCATCGGCCTGACCGAAACCAAAGAAGGTAGCAAAAAGCTGATTGAGCGAAACAAAGCAGGTGAACGACACACGGGAACAATTCTTGAAGATGCCATTATTCAGCTTGACAGCTTAGATAAATTGAGCCGGCTTGAAAAGCCAAACCAATTCGGCAACACACAACAGGAACGACTTTTTAATGTGGCGTTGGAACTTTCCATCACCTGGATCAACCGCATTTTGTTTTTGAAGTTGCTGGAAGCCCAACTTATCATCTATCACAGGTTCGATAAGCTCAATGCTGGCAAAGGCGACAAAACCTATTCGTTTCTAAACCTTGACAAAATCAAGAGCTATGACGACCTGAATAGCTTGTTTTTTCAGGTGTTGGCACGCAGGCATGAGGAGCGCAACGAAGATGTGCAGCAGATTTTCGAGAAAGTTCCTTATCTCAATTCTTCGCTTTTTGAGCCGACCGACATTGAACAGCTTACTTTGTTTATCAGCAACCTGAAAGACGATAAAACCATACCGTTTTTTTCGCAAACCGTGCTGAAAGACCAGCAAGGCAAAAAACGAACAGGCAACATTTCCACACTTCAATATTTGTTTGAGTTTTTAGATGCTTACGACTTTGGCGCCGAAGGCGGAGAAGAAATTCAGGAAGACAACAAAACGCTGATTAACGCTTCGGTGCTTGGTTTGATTTTTGAGAAAATAAACGGCTACAAAGACGGTTCGTTTTTCACTCCCGGTTTCATCACCATGTATATGTGCCGCGAAACCATCCGCAAAGCAGTTGTGCAGAAATTCAATGAAACCAAAAAATGGAACTGCACAACGCTTGAAGACCTTTATGACAAGATTGAAGACCGGAAAGAAGCCAACAAGATTGTAAACAGCATCAAAATTTGCGACCCTGCCGTGGGTTCAGGTCACTTTTTGGTTTCGGCACTCAATGAGATGATTGCCGTTAAAAACGATTTGAAAATTCTGCAGGACCGTGACGGAAAGCGCCTGAAAGAATATCAGGTGGAAGTTGTACATGACGAACTGATTGTTACAGACGAAGAAGGCGAACTTTTTGAATACAATCACCACAATAAGGAGAGCCAACGCATACAGGAAACGCTGTTCCACGAAAAGCAAACCATTATTGAGAACTGCCTGTTTGGTGTGGACATAAACCCAAATTCAGTAAAAATCTGCCGTTTGCGTTTGTGGATTGAGCTTTTGAAAAATGCTTATTACAAGAACGCAACTGAGTTAGAGACACTTCCAAACATTGACATCAACATCAAATGCGGAAACTCCTTGGTGAGCCGTTTTGCCATTGATGCCGACCTGCGACAAGCCTTGAAAAAAAGTAAGTGGACAATGAACAGCTACCGCATAGCCGTTGACACCTATCGAAACGCTGAGAGCAAGGAACAGAAAAGAGAAATGGAACGGCTGATTGCCGACATTAAATCGGATTTCAGAAGTGAGATATCACGCAATGATCCCAAAATAAAAAAGCTGTACAACCTAAACGGAGAATTGGTGAAACTCACCACACAGCAAAGCCTTTTTGAAATGACCAATAAGGAAAAAGCCGATTGGAACAAAAAAGTGCAACAACTCACCGAAGAAACCAAGAAACTTGAAACCGAAATAGAAGAAATTAAAGCCAACAAGATTTACGAAAACGCTTTTGAATGGCGTTTTGAATTTCCGGAAGTGCTGAATGATGATGGCGATTTTGTGGGATTTGATGTGGTGATTGGTAATCCGCCGTATGTCA
>JAGXRB010000191.1 GCA_018336075.1 Bacteroidota bacterium
AAGGTTCTCTTACAATTTGTGCATTTATAGCGTAGCACCGTAACCCTGCGAACCTTTGTATCCTTGATCTGCCTGCTGACCATCCCCCAGCGTTGAAATGTTTCTCCTTTACAGTATGGACATTCCGATGGCCTGGTGTGTCTTTTGCGTTCTACCCGTGGAAGTTGTAATACAATATTCATGGAAGACCTTTTGTGGATGCGATTGGGATTATTACATCTTACAAGAGGTCTTCTCTTTTTTCAAAACCCACCAGCTTTGTTACTGCAACCCTGGAATACCGCGCGCGCCGCAGCAGGATGTTGAGGAATGCCCGGGAAAGGCGTTTCCCTATCGTGCCCGGGCCATTCGGCGGATATGCCGATGTCGCCAGTCCTGGGGTGGAAACCGTCCCTTTTGAAGAATCAAAACAGGAAGCCGATTGCGACTCCCTGTTTGGCAGTTTATTCCCCGGTGGTCAGCAGTACTTTTCCGCCCGTCATTTGCTGCTGGTAGTTCATGACCGCTTTTTGCGCTTCTTGCAGCGGGTAGCGGGCGCGGATGTGGGTTTTCAGGCTGCTGTTCATTAATTTTTGCGCCTTTTGCCAGAAGAGCAGGCTTTGCAGGAAGTTTTTCTTCGGTATCCAGGTGGTCAACCAGAAGCCGTCGACCGATTTACCTTCAAAGATAAACTGGCTGGCCCATACTTCTGATGGCTGCATCGAGAGTCCGCCGTACACGGTGACTTTGCTGTTGCGGGGCAGGGACTCGAGGAGTTGCAAGGTCATTTTCCCGGCCACGGCGTCGAAGGCCAGCCGGGCCTGGTGTCGGTGGCAGGCTTCTTTAAGTTGCGCGTCAAAATCGGTATTGCTGCTGTCCAGCACGACCTGCGCGCCCAGTTGCTTGAGCAGTTCAGCCTGTTCCGGGCGGCGCACAACGTTGATGACCAAAATCCCTTCGCTTTGCGCCAGGCGCTCAAGCATCTGTCCCAGCGCGCTGGCGGCGGCCGTGTTGACGATGGTTTTGTGACCGTCCTGCCTGGCAATTTCCATGAATGCCAGTGCGGAGAGTGGGTTGGCCAGCGACATCGCGCCCTGTTCCAGTTCAACGGCGTCGTCCAGCGGATAGGCAGAACTGGCCGTGGTCAGCAGGTATTCCGCCCAGAGGCCATCTCCGTTTGCAGAACTGACACAGGCGACCCGTTTGCCGAGCAGGTAGCGCCCCATCAGGCCGCTGCCTGCGGCCACGACCGTGCCGGAACCTTCAATGCCGGGGACAACCGGCGCGGGTTTGTTGAACCCGTAGCGTCCCTCGAGGAAAGCCAGGTCCGACGGGTTGATGGGGGATGCAGTCACCCTGACCAAGACTTCGTTCGGCCCCGGCTTCGGAATCGGCCGCTCGACCACGCGCAGCGACCCGATATCTCCGTGTTTTTCCAGCACCACGGCCTTCATCTGCGCTGGAATTTGATTTTGAGACATGCTTGCCTCCTCGTAAATTCTTTGGCTCTCCCGAAATAATTTGCCCGGTTTTATCCTTAAAATTTTATCATGGCATTTTTGGGGACCTTTCTTTGTTTTTGCCTGCGGGATGCTGAATCAAAAAAGGCTGTCCTGAAACCAGGACAGCCTTTTGGCGGATGTTGGGCTTTAGTAGACCCGGACGACCTGGCCGACGTAGATTTTGTCGGGGTTGGTGATGCCGGGGTTGAGCGCCAGCACTTTGTCGAGCGTGGTGCCAAAGCGGACGGAGATTTTCTTGAGTGTGTCGCCGCTCTGTACCGTGTAGGTCGTGACCGAATCAGGCAGGCTGATGACCTGTCCGACATAAATCAGGTTGGCGTTGGTGATTTGCGGGTTGACCGCCAGGATGGCCTCGACGGTGGTGTTGGTCCAGGTGGCGATTTTCTTGAGGGTATCGTTTTTCTGGACGATGTACGATTTGCCGGTCGGGACGGGATTGGATGGCGGGGTGCCGCCGCCGGAGCCGGGGACGACCAGGCGCTGGCCTTCGTAAATCTTGTTGGCATCCTTGATGTCCGGGTTCAGGCCCATCAGCGAATCCACCGTGGTGTTGAAGCGATTTGCCAGGGCGCGCAGGGTGTCGCCGCGTTCTATGATGTAGGTGTCGTAGCCGCCGCTGCCCTTGATTAATGCGCCGGGTAGGTACAGGTACTGGCCGGGGTAAATCAGGTTGCCGTTGCCGATTTCGGGGTTGGCGCGCCGCAGGGCCGAGATGGTCGTGCTGCAGCGGTTGGCAATTTTGCCAAGCGTATCGCCCTTGACGACGGTGTAGCCGGTTCCGCAGGACGAAGCCGCGAAGGCCTCGCCAGCCGGGGTGAAGGCGCTGACCACCAGCGCGGCCAGCACGAGCAATTGGATGAAAAACTTTTTGTTCATTGGGAAACCTCCAGGTAAAGAACGAACGTTATTTGATGCGTCATAGATGTTCGTTCACCTTTCGGAGTTCCCGTTTTTCATTGCAAAAACATTGCAGCCGGAACAGGTCGGTTTCGACGAGTTTTTAAGGCTCTACCGTTTTTCTCTACCGGACAAAATGTTCTGAACTGTAATCCTGGCTTATTCTTGTCATTTCGAGCCGCGTAGCGGGGAGAAATCTTGCGCACATGGGGGAAGATTTCTCGCTGTCGCTCGAACACTTGCCCTGGCGGGCAGTGCCAGGGATGACAAACCATTATGAAATTTGTCCGGCAGAGAACGAGCGGATAGATTTCAGGATGTCGAGTAGGATACCGCTCTTTGGCATCCTGCTCGAGACCAAAATTACCCAACAAACCCCTGCGCCACCAGCAACTCGCCATTCAAAATTGCCCCGCCGGCCGCGCCGCGGATGGTGTTGTGCGACAGGTTGACGAATTTGATGTGAAAGAGCGGGTCGCGGCGCAGGCGTCCGATGATGCTGGCCATGCCGCCGGCCTCGTCGCGGTCGCGGCGCGGCTGGGGGCGGTCGGCCTCCGTCCGCAGCACGATGACAGGTTTGGGCGCGGAGGGCAGCCCGGCAACGACCGGCGGCGTGGAAAACGCCGTCAGGGCCTCGGCGGCTTGTTGCGGGGAAACGTCCCGGTCAAATTCCACCGAAGTGACCACCAGATGCCCGTCACTGACCGCCACGCGGTTGGTATGGGCCGAGAGTTGGATCGGGGCGAAGTCGATGCCTGTGCCGTTAAATTTGCCGAGCATTTTGCACGGCTCTTCTTCGACCTTTTCCTCCTCGCCGCCGATGTACGGGACGACGTTGTCGAGGATGTCGAGCGAGGCCACGCCGGG
>JAGXRB010000192.1 GCA_018336075.1 Bacteroidota bacterium
CCGAAGAAATCCGAGGCTATCGGTATTTTGGTTGTATATACCCGGCCCCACAGTGTTGATGCTGAACGCACGGATACTGCTTGGCCCGCCACTGAAAAACTGTTTGATATATGGCAAAGTGGAAGAGTTTCCGTAAGGCACTGCCAGCCCGGTATAGGCCCTTAACGCAATTTTATTTTTATTCGGAAAATTGTAATAAGCCCGTCCATCGAGGCTCATTCTTGCAAATTGTGAATAGGAAGAACCTGCAATGAGTGAGGGGTTTTCAGAAGAAATCTTTTTTCCACCAATGATATTTGCCAATGAAAAAGCATTTCCTGCGATTTCGCTGGTGAGTTGAAAATAGGTTTGGATGGTTTTTTCGGAAAGAATCTGTTCATTGTATGTGAAAATATAATTTGCCCCTGCGATAAACTGGTCTTCATAACTCTTTTTCAGAAATGGATTAGAATCAAGCAAGTCGTTGAAGGCCTCCGATTCATTTCCAACAGCCGTAAAGCTGACATTTATCGGATTCAATTCGTGATCTTTACGGATATCTTCTTTCCATTTGAAACCGTATATAAACTGTAATGAATTCATATCGAAGTAATTGCCTCTTTTCAGATAGTCATAAGAAAGCGACAAGCGTGTTTTGGGCAGATAGACGCTGCTTGTTCGCTTCAGGTAAAACGGAAGGATAAAGCGGGGGAAAATCAATTCAATCTTTGGATTCAGTGAGTAGGATTGCAGATTCTTGTTTTTGCCACTCAACTGCGTTTCCCAGGAGCCTGCCAGACTAAAGTTGAGCAGTTCAGCACCTTTAAAGGCATTTCTGTTCAGGACATTGACATTCATCCGCGGTCCTGTATAATTATTTGATTTTGAAACAATATCCAACCCTGCCTTAAAAGCATATTTTGGAATCGCGGTCATCAGAATGGTTACATCCAAATAGCCGGGAGCAGCGGTATCGCTTTCAGTAAATTTAACACTGACAAACTTGAAATTCCCCATCGACATCAGTCGGTTGAGTGTGGTGTTGTGGTTCTTTCTGGAATAGACTTCGTTTTTCCTTAAAAAAACCGACCTGCTAATGACCGATGGCCTGATGAATGCTTGTCTTTCTTTACCCAGAAACATAATGTTACCATCTTGCATAGTGTCTTTGACTCTGGTGGCAGCTCTTTTATTCAATGAATAAGCCTGATCGATGTAAACATTGTTGATGCGGTATGCTATCAAAGCCTGCTGAGGCACACTGTCTTTCAGGGTTAGTGTGAACGCCACTGATTTGTCAGTTTCTGAGGTATCTGCTTTGAAAAGCAAAAAATCAGGATCGAAGTAAAAGTAGCCGCTGTTTTTGAGTAAAAAATCAATCCGGTTTCTTTCATTTTTCAATTTCTCCAGACTGTAATCCTCTCCGGGTTTAATCAGTGATTCCTCCTTTTCAGAAATGACAATACGACTTAAACCACTGTCGGAAAGAGCATAATCCAGTTTTTTGACTATAAATGGCTTGTGAATATGACTGGTGTAAATAATTTTTGCAGTACGCTTTTTTTCAACAATACGGTGTTCTGTAAAGCTCTTAAAGATTCCAATGTTGTAGAGATTTGCATCGATGACCGAAGAAGTAACCATTGGCTTTACGTCGCCGATGAATACAGGCGCTTCACCGGTTCTTTTCATCCATTTATTCAATTTACTTTTTGCCGTATCACCGGCTGCCATGTATCTCCAGAGCTTAAAACGCATCCCCAAAAAACTACTGTTGGGTTTCGGATACAAGGCACCTTCAGCGGATTTTTTGGCAAACCGCACTTTTTTCTTGTCGATTTTTTCGTCTGATTCAATGGTGACATTGGCGCCTGTATATAGTTTTTCGCCTTTTGGCAAATGCTTTGTTCCGCTACATGATGCCATCAGCAGGCAAAGAATGATCAGAACATATTTCGTCAAAACCTGGTTTTTCATGGCTTTTCGGTTTTTGATGAATCTCTCTTTTTCCAGGGTGCTCTGAAGAATTGTTTCCATCTGTTAAAGTCGCGCACATACACAACACCAATGCCGGTTTCAACCAACTGCCCTTCGAGGGCACCTTCATACTGGTTGTGACTGAAGCCTTTCAGACGGTAACGGCCATCTTTTGTTAATTTGTATTCCACAGTAACATCCGTGGTAATATTACTGGCCGAATTCTGCTTTGCCCTTTCGCCTTCAACATCGACCACGCCGCCTACCTGAACGGTCAAACGCTCATTGAAGAGTTGCTTTTTTGCTCCGATATCCACTTGAGTTCGTCCTTCTGCCTGTCCGGATTCATAGTCATCGTAGGATTGAACGTCAAAATTTAGTTCAACACCGGGCACTAGTTTTGCGCTTAATTTGTTTAATTCCGAGGATAGAAACTTTCCTACTGTGGAGCGCACAACCGTTGATGCTCCCATATTTGCCCCGGATTGCAATGGGTTTTCCTGAATAAACCGTCCAAGCACAAGCAAAGCAAACACTTGCTTGTTCAAAGCGGATGGATCTTCATTCAACATGTTCAGTTTGGCATTAACGGCTCCGCCAAATATACCTTTATCCTCAGGCCTGAGCTGAATATCGAAGCTGATTTCGGGCTTCATTAATGCACCCCGCAGTTTCAGATAAACCAAAAATGGGTATCGCTGTTTGTATGTGTTCTGATCGGCTTCGCTCAGTCCAACTATCTGATCTGCCACCAGATCAATAGGAGAAGTTCTTACGGTATAGATGGCATTGATAGAAATGTCGGCATCCAATGGATCACCATTCCAGATGAGCGTACTGCCCGGATCAATATCGAATTTTCTTTTTACAATAGATTCAAGTGTAACGATGTAGCTGCCTTCATTCAGATTGTATGCCCCTGTCAGACTCATTTTCCCGCTGCGATCAATGGTAAGGTTCAAGGCCGCTTCGCCTTTCACTACCAATGAGTCGGAAGAAGTTGGATCCATCATCAACCTGAGTGTGGCTTCTTTATCAATTTCGATGATGGAGGAGATTTCAAAGCCGGTGAAGCCCGATTCCTGTATTTCCTGCTTTTCGTCCCTGTAAAGGATGG
>JAGXRB010000193.1 GCA_018336075.1 Bacteroidota bacterium
CTTTCCACATTAATCTTTTCCGGCTTACTGTCCCTTCTCGGGCATGAATCACAAAGAGCCTTTTTCTCTGAAAGAACAGTGCCGTTAGGGGGTCTTTCATTGGCAAATATCGCCATAATTCCATTTTTAATAATTTCAGGTGTAGGCGGGCAACCCGGCAAATAATAATCCACGCTGACTATATCATTAAGCGGTTTCACCGCATCGAGAAATTTAGGCAAATCATATTTTTCTCCATATGCAGCTCTATCTGCGCCGGGCAATATTTCATCCGGATTATTAACAGAACTGCAATCCAGATATATCCTCTTAAAGATATCGGGGGTGTCATATAAATTGGCAAGCCCGAATATCCCCCCGATGTGGGCGCAGCTTCCATGGGCTGCGATAAAGCGGGATTTACGCCTCAACAGCCTTGAGATGCGCTCGTGTTCATCCATCCTGATTGAGCCGTTTATAACCGATAGATAAATCTCGCCGTCTGGCATCTTTTCAATATCATCATACTTGAAATCCAGAGCAATAGGCCAGAATACTATTTCAACCCCGTCTGCGATATCCAGAAGGACTTCGGCAATATCGATTACGGATTCTTCACAGCCCCCGCAGCTTGAACACCAGTATAACGCTATTTTAGGCTTTTTCATTTATTTAAAAATCCTCATCGGGCCTAATTTTTTTAGCGTCTCGACCATTTGCGAGATAATCGATGCAAATCTGTCGGCCTCCCCTGCCGATACCCATTCGAGCCTAATCCGTTCGTCTTCTATCTTTAACTCGGAAAATATTTTTTTCAATAATACGAACCGCCTGAGCATATGATAATTGCCCTCTTTATAGTGGCATTCTCCCAAATGGCATCCCAATACTATCACCCCGTCAGCGCCATCCCTGAAAGCCCTCAATATTAATTGTGGATCAATCCTTCCGCTGCACATAACCTTAACAGGCAAAAAGTTGTGAGGATATGTCTTCTGAGCCCTTCCTGCAGAATCTGAGCCCTCATATGAACACCAGTTGCAAAGGAATCCGATTATTCTTGGTTCAAACAAGTTCATATTTTTTTGCAGATCCCGGGATTAAGAAGTCCTTCTATCTCAGCGGATATCTGCCTGTCAGTATAATGCCGGCATTTAACGGCTCCGGAAGGGCATGCAGACACGCATATCCCGCATCCCTGACACAGGACTTCATTTATCGAGACAGTCTTCTTTGCAGCATCATAATCTATTGCGCCGTAAGGGCATAGCCCGGTGCATATATTGCAGCCCGAACAGTTGTCATATATGACTTCTGCGATTAAAGGCTCCGTCCTAATCTTTACACCGCAAACAAGTCTGTTGGATATTTTGCCTGTGGCTGCAAGGGCGTCAACAACCGATGAAGCCAAATTCATCGGGCCCCTCGCACACCCGGCAGTGTAAATACCTTCCCTTGCAACAGAGACAGGGGATAAAACCGGATGTCCTTGCCTGAAAAACCCGTTTTCATCGAGCTTTATATCAAACAATTGTGCAAGCATAGGGGAATCTTTTGAGGGCTTCAATGCAGCCCCTAAAATCACCATGTCAAAAAAAACCCTTTTATACTCATTAAACTCATCCTGATATTTCAGAGAGATTCTGTTATCTTCTCCGGTTATTTCAAGGGAATCGTGAGCTTTTAACCGGACAAAGTCAATCCTTCCTTTGTCTCTTACTTCGTTAAAAAAAGCCTGATATTCCTTGCCGGGAAGGCACATGTCAATATAAAAATCGCTGATTTGAACATCAGGCAATTGCTTTCTTAGAAGGCTGGCGATTTTTAGAAGGTTCATGCAGCATATCCCGGAGCAGTATTCATTATGTTTTTTGTTTCTTGACCCGACACAATGAATCAAGGCAATGCTTTGCAGAGTCCTGCCGTCATGCGTAAGAATATTCCCGCCGGAATTCAAGAGCATTTCAAATTCAAGACTGCTGAAGACATCCTGTACCGCACCATAGCCGTATTGAGGGGCTTTTTTTATATCAAACAGGTCAAAGCCGGTTGCTATGACTACGGCGCCGACTGATATTTCGATAATCTTCTCAGAATCTTCAAGGTTAATTGACCCAAAAGGGCATGCATCGATACAGGCCTTGCAGTGCTGTTTTATAAAATGAAGGCATTTTTTTCTGTCTATCAACGCAATATGCGGCACTGCGGTTTGAGCAGGAATATATACGGCGCTTCTGTCTCTAAGCCCAAGGCTGTATTCATCAGCAGTCCTTACGGGACATGCTTCCGAACATATTCCGCAACCTATGCATGTTGAAATATCGACAAATCTGGGGTAGGATTTGATTTGTATGACAAAGTTTCCAAGATATCCTTTGACATTAACAACTTCACTGTATGTGAACAGACGGATATTTTCATTCTCCATCACCTCATTGAGCAGCGGTTGAATCATGCAAGAACCGCACTCCATATTCGGGAAGACCTTTTCATAACGCACCGCCCTGCCGCCGATGGAAGGCTGCTTTTCGACAAGATAGACCTTCCTGTTTTTTCCAGCCAGATTGAGTGCAGCGGTTATGCCTGCAATTCCGGCTCCAAGCACAAGGACATCGGCATTACAATCTATTTCATTGACCTCAAGGGGTTCATGCAATACAACCCTCCTGACTCCGCCGGCGAGCATCATTTTCGCTTTTTCAGTGGCGATGTATTTATCGCTGATAGTCCATGCACACTGCTCCCTAATATTTACAACCTGTAAAAGAAAAGGGTTTAGTCCGGCTATGGCAAGAATATTTCTGAAGGTTTCCTCATGTTCCTTTGGGGAGCAGGAGGCTATAACAACTCTTGTCAATTTATTAGCTGCAATTTCACTTCTGATGAATTCCCCGCCTTCTCCGGAACAGAGGAGGCTGAACGGCTTTGCAATAACAACACTATCAAGGGTAAGTGCAAAGGCGGTTAGACTTTCGATATCAATGGCATCCTTTATGTTTGGCCCGCATTCACATATAAATGCTCCGATTCTTTCAGGCATTTTTGTTACCTCACATGACGCCCGACCCTGAGTAAAGGCATAATGATTAATTATCTATGAAGTCTGCTGTAAACAATTACACACATTGTTTTATAAACCCTGTGATAACCGCAAGACACGCCTGTGAGATTAAATTTTGGGTTCAAAAGGATTTCCCTGTGACTACGCGAAGGCATGCCGTCGTTTATCAGAAGAAACGAAACTATTTCTTCAGCTGAAGTAAGCCCGTAAGATATATTTTCACCTATATACATATAATCACTGTTAACGTACCTTTTAACCCTCTTAAGGGGGCTGCTGTTATCATTCCCTGTATGACCAATAACTCCAGTCTGCCCCTGATCCCTTACATGATCACTTGCAGCCCTGCTTAAAGATTCATCAGGAAGAAGCAGTCCAGC
>JAGXRB010000194.1 GCA_018336075.1 Bacteroidota bacterium
CCTTCCCGGACTGGGGCACTGGAGAAGCTGGAGCGTTATTCCAGACCTTTGTGGCTGAATTTGAAGCCGCCAATCCCGGTATCAAAATCAAATTTGTTCCCAAAGCAGACCTGGAACAATCCATCATAGCCGGGGCTGGCTCTGGCGTATATCCTGACGCTTTCACAGTGGCCTTCAACCAGGGCGATACCTTCCTGAGGACCGGCATTGTTGAAGACGTGGCTCCATACTACAACGCCATGCCTGCTGAATTCAAATCACAATTCAACCCCGGCTGGATGCAGGCCTTGTCGCCTGATGGTCATGTCTGGGGCTTGCCCTTCACTGCCTATGCCCAGTTGCTTTATCGCAACACAACTATCCTGGAGAATGCCGGCGTCGATACCGCGGCCTGCCCCAAGGACTGGAGCGACTGGCTTTCCCAGATGGAGAAAATTCAGGCTGCCGGATACACCCCGATTGGCGACCTGACGGTGGATGGCTGGTTCGTGATGGGCTTTGTCGGCGCGGCTGGCGGCAAGAATGGTGTGGCGGATGGCAAGACCACTGTTTCTCTTGATGCAATGACCCAGGCACTGACCTTCTTCAAAGACGTTCAACCTTACTCGTCTGAGATTGGTAACGGCGACCAGGCCAACGTGGACTTGTTCACGACCAATGAAGTAGCTTACTACATCATGGGGCCGTGGGCCAACCCTGGCTTGCTGGACGCCAAAAATGCCAACCCCGATTTCAACTATGATTACTGCCTGGTTCCAGGCGCGACCGCCACGCAGTTCGGTGGCACCAATGGTGGTGAGTGGATTGGCGTGACCAAGGGACCGCGCTCGGAAGCTGCCTTCAAATGGGCTGCCTTCCTGGCTGATTCTGCCCAGACCAAGCGTTTTGCCGCTCAGCTGGGGCGCACGGTGCTCAACGATGTCGCGATGGCAGACCCGGAAGTGCAGAAAAACGACCTGAACGTGTTGACTGCTACGGCCACCAACTATGGCTTTGCCGATGCCGCCTACTTCACCTTCTGGCCGCTCGATGCGCGCACCCCCTTCAAGGATGCGGCAGCTGATGTCTGGTATGGTGTTGCTCCCGCTGATGCTGCCCAGGCTGCAATTGAAGCCCTCAACGACATACTGGCTGGTGCTCCATAGACGAGATAGTTTACATCTCTTTTGGGTAAAATGAAAAAGGCGTCCCGTGTCCCAGGAATGTGACACGGGACGCCACCATCGACTTGACATTACTTTCTCCGTTCATGATATCCACTCGGCAGGTGCGCCATGACACATCTTCGTAAATTTTTTCGGCAGTATTTGAAACATTATGTACTCTTGCTGCCATTTTTTATTCTCTTTGCCCTTTTCTTCTTATACCCTCTTGTGCATAGCGTTGTGATTAGCCTGACCAAGTGGAACGGTATTCAGGCACCGGTTTTTGTTGGGCTGGATAACTATGTTCGCATTACACAACAAGCAAGGTTTTCAACCAGTATGCTCAATTTGGGACGTTTCGTGCTGATTGTTGTGCCGATGGGCGTCACCATTGCGCTGGCACTGGCATTGCTGGTTGATACCTTCACACCCCGCTGGGGTAATTTTTTCAGGAGCATGTACTTCTTCCCGGTCATCATCCCCATGTTTTTGTCAGCGGCCATTTTTCGTTACCTGCTGTCCCCCAGGGTAGGCATTATCCCCCTGGGTTTGGAATCTATTGGTTTGACCGGAATCAATTGGTTAAGCAACCCGGAATACATGGTTCCGGCAGTGGCCCTGGTAGACATGTGGCGCGCCATCGGCTTTAACTTTTTACTTTTGTTTGCTGGTCTCAAGGCGATTCCAAGAGAATACTTCGAAGCAGCCCAGGTGGATGGAGCAAATCGCTGGCAGGAAATTCGCCACATTTCCATTCCACAACTGGAGCCTGTTTTGTTCCTGGTGATTGTCAATGGGTTTATTGGCGCTTTGCAGTCCTTTGATATTCCCTGGCTATTAAGTTTGTCCACTTTCGTTAACTATGGCGGCACACGTAACGGCATGCTCTTCCCGGTCATGGAAATTTACATGGCAGCCTGGGGCCGTCAGGATTTTGGCGGCGCTTCGGCTTTTGCGGTCATCCTCCTGGCAATCACACTGGTTATTACCGTGCTGCAGTTTGTCTGGCGCAGCAGGCGACTTGCGAAATAAGGAATGCGAAAATGAAAATGTTTTATTTATCTCAAAGTTTTGTCCGCTGGCTGATTGCCATGCTATGGGTGATTGTCGCAATTTTCCCGCTCTGGTACACCTTTAGCGTCGTGTTCTCGCCAGCTGGCGTACCTGTCACCCAGCAGTTTTTTCCAAGCTCTTTCTTTGCTGGCATTGAGAAAGTTTTCGCCGTCCTAACCCAGACCAATTTGAATATCGTCAAGGCAAGCGGCGTGACCCTGTTGTATGCCACACTACAAGTAGCGGGAATGATTCTGGTAACATCCCTCGCCGCTTATGAATTTGCGCTGTTTGATTTTCCCGGTAAAAACTTCTTGTTTATCCTGGCATTGTCATCCTTGATGATGCCTGTTGCCGTGACTTTGATCCCGCTTTTTCAATTGGTGATTAAATTTCAATGGCTAAATACCCTGCAAGGATTGGCCGTACCAGGCATGGCCTCCGCGTTGGCGTTATTCATTTTTCGCCAATTTATGGAGACTTTGCCTCGCGAACTAATCGACGCCGCTGAAATTGATGGCGCATCGCACTTTGGCATCTATCGAATGATTATCCTGCCGCTTTCCGGCAATGCCATTCTAACGGTGACTGTTTGGGCTTTTGTGACGGCCTGGGCCAATTACATTTGGCCGCTGGTGGTGCTCACTGACCCGGATATGTACACAGTTAGCCTGGTGGCTGCGGCTCAGGTGGGGCAACGCAGTTGGTCAACGGTTGATTTTGCAATGGCAACTTATCTTATTTCAGCCATTCCGCCCATACTGCTGTACATATTCCTGCAACGCTACATTATTCAAGGTTTCTCAACAACAGGTCTGAAAGGCTAAGTTAATCCCTGGCACCCTGTTCCGCATTGCGTCAACCTCGTAATGCCTGCTTAAACGTACCTGTTCACTGAATGAAACAAAGATGAACGCCAAACTTACCATACTAAAACTTGAACAGCATCTGAAACTGATAAACACGCTTGTTTATCGCAGGCGTATCAGGTTGGAATCTTTTCGCTACCAGCCACTGGACAAACCCGAAGCCGCCCTTTTTTCGCTTGCAGATGACCTGTCGGGCGAGGTCATTCTCCCTAATTCATATTGGGCAGATTGGCAGCGGAACTTCATCCTGCACGGCAATTTTTGCCTGCCCCTGGACTGGGATACAGATTCTCCGATTGCCTTGTTCC
>JAGXRB010000195.1 GCA_018336075.1 Bacteroidota bacterium
GCAGCCGGTTTGCCGAGAACGCATTCGGGGTGGTTCAGGTAGTACTGGTTAACCCAGAACTTCTCGGCGGCCCAGTCGCGCTCGTGGTGCTGGAGCGTCTGCTGGCGGACGTTGGCCCAGGCGGGCTGTTCCTTGTTGGGCGCGAAACGCTTGCGCAGGAAAAGCAGGTCGGTGACGACCTCCGTGCCCGCGTTGGATGTGAAGGCGTTGTTGGGCAGGCGCACGGCGGCCAGCAGGTCGCAGTGTTCGGCCAGGTGTTTGCGCACCAGGTCGTCCTTCTTGTCGAGCGTATATCTCGAGGTGATGAAGGCCATCACGCCGCCTGGACGCAGCAGCTCGAGGCTGCGGGCGAAGAAGAAATCGTGGATGCTCGTCCGCATGTGGCGCGGCAGGCCATCGAAGGCGACCGGGTAGTTCCCAAAAGGGACATTGCTGGTGATGATGTCGAAATGTCCCCTGGGCAGGTTGACGTCTTCATAGCCCGCACCAAAGACCTTGCTTTTGGGGTGCAGGGCGGTGAGTATTTGGGCGGTGATTTTGTCCAGTTCGACTTCGACCCAACTGGCCTTGTCGCGCAGGCTTTCCGGCATCATGCTCTTGAAGTGCCCGACACCGGCGGACGGGTCGAGGACGTTCAGGCTGTCCAACTTCCCGGCGCCGAGGCGTTCGAAGCCGCGCCAGATGGCGGCGATGACCGGCAGGGCAGTGTAGTGAGCATTCAGGGTGCTGGCCTTGACCGCATCCCACTCGTCTTCAGTGAGCAGCTTGAGCAGGTCGAGTTTGTCGAGGGCGTAGTTGAGGACCTCGGTGTGCCCCCATCCGACGTAGCGGGACAGGCTGGTGAGTTCTTCGGGGTTGGCCGGGCGGCTTTCGGCGACGAGTTGGCGCGCCAGTTGGATGGCGGCGACGTTGCCTTTGGCTTTTTCGGCAGGGCCGCTCCAGGTCAGGGGCTGGTTGTTGGCAAAGTGGAAATCCATGTTTTTCACCTCCTGGTGGAATCAAAAGAGCGGCTTTTGGGAAAGCCGCTCCTTGTGGGTTTGCTGGTGATGGGTTTTAGGACAGGTTTTGCAGGGCTGTAGTGGAACAGGTAAATGTCGTGACTGGGCCTCCTTGTTGGGTTATGGGGAATGTGAATCTTGCGGGGCTATTGCTTTCAAGCGTAGGTTTTCGCGGTTCGCCCACCAAAGAGCAGAACAGCAAACCCTCGCCGCCTTTTGAATGGGCAGCATGGGTTTGCTGTTCTGGTGAGTTGCTTGATGTGGGCCGAGGCGCAATTGCTCGGCTATAATCCTATTTGGAGTACCTGATTATGAAAAATCTTCTCGTTCTTTTCCTATTTGTTCTATTAATTGCTTGCACCCCAGCAGTGACCGAATTGCCAGTCATAATGGACACGCTGCCTGCCCCAACCAATACTCCTACCGCAACTGCGACCCTGCCCCCATCCCCGACACCGACCGAAAGCCCCGAGGAAGCCGCCGCGCGACTTGCCCAGGATGTGTTGGATGGGAATATTACCGACCTTTCTGGTTTGGATGAGCAGCAGCGTTCGGCTGTGTTTGAGATTCTGGATGAACACATCCCTGAATTGGCCGCGATGGTCATTCAAAATCAGAACAGGTACGCCGGGCTTGTCTTACCACTCCCTGAAGAAGCACAGCGAGCCATTCACCTGGAAATTGCTGCCCAAATCAATGCAAATAAGTTGTTCAATCCTACACACACCAATGGAAGCGGTGTTAAAATTGGTTTCTATGAGGGCGGAAACACTTGGTTTGTACGTGAAATACCGTCAGATCCAAGCCTTAGTGGAAAAGAGTTAAAATTATTAAATCCAGCAGATTTTGATCCTCAACCCAAACCAATACAAGTATTCGTAGCTGGTCGTACTGTATTCGATACTAGTGGTAATGTGGTCGGTTATGAGATGCACGATCAAGAATCTGGCAACTGGGTGCCGCTCGACCTGACAGGCTTGGTGCAGTTTCCAAGAATGACAGACCTATCAGTAGGCAATGAATTATCAGAGAAATGGAAGAAAGAGCTCGCCAGTAAAGAAGGCATTAAAATTCAAAGCATTCGTGAAAAAAAAGACAAAACATCAATAGTGATGCCGGCGGTAGTCATCGATGGTTTTGAAGACTCTCTGCCTATTCCAAACAGTATGGGTGGCATATATCCAGATGGTAGGTGGATTTGCTATCCCTTCAGAAGTGTGAGTGCTGGCTTTCCTGTTTTTGAAGGAGACAATCTACTTGGACTGGTAAAAATACGCTTTTTTGTTGATCCCTACGACAGCTTCGTTGTAGAAACACCAAGTAAGGCATCGATATTCAATTCAGTCACCTCTGCAGATCAGGCAAAAAGAATGCCGAAGTGGGATCCTGAAGCAGGGAAGCTGCTCTTATTCATGACTACAGACCATGCAGCATTCAGCAAGAGCTCCTACAATCCGGTAGACAACGAACCCTTTCCAAAAGAAATGATTTCTTTAGAAACATTTCTAAAAACCTGTCCAATCGAAGGGGAATGTAGTTTACAGACACTTGCCGATATGCGTGGGTGGCTTGCGTTTGGAGTTGGACACTTTGCCGAAATCGGCAAATAGTTCAGAAAAAACGGAAGATTTTATCTAGGATAGCAATGTTAACTTAAATATCCGCCATTCCATCAAACAATCATCGATATGCAAAATATTTCGCTAATCACACTTGCTTGGGAGTTGTTTGAGGTTAGAGTCCCTAAATCACATATTGCAGAGAAGCTACATAAAAATCGTGAAACCATCACTTTGTGAATCCAAGGAATCCAAAACTACGGTTGACCTGGGTCTGTTGGACCAGGTTGGTAAGAGCCGGGAATAATCACGAAACTACGATGATTATTTGGGTAGACCAAAAATCTCTTGCAACAGTGGAGTGAAAGAAATCCCACCAGTGCCATTAAAGTATTTAGTGACTGGTTCATCTCCTACGTTCACTAGGACTGGTTGACCAGCAGAATCTGGTCCAATCGGAGAGTCGTCAAAAGCAGTTAGTTTTAATCCCGGTTTTTCGAAGTTATGCCAACCAGCAAAGGCCTTGTCGAGACCATAATATATTTGTCCATATACAGGCACATTAAGTATTTTTAAGTATCGCATTTCTCCATCAGGGAGTGGCTAAACTGGTGGGTAAACGAAGTGGATCAAATGAGCCGGGTAGTTAGGGTAGCG
>JAGXRB010000196.1 GCA_018336075.1 Bacteroidota bacterium
CAGCCTGCTGGACGGGGTCAATGCCGCCTCGCTGGCCCTGATGGCCGCGGTGACGCTGACCCTGACCGCCAACTCGCTGACCGACCTGTTCACGATTCTGCTGGCGGCTGCGGCGCTGGCGCTGCTGCTGCGCACAAAAATCAACAGCACATGGCTGGTGTTGGCCGGGGCGGCGCTTGGCTGGCTGGCGGAAATGCTTTTATAAAGGGGAAATTTAACGCGTGTATTTGCCACTCTGGTGATGCCGGTCTTTGCGGTTGTACATGGCGTCGTCGGCCATGCGGATGACCTCTTGAATCGTGAGTCCCGGCTGGCTGGTGGCTGTCCCTGTGGAGATGCTTAACAACGGCTCTCTGTAATACTTGTTGTTCAACTCGACCAATGCATCGATTTGTTTGACGATATCCTGCGCCCTGGCCTCGTCGTACCCGGGCAGGAAGGCGGCAAACTCGTCCCCGCCAATGCGGGCGGCGACCAGGTTCTCGTCCAGCGCGGCCTTGAGCACCTCGGCGGCCCTGCGGATAAGGCTGTCGCCCGCCTGGTGGCCCAGGCTGTCGTTGACGGTTTTCAACCCGTCCACATCCGCAATCAACACGCTGAGTGGCTCGGCCCGCTGTTTTTCCAGTTTCAACAGGGTTTCCTCGAAATAGGCGCGGTTGTACAGGCCGGTCATCACATCGTGGGTGCCGAGGTAGCGCAGGTAGTCCTCGGCCTTTTTGCGGGCGGTAATGTCTTCGATGGCTACCAGCACCCAGCCGAAATCGTGCTCGTGGCCAGGCATGACCCGGAAGTTCAGGTGGATATCGATGGGGTCGCCGTTGAGGGCGTAGTTGATTCCGTCGCACTCGTAGGCCAGCTTGCCGTTCCACAGGTCAACCAGTTCGCGGGCAAAATGGACTCCCATTTCATCGCGGAAAACCCGCTCGAGGTTGGCGAGCAATTGCTCCTTCGATTCTGCACCGAACAGGTCGAGGGTGCGCTGGTTGACATCCAGCACGCGGATAAGCCTCATGCAATGCCCGACCGCTTCGGGGTGCTGTTCCAGATAGGTTTGCAAATCGTCCACCCCGGCGCGGCGCAGCGATTCGAAATATTCCCTGACGGCGCTGTAGTCCTCCTCCCAGAGCGAAATGGGCGAAGCCTCGAAGAGTTCTTGCAGCCGCCGCTCGGCTTTTTTGCGGGCGGTGATGTTTTCAATCGTCACCAGCACCCGCTCCCAGGTCTGCTCGAACCCCGGCAGGATGCGCCAGTGCAGCAGGATGTCCACCGCTTCACCGTCGAGGGCGTAGTTGACGCCTTCCCCGGCCCACTCCAGGTCGCCGTCCCAGAGCGCCAGCAGTTCGCTATGGAAGTGATGCCGCATCCCGTCTCGAAAGACCTTATCCAGGCTGGCGAGTAACTCATCCTGCGAAGCGGCTTTGAGCAGTTGCAGGGTCTGCCGGTTGACGCGCAGGACGACCATCTCGCGCATACAGGCATCGAGAAATTCGGGATTTTGTTCCAGGTAGGCTTCCAGCGACTCGACCCCCTGCGCGCGCAGCGAATCGAAGCGGCGTTTGATGCCGCTATAATCTTCTTCCCAGAGTGAGATTGGCGCGTATTCGAACAAGGTTTTGAAATGCTCCTGCGCATCGAGTGTCTTCATGACCCATCCTTTGGTTGGAAAAGAACCGGGTTTGATTTGATTATACATCGGGGAAAGGCCGCCTGTTCCCTGATAAAATCATTCCAGTTTTTGTGCTTTTGTGTTTGAAGAGAAATCATATTTGCATTGTCAGGTACGGATAAAACATTATGAGGTTAACTTTCCTTAACACACCAGTAAATAGACACCTGCTGCTCATCCTCACTCTCCTGCCGATAATTATTGTGGCGGTTTATATCTTCTTTATGGGGGTCAACCTGCCTTTATTTGACCAGTGGGAAAATGTGCCGCTTTTAATGAAGCAGCAACAAAGCCAGATAACCTTTGGCGATTTGTTTGCCCAGCACAACGAACACCGACCCTTTTTCCCGCGTCTGATATGGCTGGCCCTGGCCGGGATGTCGCGCTATAACATCACTTATGAACTATGGTTCAACTTTCTGCTGGCGTTGGGGACTTTTGCCTTTTTCATGAATCGCTCACTGGGCTTGTGGTCTAAACTTGAGGTGTCCATCCCTGCCTGGTTATTGCCGATTTTCTCCCTGCTTGTCTTTAATCTTGGCCAGCGCGAGAGCTGGTTGCAGGGATTCCAGACGGTGATGTTTTTGGGGATGGCCTGTGTCATCGTTGGGCTGTTTTTGCTTGCTGAAGACAAAAACTGGCTCACTTATATGACAGCCATTTTGTTGGGTATTGTCGCCAGTTATTCGATGGTTAATGGCGCATACTACTGGCCGATTGGTTTTATTGTTTTGGCTCTCAGCGCGTTAAAAACGGGTAAAACGCTCAAAATTGCCTTGTGGATTTTGGCAAGCCTGCTGAGTACAGGATTCTTCTTGAACGGCTGGCAACCTGCCACATCGCCAGATTTTGCTTATATCCTTGCACACATACCGGAATGGATAATTTGGGTCTTGAATTTTCTTGGCGCGCCATTGATGACGTTTTGGTATGTTGCCTGGTTTTTTGGCATTGTTAGCCTTGTTTTATTTACAGTCATTATTCACCATCTCTACCAGACCGGCCAGTGGAGACCCCTGATACCCTATTTCGCAATCATCCTGTTTGTCCTGCTGACAACTCTCACAGTCTCATTCGGGCGGATAGGGTTTGGCCTGCGCCAGTCCACCGCTTCACGTTATCTGACGATTTCGGTCTGGTATTGGGCCTGCCTTTTAGCCTTGCTGCCCCTGCTTAATCTTCGCAGGCTATACCAATATACTGTTTTTGCCCTGCTCACGGTTTCATTATCTGCCCTCATGGTTTCAGGCGGATGGGTGGGATATGTCAGGAGTTACCAGCGGCTTTTACCGGCTTATCAGGCGGTTACATCTGGGCAAATGCCCAGTGATGAAATGCTGCTCCTGATTTATCCATCTCCAGATATCGTGCGAGACAGGCTCGAGTTTTTGTGCGAAAACCGGCTTTCAGCTTGTGAAAACCGCCCGTGAATAAGAAGCGCTGCCCAAACAACTGGTAAAATCATTCCCACTTATTCAACCACCCAACTGGAAACCCCATGACCACAGACACCAAACAAGTAATCTACTCCATGATGCGCGTCGGGCGCATCCACCCCCCCAACAAACAAGTCCTGCGCGATATTTCGCTCGGCTTTTACTACGGCGCAAAAATTGGCGTGCTCGGCCTGAACGGCGCGGGAAAATCGACACTCTTGCGCATCATGGCTGGCGTTGACCAGGACTACGTTGGCGAGATTGCCATGAGCAAGGGCTACACCGTCGGCTTCCTGTCGCAGGAGCCGCAACTGGACGAATCCAAGACCGTTATCGAAGTCATCCGCGAGGCCGTCCAGCCGATAGTGGACATGCTCGCCAAATACGACCAGGTCAACGCCAAATTCG
>JAGXRB010000197.1 GCA_018336075.1 Bacteroidota bacterium
AAAATATTCAGCAATTTAGCCGCTTTTTTTTCAATGTCCCTGGTAGGCCCGCCATGAAGCGTCATAACTAGTTTAATTTTCTTCGGATAACATAAAAAACATGCAATTTTGGAAACAATCGCGGTAAAAACAGAGCTTGCGTGAACCAAATTTATGTCGCAATCTTTTATAATTTTTGTCAGTATTAATGGCGCTCTAATAAAATTGAAAATGTTTTTCCTGCCTAAACAATTTACTTTTATATATTCGACTCCGCTTTCAGCTAATTCATTTTCTGCTCTGCCGCCATCAGATACAGCTATAGGTATAAATCCATAATCCTTTATATACCGGGCAAGAGCAATTATGTATTTTTCTGTCCCTCCTCTTTCTAAAACAGGCGTTATAAATAATATTTTAATATCTTTTATTGAATTCATAAATCATTAGGCAAACTATTGAATAACTTTTCATGCTGTTCGATCACTCTTTTCAAATCAAATTTATCACGGGCGTGCCTGCAGGCTGAATCGCTCATGGATTCATATAAATCATTGTTATGCAGCAGCTTTAGAATACAGCCGGCAAATTCCTGAACATCGTCAGGCTGACAGAGAAATCCGTCAACCTTATCCCTCACAACATAAGGAATACCGTCAACATTTGAAGCAACAACCGGCTTTCCACAGGCCATCATCTCCACCAGAACCAACCCAAAGCCTTCCCACTGAGAAGTCAGAACACCCACATCCATTACTGAAATATATCTTTCTGGATTTTCAACCCACCCCGTAATTATAAAGTTATTTTCCAAGTTATATTTCCTAATCATTTTCTCCACTTCTTCTCTTAGCCCGCCATCGCCTACTAAAATAAATACACATCTGAGACATTGCCCATGAACAAGCCTGGCAATTTCTACAAATGCTTGCGGCGACTTCTGTCTTGTCAGCCTACCCACCATGCCTATAACTTTATAATCATCTGGTATATTTAAAAATCTCTTGAAACATTGACCGTCTCTTTTATCAAATTTATCTAAATCAATCCCGTTTTTTATTAAAACAATTTTGCGCTTCTTTGTTATTTTCTTTGCTAGGGCATCATTATATTCCGATTCAGATATCGCGACGATTTTATCCGCAAATAAAGATGCGATTTTTTCCACTAATATATAGAGTTTCTTTTTTGGGCTGCTGACTTTCATGTTAAAGGACCAGCCGTGCGGGTTATAAATATTCGATATTTTCAGAATCCCCGCCGCCAGCCTGCCCAAAACACCAGCTTTAGTGCTGTGTGAATAAGCTATATCCGGCCTGTTTTTTAATAAAAAGGCTATAATCTTCATCAGCGATAGAAAATCTCTGACGGGAGATATTTCTCTGACCATTTCCACCGCATGGACATTATATCCCAGCGATTTGAGTTCATTATAAGCCTCTCCATGACATATTACCGCAGTTTCATATTTTTCCTTGTTCAGGCGTTTAAGCAAATATTTTACATATTCAAGAGTTCCACCCCTCCCTCCCTGCAAAATAAATAATATATTTTTTTTATGCAGAGCATTGCTGTTGATCACTTGTCTTGCCCTTCTATAGCTTCCTGAAAATAGTAATTATGATTCTTCGTAAATGTTTCAAAAGTGAAAACAAAACTGCCAAATAATAGAGAGGCACGGATATCTTATTGCAACTTTTTACATTTTCACTTTTTAATATTTTAAAAACAGCCATCTCATATCTGTTAGTTTCACCAAGATTGGCTGAAAGCCCTCCTGCGCCGAATAGCGGCTTATATACATTTGCCAGAAAATCATTGCTCACCGCCGCTTTATAGCGCCTTGTTATTCTGGCGAATAACAACGTGTCTTCCGTGTATTTATGTTTTTCAAGAAAGCCGCCCATATCATCAAATATTCTTTTTTTTACACTCACGCTCGAAATGCAGAAGTAGTGCTTAAAAAGAAGCTTGTAAAATGATATATATTCCAACTCATTCCTGACAAAATATTTACGCGTTATTTTTCCGTTGCTTTTGACGATATTGATATTGCTGCCCAGCAAATCAATATTACCTTGCTTCATTATCTGAACCTGTACTTGCAATTTGGTATTGACCCAAGAGTCATCGGCATCGAGAAAAGCCAAATATTCGCCAGACGCTTTACTGGCGGCAAAATTTCTAGCTTCCGATGGTCCGGCGTTTTTTTGATAATAATGCGAAATTGATATGTGCCTGTATTTCTTCATATAATTTTCAACGACAGCGCGACCATTGTCTGTTGAGCCGTCGTTAACTAATATCACTTCATAATCAGCAAACGTTTGATCAATGACTGATTCCAGCGCCCCGGCGATTGTTTTTTCTGAATTATAATAAGGGATAATAACAGAGAATGTCTTCAATATCGCATCTTTCCAAAAAAGAATATTAAGCTAAAACAATGTAGTAACCTGTCAAAACGACGTAAAGAGCGACAAACAATGAAATTAGAGCAAAAGAGATAACAGACAAATAAAGAAAGTTATATGAAATGTTGTGCCCATCCACGCGGATCGCATCACCGGATTTGATTTGCGCTCTCTTCTTTTTCTTTGCCGGCGCCGGATCTTTTTTTGACAAAATTTTAGCAAAATATGAATTGTAAAATAAAAGAAAAAAAAGCGGCGCGAAGGGAATAAAATATCGCCCCTGCACGCCCTCAACAAGGCTATTCCCAACCGGGGTCCATCCCAAATAGATTCCGGTTTTTATCAGAACAAAACCGACGATTAATATCGACGAGGTAAACAGTTTATTCATTAAGCTAATTTTAACATTCTTTTCGGAGAATAAAATTGCCGTTATAACCAGAACAAGCAAATAAAGGTTAATAAGCCAGCCGGGCAGCGGCTTATTCAGCCATCCCAGGACGCCGATAAAGCTATCCAGGTAGAAGCGCCAATAATTTTTAACCGTGCTGAAAAATATTTCTGCGTATCTAACAGGATCAGCCATGATAAATTTTTTCTGCTCCGCTGGATTTATATTCTCCGGAACAGCATCGCGCCCCTCTCGCCAGAAATTTTCCTGCGGCGCTTTTGTTTCCGCATCGGCGGAAGCAAACCCGCTTGCTTTTG
>JAGXRB010000198.1 GCA_018336075.1 Bacteroidota bacterium
TGACACGCGCCTTGACGGGGGCGCACTCTTAAAAACCTGCCAGTCCTTCTGCGTGTAGGGATATGCCGCCAGCGCCAGTTGACTCGCCGGGCGGATTTTTGCTATAGTAGTGGGGATGGTTGTTGAAAGATATAAAGTTCTTATGCACCCGTTGACTTTATAAAGCGCCAATTTGGGGGTTTTAAAAGTGGGCTTGTAAAATCGCAGTTGGGCTGCTTCGCCAAAACGAGTTAGGTCTTTTATACGATGAAAAAGTTAAGCAGTACTGCCAGATTAATTATCATTTGTGGTCTCCCAGGCTCAGGAAAGACTACTTTAGCAAAGTGCCTTGAGGAAAGCCTGTACGCTGTTCGCCTGTCTCCAGATGAGTGGATGGATGCGCTCTCCATTAATCTTTATGACGAAGAAACTCGAGCAAGGATTGAATCGTTGCAATGGAAGCTAGGTCAAAAACTACTCAAACTCGGTCTTGTGGTCATCATCGAATGGGGAACATGGGGAAAATCTGAGCGTGACGCCTTGCGTGAAGGCGCTCGTAAGCTCGGTGCCGCTGTCGAATTGCGCTACCTGTCCGCACCTCCTGAAATTCTTTTCGAGCGCATTCAGCGCCGAGACATGGAGAATCCGCCAATAAAACGTGAAGATGTTTTGCGATGGGCAGAGATAATTCAAGTTCCAACGGAAGAAGAGATGAGCTTGTTTGATCCTGCCAGTGAATGCAAGCAAAATTTGGAAACGTTTTATTCATGATGATGCGGCCAAACAAAGCGTGCAACTGCACCGGATGGTCGGGGACGTTGCCCCGGTCGAGGGGATTCGTCCCCGAAAAGCGGATTCGCCGTTTGGCTTTTATCATCCAATTCCCCGCCCGCCCGGTAACGTAAACCGTTCGGCGGATGGCACAATATTAATTCAAACACACCTAGGTTTTTGGTAGATTAATCAGAAGAAAGGTAGCCTAATAACATGACTACGTCAAACCCAAACTATCCTGTGCATGAAATGAGAGTCGCAATCACAACAAAGGATTATGACCGGTTGGTTAAATTCTATTGTGATGGACTCGGGATTGAACCTTCTGCAATTTGGAACAACGGGCAAGGTCAGGCACTTGTCGTTAACATGGGAAATGCCACTTTGGAAATTTTCGACGAAGTGCAGGCAGAGACAATTGACCAACTCGAAGCAGGGCGACGTATTAGCGGACAGATTCGATTTGCACTTCAAGTACCTGATTTGAAATCTGCGATGGAACGGCTGCTCGCGCATGGAGCAACATTAATTCATCCACCCATCATGACCCCGTGGGGTGATTATAATGTGCGTCTCCAGGATCCCGACGGTATGCAAATTACGTTATTTCAGACATTAGAAAATAACGAAAAAAAGTGAATAATGGCGAATAAGAATTTTAAAGGAGCTAAAAATGTTGACTTCTGTAAGCCATATTGCTCTTTTCGTTCCTGATTTGCAGGAAGCCGAAAGATTTTATAAAGACCTTTTTGAAATGGAGTTGATCGGACGGGAGATGGAAAAGGAAGATGGCTTGGGGTACACCCTGCCTTTCGACAAAGACTGGGAGGATGTAAAAGCTGCGGGGGTGGTCTTGGATATGACTGCGTTAAGAAAAGGAAAATTTATATTGGCGCTGTTCAGAGGCACGAAACCTCTTGGTCAGGTATTTGTGATTGGGCTAAGCACAAGTGAAGAAGACATTAAATCTATTCATGATAAACTTCAAAGTGATATAAAGATAGAAGTATTTCAACCAGACAGACTTGAATTTATTGACCCCTATCACATTACATGGCAAATTGCTGTTGAGCCAACATTTCGCACCGCTGGAGATTTTGCAAATCGGTGGATAGTTATTTAAGAATTTCAGTCAATCACTAATTGAATATAAGAAGAAACCCATGACAACAAGCAACTTCTCAACCGCAACAGCTGGATGGATCGCAATCGCAACTGGCGTCTCAGCCATCCTTGCAGTGATATTCCTCATCTTAATGTATACAGTAAACCAGTCCTTTGGCAGGGTCAATGATGTCTTCAACAGCGTTGTGGGTATCTCAAGCGTGGTTCTGGCGTGGATGTTATATGCCGAACATCATGCCAAATCGCCGATGATGAGTCAAATTGCGCTCGTTCTTGCGGTGATCGGCGCGATCTTTACCATCATCGGATCGATCCTGATTATTTTAGGCTTCACAGACTTTGTACTGGCTGGCTGGTATTCAGGTATCGGGTATGCTCTAATCGGCTTTTGGCTGGCTGCATTTTGTTATGCGGCACTACGCGGGCAAGCGCTGCCTCACAACCTGGTCATTTTCGGGGTTGTCGTAGGAGCATTCATGGCAATCGGTCTGCTCGGTATTCCAGGAATATTTGCTGGAATTGACAGCATGGAGTCCATGCCGTGGTATCTCTATGTTGCGTTTTTTGGGTGGCTCGGAACTTATATCCTGTATCCCATTTGGACGATCTGGCTGGGGCGGAATCTTCTACTCAAATGAAGCAACGATAGAATACCTGGGTGAGTGCCAGGGTATTTTATGACAAACAATTTAGAGCCGCCGAACAACGCGCTTGCCGTGGACAAGTGGGATTTTGCGCGATGAACAGGCATTTTGCCGCAGGTCTGTTGCGCGTAGGGATTTGTCGCCAGTTGACTCGCCGGGCGGATTTTTGCTATAGTATTGGTGATGTGTTTTGAAGAGTATAAGGTTCTTGTGTACCCGTTGGCTTTATAAATCGCCAATTTGGGGGTTTATAAAGACGGCTTGTTAAATCGTAGTTGGCACGCCCCCTTCCAAGCGTGGGAGGGATAAATAATTCAACGTAGCGCAAAGGAGTTTCGATGAAACACATTAAGTTTTTCGTTCTTCTCGTAGTGATTTTTGCTCTTGCGGCTTGCGGCTCACCAGCAACACCTGCGCCTGAACCAACGTCACCGCCATTACCCACAAACACTTCTATCCCTGAACCTACTTCAACACCCCTTCCCCCTACTGCAACCATAGAACCATCTCCTACACCTGACCCACTCTTGTTTAGGGATGATTTTGAAGGTTCTTTGGGTGAAGGGTGGACTTGGACACAAGAAAATAAAAAGTCGTGGAGTCTCACAAATAACCCTGGTTGGTTGGAAATTATTGCCCGCCCTGGGTATGTTGGTGGTGGAAACCTGGACAATATTTTGTTGCGTCCGATCCCTGGTGGAAATTTTGAAATTGAAATCAAACTTAACTTCAAACCTGTTGGTGATTATCAGATAGCAGGTTTGCTCATTTACGAAAGTGCGGCAAACTATTTGCAATTTGGGAGAGCCTTCTGTGACGCTCCAAGCGTATGTGCAAAAGACGGTTTTTATGTAGACTTATCAACAAACGGTAATTTAGATGGGCAGAATTTAGCCACGCCCGCTGAAAATACAGAAATAGCGTTTCTGCGCTTGCGCCGTGAAGGAAGTAAATATACAGCCTATGCGAGCCATGATGGGCAAGAATGGCGGCTGATAGGTGAAAAAATAAGCGATATGAATCCCATGTTTATCGGACTGTTGGCCGGGCAAGCGTGGTCTGCGCCGCAACCAGCGCAATTTGATTATTTCATAGTCAATCAAGTTCCGTAGGAAAAGCGGCTAATGCTCTGGCCGTTGGGCGCTTGCGCAAAAACATCAAAGCAACAAGGAGCAACTCAATGAAAATCATCGCCAAGGCAATATTACTTTTGGTTCTGGTCATCCTGTCAACATCCTGCAATTCATTTGCGCCGGAGCCAACAGGGACACCCATCCCCACC
>JAGXRB010000199.1 GCA_018336075.1 Bacteroidota bacterium
TCCATCTAAAGTACCGTTAGTTTATTGGTAATCTTTATATTGTAACGAACTAGAAACCAGCGCCAGCATTGGGATAAATAGATTTCTAACTTTTCCAAACAGGTTTTAATGCTGGCGCGGATTTGTAATCCGTGCCTTTACGAAATTAGTTTTGGCACAGATTACTAAACCACACCAGCCTCTATTAGCCTTTAGATTCCATCTAAAGTACCGTTAGTTTATTGGTAATCTTTATATTGTAACGAACTAGAAACCAGCGCCAGCATTGGGATAAATAGATTTCTAACTTTTCCAAACAGGTTTTAATGCTGGCGCGGATTTGTAATCCGTGCCTTTACGAAATTAGTTTTGGCACAGATTACTAAACCACACCAGCCTCTATTAGCCTTTAGATTCCATCTAAAGTACCGTTAGTTTATTGGTAATCTTTATATTGTAACGAACTAGAAACCAGCGCCAGCATTGGGATAAATAGATTTTTAACTTTTCCAAACGGGTTTTAATGCTGGCGCGGATTTATAATCCCTGCCTTTAAAAAATTAGTTAGTTTGGGCATGGATTTCAAATCCGCACCAGCGATGACTTTAAAAATTTAGTTATGTCGGCATGAATTGTACTGCGCCAAGGTGGGCTTCAAGTTAAACAGAATCTCAACAATCCAAAAAACACGACTTCAACACGCAAAATCTAGCTCAACAAAATGATTTCCAGCAACCCTTTGCCGCCAGCATAATCAATCGCACTGCTGTAAACATAATCTTCAGGCTTAAAAACCAATCCTGCTTTAACCGGATTATAATGAATGTAATTCAGCTTCTGTTGAATAACTTTATTTGACCATAATTCTATTGGTTTATTATCTGCTTGCCAAAAGCTGTTTCCATCCGATGTTTCGAAATGTTTCAAAAGTAATTCAGGTCTGCTTTCATGTTCATGCTCTTTAATTTCTTTAATTATTGCTTTACTGGTAAATTTCTTGAAATCCCGCAAAATGTCCTGCAATTTAGCGGAGGCAGATGCCCGTGCAATGAAATGAACATGATTTGTCATGATACACCAAGCGAATAATTCCAATCCTTTTTTCAACTGACAATATTCTAGGCTTTCTATTAGTAAATCTTTGTATTGGTCTCTAGTAAACACATCTGCCCATGACTGAACAGCAAAAGTTATAAAATAGACTCCTTCAGGATTATGAAATTTGTATTTACGACTCATAAAACAAAGATAATCCAATAACTACGATTGATGCAGTTCTAAATTCGATCTGATAACAATATTTGCTTCTAAAATTACCTTATTTTTAGATAAAGATTGGGACTCTTTCATATGGCAATAAGATTTTATTGATTCGTTAAAAGCTGACGCATTTGGAAGGTTGAGGCACGGATTGCAAATCCGCGCCAACCTTTGTTAGCTCCTTGATTATTTTTATTTTGCATCAAGACAGTAATTCTATCTAACCGCCTTTAAGGCTGGCGTGGATTTGTAATTTGTGTATTTATAAATTAACTAAGCTGGGGCACGGATTGCAAATCCGCGCCAACCATGGATTTATGATTGTCCTTTTGTTACGGCAAAAGGACCAAAACCATCTGCCCAAACAATGGCTCGCGCACTCTTTGAAAACACAAGAAATCCTGGCAAAAAAGTGGGCTCTCCTACGTGCGAGCCCAAACGGCCCCCGGGCCGTTTTTGCCGGATTTCTAGGTGTTTTCAAATTCACAGGCTCAGCGGCACCGCGTTTGGGCGGGCTCACGCGCTTCATTGAACGGACATTTTGCGTTGGATTAAACATTTTCTGGAGGCTGAGAGCAAGCTTAGAGGGCGTCGATAACACACTGAATTTAACCTCATGCTTAGCTTCTTAATTTTCTTTATTTTGCATCAAGGCTCCAATTCTAACTAACAGCAATGTTAGCTCCTTGATTATCTTAGTTTTGGAGAAAGTATGGAACACACGCCAGCCTTTGGAATTAATCGAAAATTGAGTATAGATATCTTAGAAATCAAATACTTCCATATTCACAATCGCACGAAACTTTATACCCGACTATTCTTTCCTGAGGTATAAATTCCGCATGGAAGCCTGCTGCTCCGCGTTGATGCCTAAGCCTTCAGAAAAATAGTTTTCGATGCTGCCATATTTTGTCTGCATTTCGTCAAATGCAGCAGCAAGGTATTCTTCTTTCACACCAAGGATGGCTGAGGGAATAGAAGGCGATCCGCCTGCCGCAACAAATCGTTGGATTAAAGTGTCGTACATCGGGAGGATGTAGTCATTGCTAAGCATATAATCTTCTTTCACTGTTTCCATTGGTGCGCCAAGAAGCGTCAAAAAGGCTGCTGCTGCCCAACCGGTTCTGTCTTTGCCTGTTGCACAATGAAAGAGTGCAGGCAACTGATTTTCGTTTCCAAGTGCCAGAAACAATTCCCTGTATGCTGTTAGTGCACTCGGCAAGGAGATGCAATGGCGGTAAGCTGTCTTAAACATTTCTTCAGCCTTGCCATCACCCAATTCAATGTTTGCTTTTTGAGGATCGGATAAGAGTGCATTCAGATTTGCAGGACCGGATGACGGAAGGTCAGCCATCACATCCAGCCAGATATTGTTGACGCCAGAAGGTAATTCGTCAGGTTGACTATTTCGCTCGGCTGCTGTGCGCAAGTCAAAGTCATTTTTAAGACCAAGCTTTGCCAGCAAAAGCATTTCGCTTTCACTAATAGCGTAAAGTTGATTTGAACGATATACCAATCCTTTGGCAATTGTGGCTCCATCGGCAGTTTTGTAACCACCCATATCCCGCAGATTTGGGATTGAAGCAATGCCCAAACTGTGTCCTGGCTCTGGCTCTGTTACTGTGCCACAAGCACTAAAGACAATGCCTGTGAGTGCAATTAGAAAAACAACTAAATAATTCGTAAGCAACTTGTTTGTGTAATTCATCATTTTATCATGTTTTAGGTTTATAAACTGCCTCTTGACAGTCCTGCCTGAAAGCAGCCCTAAAGATAACATTTAATTCCAATTGATAACATGACAAAAAGCATAAATCTGACCAGACCTCTGACCCCTGACCTCCGATCTCTGACCACTGACCTCTGACCTCCGACCTCCGATCTCTGACCACTGACCTCTGATATCACCCCTCTGTCAGCGCTTCTTCGAGCCTCAGGTTGTTGATGATAAACTGCTGTCTTTCGGGCGTGTTTTTACCCATGTAATATTCAAGGATTTCAGGAATGGAGACATCGCGGCGCAGAATCACGGGATCGAGGCGCATGCTTGGACCGATGAAGAAACGAAATTCATCGGGTGAAATTTCGCCTAACCCTTTAAAACGTGTAATCTCAGGGTTTGTGCCCAGTTTTCTGAGTGCACCCTGACGCTCTTCATCAGAATAGCAATAGATTGTTTCCTTTTTGTTGCGTACTCTGAAAAGCGGTGTCTGCAAGATATAAACATGTCCGCTGCGCACAAGGTCGGGGTAAAACTGCAGAAAAAATGTCAGCAGAAGCAGTCTGATGTGCATCCCGTCGACATCCGCATCGGTGGCAATAACAACATTGTTGTAGCGCAGGTTTTCGAGCGATTCATCGATGTTCATGGCTGCCTGGAGCAGATTGAACTCCTCATTTTCGTATACAATCTTTTTGGAGAGTCCGTAAGAATTCAGCGGCTTTCCTTTCAGACTGAACACCGCCTGTGTCTGCACATCGCGGCTTTTGGTGATGCTGCCCGAAGCAGAGTCGCCTTCGGTGATGAAAAGCGTTGTTTCGAGCCGTTTTTCATGGTTTGTATTGAAATGTATGCGGCAGTCGCGGAGTTTTTTGTTGTGCAGACTAGCTTTTTTCACGCTCTCTTTGGCCAGTTTCTTGATGTTGGCCATGTCCTTGCGTTCCTTTTCGCTCTGCATGATTTTGCGGTGCAGGGCTTCGGCCGTTTCCGGATTCATGTGAAGATAGTTGTCGAGCTGCCTTTTGATGATGTCGCCGATGAAGTTGCGCACCGACCTGCCGTTGGGTTCCATATACTGAGAACCAAGTTTGGTTTTTGTCTGCGACTCAAAAACAGGCTCCTGAATTTTGATGCTTATGGCCGCCACGAGCGAATTCCGGATGTCGGCTGTATCATAATCTTTGTTGTAAAACTCGCGGATTGTTTTCGTAATGGCCTCACGGAAAGCCAGTTGATGTGTGCCGCCCTGTGTGGTATGCTGTCCGTTGACGAAGCTGTAATATTCCTCGTTGTAGGTGTTGTTGCTATGTGTGAAGGCACATTCAAAATCCTCATCGCGGAAGTGGATGATCG
>JAGXRB010000200.1 GCA_018336075.1 Bacteroidota bacterium
GAAGAAACGCGTGTTGTCGGCTGGCGCGAAAAAGGAACATCCTTCCCCAGCGGACACACCACCCAGATATTTTTCATGGCAACGCTGCTCATTCTACGCTTCAATTTGGGGATGCAAGCCACCCTCGGGCTGTATGTCCTGGCCGCCCTGGTTGGGTTTACCCGCATCTATGTCGGGGCGCACTACCCGCGGGATGTCGTTGGGGGCGCTACTCTCGGCATTATTTGGGGCACACTGACCCTGCTGGTCAACCCAGCCTGATTTGAAACGCAATCTTGCGCGCTTCTCCCCCAAGTGGCGGAGACATATACTCCCCGGTCGATGGATGTAACCGGGCAGTATATGTTGTACGCTGATAGTATGACCCGCGTATATTTAGCCGACTCCAAGCCCGAAGAGCGCTCTGCCCTGCGCATGCTGCTTCTTGATATGAAAATGGAAGTGGTCGGAGAGGCAGAAGATTGGGCCACAACCCTGGCCCAAGCGCCCGTAACCCACCTGGACATGCTTCTGGTGGACTGGGACTTGCTTCCCATTAATTTGGGGATCGAATCCCTGGCAGAACTGCGCCTGGCCTGCCCGGCCGCGATTGTTGTTGTGCTCATCAGTCACATGGGCGCCCGTCAGCAGGCCGCGATTTCGGCAGGCGCGGATATGTTCATCAGCAAAAGCGAAACACCCTCGCGCGTGACCGAACGCCTGCGCCTTGCAGCGGCAAGCGTCCGCGCCTGAAAAAGCCCACCCACCCATCCTGCATCGCAGATACACGCAGGTTGCAGCCCAAATTGGGTCAGTTTCTCAAACCATTCTGGAGGTTAAAACAATGAACAAAGATATTTTCGAAGGCAAATGGAAACAAATCCGGGGCGAGGCCAAATCCTGGTGGGGCAAACTCACCGATGATGACCTGGACCGGGCCGCAGGCAAGTTCGATGTTTTCACCGGCTTGCTTCAAGAAAAGTATGGCTATACCCGCGAGGCCGCTGCCGATGAAATCGACAAACGCCTGGCGGAATATGAATCCAAAATCAAAAAGGAGAACAAATCATGAACATTATCATCTATCTCATCGCCGGAGCCATCGTTGGTTATGTTGCGAGCAGAATCATGCGCACCAGCGGACAACAGGGCTTGCTGCTCGACATCGTCGTCGGTATTATCGGCGCCTTCCTGGCCGGGTATTTCATCAGCCCGCTGCTGGGTGTTGGCACAATCAATGATGCAATTACCATCCCAACCATGTTGGTAACGTTGCTTGGTTCGGTCGTCCTGCTGGCAATTGTCAAACTCTTCCGTGGTCGTCGGCGCTAGCAGATTCAGAACCCACAATTAAAAAGACCGGGTGTTGTCTCCCGCAAGGCAACACCCGGCCGAAAAAAGGAGTTCACAATGTCAAACGAAAATCGAATATCAGCAGTAAGAACATCACAAAGCGAACCAGAACGAGAACAGCGCATCTTCACATTCAAGGCCACCCAGTTGATTTGGCTCTTGCTCGGCTTCTTAGAAGGGCTGATTGCACTTCGAATCGGCCTGATGCTCATCGGGGCCAACCCCAACAGCCCAATCGTTGCCTTGATATACGGAGTCACCGGCTTGTTCCTGTTCCCCTTTACCGGGCTGATTGCTTCACCCACAGCAGGTAACATGGTGTTGGAACTTTCGTCGCTGTTTGCGATGCTGATTTACGCCCTGCTTGCATGGGCTGCCGAAAGAATAGTCTGGCTGGTGTTTTACCGTCCGCGCGGCCCGGTAGTTGCCGTCACCGAGACAACAACCAGCGAGCAACATACCAACCAGTAAACCACAAGAGAAAGGTGCGCGTTGCACACACTCGAAACCAAGAAGGTATAAGGAAAAATATCATGAATCACGAACAAGAATATCAAGAATTTAGTCACCGCAAAAACTCAGTTTCAGGTGTTTTGATTGGGCTGCTGGTCGGCGGACTGGCTGGCGCAGTGACAATGCTGCTTATGGCGCCGCAATCCGGCCGACAGACCAGGAAACAAATCGAAGATAAGAGCATCGAACTGCGCGACCTGGCTACCGGAATGGTCGAAGATACCACTGCACAGATACGCTCAAAGGCAAGCGAGTTTATGACCAGTGGCCGCAAGAATTTCAAAGAACTAAAGCACCAGGGACAGGAACTCGCCTTGGAGCAGTTAGCCCATGTTACCGACGCCGTCAAGGCTGGCAAAAAAGCAGTCGAAAACGCTTAGGTTTGCACCAATCAAGAAAGGATTAAAACATGAAACTGAGTGCGCCAAAAGTTGTCACATTTTGGATTTCTGTAGGCTTGGTGGTGGTTGGGTTGTTGGCCTTTCAGGGCGCGTTCGCCGGACTTGCGGCCTATGCTCTTTGGCTGATAGTCGCAGGCTTCGTCCTGCTGGCCCTCGGATGTTTAATGAAGGACCTGTAAACCCAATGAACCGCCGCCTGGGTGTTATCGCTTTCCTCGTGTTGACTGTCTCCCTGCTAATGCTGACTGCATGTGATGCTGCGGCAGGGACACCGTCAGCATCTGACAATCTCTTTCTGGCCTCCATGGATGAGCAGAGTATGTCTACGCCGCTTGCCACCCCTTGCGATTCCTGCGCCTATGCAACCCTGTCGGCCCTGCAAACCCAGGAGAAGTATTACAGCGATGCCCAGGCGGCGGCTACAGCCGCAATTATGCAAGTGAATGCGCAGGCCACCCTGAATGCTTCCAGGGCGACCCTGAGTGCAGCACAGACCCAGGAACAAAACAATGCCAACATTATTGCCGCCGAGGTGGCGGCAACAGCGGCCATCGTGCGCGCTAATGCCCAGGCCACCTTGCTGGCGTCCGGTGCAACCCAAAGCGCCGCACAAACCCAGGATGCAATCCGGCAAACCCAGGCGGTAGAACAGGCAACAGCCGCGGGAGAAGCCGCAATCATCCAAGGAATCAAGGATGACCTGGCCGCCAGCACTCAAACGGCAGTCGCCAACCATATCGCCACGCAAACCCAATCGGCGCGGTCTACATCCCAATGGTACGTAGATCAGGAGCGCCAACGCGAAGAAGAAAGGCAGCAGCCGCTCACGTTTTTATGGTTGTACTGCCCGCCAATTTTCATTATTGTCATGGCTCTCATATTCCTTGCATTTTTCTGGCGGTGGATGAGGATTCGCGAAACACAACGGCTTGAAGAAATGCAAGCAGACGTGGTTGTCGTCGTCAAACCAAATCCCCGCCCGGCAAACCCTCTGCCCATGCAACAGTATTATCCGCTTGCAAAAACCAAAGACCACATTAGCCGATGGCTGGATGAAGTTAGGCACAAGTTGATAGTCGCAGCCGCTAAAAAAAAGGACGACGATGACACCCCAGGCCGTTGACCCACGTCATTTTGTACGAAGGATGCGCCAAATCAGGGCCAACCTCCCCGACATCCTATCGCGATGGGGTTTGCTGCCTAAATTTAAACGCTGGCGGCTGGCGCAAGACCCTGATACAGGAACGGTAGTACTGTTTGGCGTGCTTGATAATCATTACATTGCCACACACACTACAACACCATTTAGCAATTACTTTGAACCGCGTTTATTGCATGACCTGGCAACAGAACTCGGCGCACAAGTCATCCCATCCGCGAGCGACGGCCTGCGCTATGCTTTCATTCTCGATAAGGGCCAGGTTGAGATTCAACCATCTGTCAACAACCGCCCAATCAGTCAGTCACTTTCTCATGTTCAAAAAATCGTTGTCGACAATGAGCCGCCCCCTCCCAAAGCCTTTGTGCTGGCCGAAGAACACCGGCTCGAGCACGAAAAACTCGACCGCTTTGTGAAAATTGCTGACGCCCTTGAAGCAGAAAAAAACGACGGCGCCCAGCCCGTGCCAGAAATTTTGTTGATGAACGAGACAGAATTCAAACAACTGATGGCAAAGTACGAGGATGAGCGCAACAAAAAGAAAGAGTAATCTAATGGGAAAAAGAGTTGGCTTGTGGTTCAACCAGGATAAGGCAGTTATTGTCAGCATCACTGACGATGGCGAGGAACGCATCATCATTACTGCGAATATGGAACATTATCTCCGTTATTCCAGCGCAACCCCCGGGGATGGCTCACCACAGGAGTCGCGCGACAAACGCTATTGGGATCACGTTGACGAATACTACGACAAAGTCATCGCGTACATTCGCGATGCCGAGGTAGTGCAAATTTTTGGGCCGGACGAGTCTAAGGCTGAACTCAAAAAACGTCTTGAAAACCTGGGCCTGGGAGAATACAGCATCACGCTGGAAACAACCGATAAGCTGACAGACCATCAAGTTGCCGAAAAAGTTCGGGCGCGATTCCCTGTCCGTTCGCAATACGATATTTTCTAAATGGTGTACAGGCTTATGAACTTACAGTGGCAAACGTTTTACGGCAGCATTCAAAAGTGGGTTGCCCAACGCCGCCAGTCCCAGCTCATTGAAGCCGGTGATAAGCATGAGCGGTATGTGAGCATTCTCCAGAAACGGTATGGATACACCCGGGAAAAAGCGGTTTATGAACTGGAAAAACGTTACTCAAAAGTTAGGTTTTTTTTAAAACACAGCAACAATCAGAAACAAAGGAGAAGAACATGGGATGCAAAGGTGTAAGTAAACACAAAGCCAAAAAGATAAAACCTGTTTCCAGTGAAAACCCCACAGGACGGATTAATTCACCCGTGCAATCGCTGGTAAATAAAAAGACCACGCCGCACATCAGTAATGTCGTCGCCGACATGCCTGCAAAAATAAAAGGTAAAGGCAAAAAGGGCCAATAAATACCAGCTCCTGGCGCTTCTCAAATTTACTCGCAGAAAAGCAGTAAATGATGGACAATTATGTTACTTGCCCCCGGTGTAACAAGACAATCACAAACGACCCTATCATCGCTTCGGTCGCAAGAGGCGAATTTCACGGCTCTGAGTACATCACCTGCAAATTGTGTATGGGTTGAGCTGATTTTTTCATCAAAACAACAGAGTTGATAATATGTCAGACAAACAGAAAATTAAACGACCATCCAAAGGACAGCGCATCTATAACCGCAGGCTAAAACAAACCGCCCGCAAAGATGGCAGCCAGTATCGCTCCCCAAATGCGCACCGCGCCCCGAAAAAACCCGCCGGGGAATAGGCAGGCCTTTTCGGGGGTTAGTTTACGTCCACGCCCCTGGTCGAGGTGGTTGTGCCAACAAAAAGCCGCTGGATTTGCGCCTGCCGGCAAGGTAAAGAGAACCACAAGATTACCTTATAGAGGACAACCATGAACACAAAGGTTCAAAATCATCGCGCCATTTTACGGGACATTGCCCGTCGTGCCATGCTCGAGCGAGGGCTGCTTCCCGATTTTTCCCGCGCAGCGCTCGACGAATCAAAACGGCCGGGGCATTCTAAAGCAAACGACGACATAACCGTTCGCGATAAACGCAACCTGCCCTGGGCCTCCCTTGACAACGATGACTCGCTTGACCTGGACCAACTCACCTTTGCCAAAACGATGCCTGCTGGCAGGATAAAAATCTACGTTGCTATTGCCGACGTGGACTCGTTCGTTAAAAATGGTTCTGCGCTTGACGAACATGCCCGCCACAACACCACCTCGGTTTATACCGCCGCCGAGATTTTTCCGATGCTCCCGGAAGTAATTTCAACTGACATCACATCCCTGAATTTGAACCAGGACCGGCTTGCCATCATCGTTGAAATGATGATTGACGAGTATGGCGCGCTGGAAGATTCGAAAATCTACCGCGCCTGGGTGCGTAACCATGCCAAACTGGCCTATAACAGAGTCGCCGTCTGGTTGGACGGGGAAGGCGAGATGCCCGAAAAACTGGCTGAGGTGCCCGGGTTGGCTGAGAGTCTGCAACTGCAAGACCAGGCCGCCCAAAGGCTGAAAAAGTTACGCCATACCAACGGCGCGCTCAGCCTGGAAACCATCGAAGCCAAATTGGTTTTCGATGGCGACCAACTCTACGCGCTCGAATCTGAAAAGAAGAACCGCGCCAAACAGATTATTGAAGATTTCATGATTGCGGCAAACGGTGTCACGGCGCGTTTCCTATTAGCCCACAACTTCCCATCGATTCGGCGCGTGGTGCGAACGCCAAAAAGGTGGGAGCGCATCGTGGAAGTTGCCCGCGAGAACCAATACAAACTTCCAGCCGAACCGGATTCAAAAGCCCTGGACGAATTTCTCGTCCGGCAAAAAGCCTCAGACCCGCTGCGCTTTCCCGACCTTTCGTTGGCCGTGATTAAGCTATTGGGCGCTGGCGAATACGTGTCCGAGATGCCCGGAGGAGGTTTTCCTGGGCATTTTGGCCTGGCTGTCAAAGACTATGCCCACTCGACCGCCCCCAATCGCCGCTACCCCGACCTGTTGACCCAGCGTTTATTGAAAGCAGCTCTGGAAGGGAAACCTGCGCCCTATCGCCAGGATGAATTGGGGGACCTGGCCGCCCACTGCACGGCTGCCGAAAATGCGGCCAACAAAGTCGAGCGCCAGGTGGAAAAATCTGCGGCCGCGCTGCTGCTTGAATCAAGGATTGGCGAACAGTTCGATGCGATTGTCACCGGCGCCTCCGAAAAAGGCACCTGGGTGCGGTTATTCAGTGTGCCGGTCGAGGGCAAGGTTGTCCAGGGTTTTGATGGCATGGATGTCGGCGAACGGGTGCGCGTCCAGTTAATCGACACCAATGTTGAACGTGGGTTTATTGATTTCAAGAAAGCCGGTGTATCCAAAACTTGATTCGGTACAGCACGCATTCGTATTCAAAAAAGAAAAGTACCTTTCGTTCCAGATGAAAACCAAAAGGAGACTGTTATGAGCATCCTAAACCCAAGCAATAACTCGACCGTACCAGAAACTGCCACGCTCCACATCTTACCCCCTCTTCCGTATGCCGAAAACGCACTCGAACCGGTCATCACGGCCAAAACGCTGAATTTTCACTATGGAAAACATCACAAAGGCTATGTCGACAACCTGAACAAGTTGGTTGCAGGTACAGAATATGCGGCCCTAACCCTGGAAAAGATTATCACCAGCACCGCTGAAAAGCCGGAGAAAACCGCAATATTCAACAACGCAGCCCAAGCCTGGAACCACAGCTTCTACTGGAACAGCCTGACCCCAGGGGGAGGCGGCGACCCACCCGCTGCACTCAAACAAAAAATCGAAGCCTCCTTCGGTAGCGTCGAAGCCTGCAAAAAAGAGTTTGCCAGCGCAGCCGTAGCACAATTCGGGAGCGGCTGGGCCTGGCTCGTCCTCGATGGCGAATTGCTCAAAGTGGTCAAGACCGCAAACGCCAATATCCCGATGACGATGGGCTTCACTCCCCTGCTGACGATTGATGTCTGGGA
>JAGXRB010000201.1 GCA_018336075.1 Bacteroidota bacterium
GCTTTGATGCCATACTCCAGCACATATGTCTGACCATCAATGACGCGTGATTCTTTGCCTTCTGCAAGCGGTGTATTGACTGAAGCAGGCGTAAAAAATGCAGGAATTCCGGCACCTCCGGCTCTGATTCTTTCTGCAAGCGTTCCCTGTGGCACCAGCTCAAGCTCTATCTCTCCTTTGCGGTATAAATCGGGAAAAACAGTAGAATTGGCAGTGCGCGGAAACGAACAAATCATCTTTTTTACCTGTCTGTTCTCAATAAGAGCAGCAAGTCCGACATGACCACTACCGGTGTTATTGCTCACCACGGTAAGATTTTTTGCGCCTTGATCGATCAATGCATGTATCAATTCTATCGGACTGCCTGCCTCGCCAAAACCACTGATCATGATGGTTGCTCCATCAAAAATACCAGCCACAGCATCGGCTGTTGAGTGAACAACTTTATTTATCATAATGCATCCTTTTCTATCTCCTTCATCAATGCATCAGAGAGTTTTTTCTCGATCTCATGCAATTCATTTTCATAAAAATACTTCGGTGTATCAAAAGGTTTCAGTTTTTCGATCGTATTTTCTTTCTCGTCATATTTGGCCAGATAAACCTTGTCCATCCAATGCATATTTCTGGATTCGTTAAACTTCAGAACGAAAACCTTTTCACCGTTCACGATGGCTGTTCCGAGCAAAGAAGTTTTTCCGGCAGAGGAAGTCATGGTTATGTATCTGGAAGGTCTGTTGATGGAGGCCAGTTCTCTGTATACTTTGCTGAAAACCTTATCTATCTCGGCCAAAGGTGCAGTAAAATAGTGATGTTCACCTGTAGGTCTGGCGCAATACATTGAGTGGAAACCAACCCCAAGCATGGCAAAAACATTACCAAGGTCAATCCAGTTTTGTGCTGAACGGTCAACATCAACTTTGCCATTTTCATCAGAAAACAAACTGATATGGTTCATAATCGGACTTTGACTTTTCACAGTTACTCCATGCTGTTTCAACCTGCGGATCGCCGCAATTGTGCCCGGGTTCAGCAGCTCTCTTGGCGTTGAAAAGTGTGCCATCCAAACCACCTGAAGGCCATTGTCGTGTATCTTTTCGAAAAGATCCAATATCTTTTTGTATTTGTTTGTGAGAATCATTTCCGGATGGAATGTCAAGGCTCTCGTACCAAGCCTGAGTGTCTTGATATGCATCAGCTCAGGGTCTTCAATCAAAGGGATTGTGTATTCCAGAAGCCTTTCGTAAGTGATATATCCGGCATCGCCTCCAGTAATCAAAATGTCGGTGATTTCAGGATGCAATCTCAAATACTGATGCAGCTGACTCACTTCTTCCTGCACAAACATATCCTCATCGCCGCGCACTTGTGCATGTCTGAAACAATAGCTGCAGAAGGCAAAGCAATTCTGGGTTGTTTTATCAAAAATAAGCTGGACAGGCGGATACTTATGCTGACTGCCTTCAAGGATTTCAAGATGGCCCTCTTCATTTATGAACCAAGGTTTGTTCAGCATTTGCTTGCCATCGTGCGGATTGGTTTTTTTCTGATAAGCCACTACGACGGCTTCTCTTTCCTCATCCGTTTTTGCATCGGCATAAAGTTTTACTTCTTCCTGATAAATCATTCCGGGTTGTGGAAAGACCAGTTGGAAGAGAGAATCTTTTTCAAAATTATGCCAGTCTATTGCATTCAGAATGTGCTTGGTAGCCATAAACCGGTAAACGTCAATAAAAAATTCACGTTCGGCAAGATGGCCAATTTCGACACCATTTTGCTGAAGAATACCGACAATTTCCCTGAAGCCCTTCAAGCCAATATACTTCTCCTTGGTATTGAACATGATCGGATATGTTTTGAACAAATCTGAATGCTGCGGATAACTTGCATCCAAACGGGATAAAAGCCCGAGAGGCAAGAGATTCTCATGCTCAATTATCTGTTTTATTTCATCACTGTATTCGAATCTCGACATGATTTTTTGAAGATCCGGTGTTTGTAGCTTTTCGGTTTGTGAAATCATCATTTTATAATTTTGAGTATTATTCTAATTCTATTTACTGTGTTTTAACGGATTTTTATTTTTAAATATTTCAGAAAATGCATTGGCTATTCTTATTATTTACTGGATTACAAAGGTTTAGTTGAGTTTTGCTGATCGAAACTTTGATGGACAGCGATAAACCTGAGAAGCATTTTAATAGTCTGAAACCAGATTTATTACAGATTCGTTCAACCGCTGAATCGCATCAGACAAATCAAACTCTCCGGGTATTTTCCGGACTAAAATGCTGGTTAAAGAATGCTGCTTCATAGCAAGGTAATTGAGGGTTCAAAATTATAAAAAGAAGTTGGGATCGATTGATGTTGGGCAGGCAAAACGAGTTGTTGAGGGCTAATTTTTACTGGTTCTTAATAACTGGGATGAATTTGCGGGAATTTGTGATGGGGAGATTGAGCGAATTGAGCGAAGGGGGAGACTTGAGCGAACGAAGCGAATTAAGCGAACGAAGCGAATTGGGCGAATTGGATTCAATAATAAACCAAATTCACCAAATTTTTAAGTCATTGATATAATTGATTTTATCCGTTGTCTTCCGGATATTACCACTTATATACGTATCTACGCGGTAACTATCCGACTAATCTTTCCGACCCGATATAATTTTGCCTCGTCAATCGTTCAACAATAACAAAAACCCTAAAACTTGAAATCATGACAACATTGAAAAATTCAGTACAACTGATCGGACGTCTGGGAAAAGACCCTGTAGTAAAGAACATCGGCGCAGACCGCAAAATGGCCACCTTCTCGCTGGCAACAAATGAACCTTATACAAATAAGTCAGGAGAGCGTGTGGACAATACCACCTGGCATAATTTGGTTGCCTTTGGAAAAGTAGTCGAGATCATCGAAAAGTATGTGCACAAAGGACAGGAAATTGCCATCAACGGCAAACTGACCTCCAACACCTGGGAAGACAAGGACGGCAAAAAACGCTACTCCGTGGATATCGTCATCAACGAAGTGGTCCTGCTCCAAAAAGTATCATAATTATCCACAGACAGAAGTCCGAAGCCGGAGCTCAACCCTCCTGCTTCTGACTTCAGCCTTTTCATCTCACATCAAATAAAAAAAATATCATGGAAACAAAAAATGACACCGTAAAACTTATTGGCCGCCCCGGAGCAGCGCCTGTTGTTAAACATTTCAGCGAAAATAAAATGGTTGCCCGTTTTTCGCTTGCAACAAAAGAAGAAAGCCTGAACGAAGCCGGAGAAAAAATACAAATAACCCGCTGGCACCAAATCGTGGCCTGGGGAATGCATGCAGCGCTGGTGCAGCAAAAAGTGAAAAAAGGAAAAATGATGAGTATTGTCGGCAAAGCTGTCTGCCGTCAACACCTTAATACCGATGGAAGACTTCAGGAAACCAATGAAATTGTACTTTACAACCTGCATGTTTTTGAAACCCAAACCGCAAAAGCAGAATAGGTTTTATACCCTGATTGTTTAAGCAACATGAATGCCTGTCCGATGCGAAGTATCACGGACAGGCATTCTTTTATTTTGTCAGGCAGCTATGTAACTATCTCCCAAAAGCAAAAAAACAATCAATATCTTTGCCCGCTTAATTACATCCGTTTCATGGACATAAAAGTCAGGCAAAAACAAATAAGCCGCGCTTCCTGGATAAGCGTAATCGGAAACGCATTTCTTTCGGTTGCGAAAATCGTTGTGGGTTTATTGGCCGGTTCCCTTGCTGTGGTGGCGGATGGCATCGATTCCTTTGGCGATGTTTTTGCTTCACTCATCACACTTTTTACAGCTAAAATCATTACCCGGCCACCCAACAGCAGGCATCCCTACGGCTACGATAAAGCAGATACTGTAGCCTCGAAACTTGTGGCCTTTGTGATATTTTTTGCAGGAGCCCAACTTGCCATCTCCACCATTCAGCGCCTTATTGAAGGCGGAGAAACCGAATTACCTTCTCCCATAGCTATCTGGGTTGTTTTGGTCTCTATTGTCGGAAAGCAATTACTCAGCCGCTATCTCAGTCGAATAGGCAAAAATGTCGATAGTCCGATGCTTCGTGCCAATGCCCGGAACATGGAAAATGATGTGATAATTTCGATTTCGGTTTTAGTTGGTCTTATACTTACACATGTTTTAAAAATGCCGGTTTTAGACAGCATCACTGCCTTGGCTGTCAGCATCTGGATTATCATTGTCGCCATTCGTTTAATTATTACTTCGAGCAGGGAGCTCATGGATGGTGTGGATGATCCTACAATATATAAAACCATTTCAGAGGCTGTTGCAAAAGTTCCTGAAGTGCGCAACCCACATCGCATCCGTGCCAGAAAGATGGCACACTATTACATGATTGCGCTTGATGTGGAGGTGGACGGCAGAATCTCACTCCTCGAAGGTCATATGTTGGGACACAAAGTAGAAGATCAGATCAGACTTGCCATTCCAAGCACTTATGATGTTGTGGTGCATGTAGAACCCTCAGGTGATAACAATCCCGGCGAAGCCTTTGGCATTTCCGGGAAAGATGTTTAAGTGTTTTGTGTGATGTTAGTGAGATTCAGGATTAAATTCCAGAATGTGAAATACACAGTCTGTCTTGATTCGGGAATCAAGGTGTTTCAGGCTCAGAAGTTGCAACAGCTACATACAATATATCATATCAGATGAGATACAAATAGGATACAACTCTGGTATTGGGCTACTTATGAACACATTAAGTGACTTATTTGCACTCTCAACGATTTTCTGATTCCCCCAATCCTGGGACTTGATATTGAAACCTTAGAGGAAGCTACATCTTCCCAAGCCAAAGTGAGAAGTTATATGATGGCAAAAGCCGGTTTGGAATTTGCACTATGGAAGCTATGGTTGAATTTTTGATCAGATTAACGGAAAGACTCCTGTTTAGCGCACGACTTTTCCGTTCGCCATCACATGAACGATATTGAAATCAGCATCCAAAACAACGAGATCTGCATCATAACCCTCTTTGATATAGCCTTTTCCGTTTAGCATAAGTATGTCGGCCGGATTGGAAGTGGCAACCTGCAGGGCTTGTTCAAATGGAATATTGTCAATTGTAACAGCTTCTTTGATTTCTCTCAGAATGGATGAAGGCAAGCCCATTTCAATTTTGATCAGTTTGCCTGTTTCGGGATCGAAACCAGGAAGTGAACCGCACGAATCAGAAGTAAATGTTATATGCTTGATCGGAACCCCGCTTTCAAGCAATTGTTTTAATGCCACCGAAGGTTTGATTTCCTCATCCATGTAATAAGGATAGGAACTTGTTGTGATATCAACATAACCTTTCTTGCCATATTCCTTTGAATCTTCAAAAATATACGCATTGCGGTTGCAATGCGTTGGCACAAATTGCTTGTAATTTAACTCGCTGTTTTCTACTACATTATGTATCGGGAGAAAGGGATCAACCGCATCTCCCATATGTACATTCACAATGCCGGCTTTTCCACCAATCATACCAGCCACGCGGGTATGAGCAACAAGGCGGATAAGTTCTGCGGTTGAAGGCACTGAAGAGCGATGATCGGAAACTGCGATTTCACCTAAACCTACCACCTCTTCAATCATTGCAATATCGCGCAAAATATCGCCCGTTATGCTTGGCGGCGGCACCTGATAAGCGCCGGTGTACATCCATGCTGAAACGCCCTGAGCCCGCAGCGATTTCACTTTCATGAGCACACTTTCTACGTTGCGGGTTATGCCATCTGTTCCCAGACAGCCAACAACAGTAGTTACACCGGCTTCCAGCATCATACTCAACTGCAGTTCAGGCATACGGCTTCCCGGTCCACCTTCGCCACCTCCACCTGTGATGTGCACATGCGCATCAATCAGACCCGGAATCAACATTAAACCTTCACAATCAATTATATTCATTTCAAGATTATCTGATAAATGAATATAGTCCTTGATGGCAATGATGCTTTTGCCAGCAACTAATACGTCTTTCTTCCCCACGAAATGAGGGCTATACAATTGGGCGTTTTTGAATAATGTTATCATAATAGCGTGTTCAAAAAATTTCCTCAAAATTATTCATTTTTTCGATGCTTATTTTTCGGCAATCCTGAGGTAAAGAAATTCAAATTTATAACCACGCTAAGTTACAGCAATCCAACTCTTTATTTGAGTTCTGTTTACTCAATGAAAATTCAAAAATAAATTCTAGCACGGCATAAAATTCTAAAAAACGATTCATTAATCGCATTACTTTTGCAGCGTGAAAAAAATACTTGAATATTTAGGGTTATTCTTGTTGACAACAGTTTATTGCTTAGCAATAAGCTTTGTTGTCAGGCCTATTTCTGTAACTCATTCTTACACTTCATCATCGTCTGAACAGACTAGTTATATTTCGGGTATTTCAGCTTCTTTATTTTGTCACACTACACAATCAGAAAGTTCTGTCCAAAACCTGAATAATCTGCCGACCCCTGTCTTCAAAAATCTATTTAGCGAACACTGGGCCATTGTTAAGGTAACCGAGAAATTGTTGTTGTCTGAGTTTTTGCAGCACACAACTTTTTCAAAAAATCTTCAGACGTATTTCAGGAATGTCGATATTATTTTTCCCTTCCATAATTTTTGGTAATCCATTTTTAATACATCAATACCTCAGGCTTTTGCCTTGAGATCCATGGCATTGTTTTCTTAACAAAGCCAAATTTTTCGTTGTATTAATTTTTAATAAGTTTAAAATGGATTTAATAAACTTCCTTGTTTTGGCTATTGCATTAGGCCTCTTAATCTCGCCATTATTGTTATTGGGACGAAACAGAAAAAAAAGAGAAAAGAAAATGCTTCAGTTAGTTGCAGATATTGCACAAAAACATGACAGCATAATTGTTCATCACGATTTTTGCGGAGATTTTGTGATTGGATTTGATAATATAAAAAGCTTTGTGTTCTTTTATAAAAAAGACGAGGACAAAGAACTCGAACAGTATGTTAACCTTGCCGATTTTCAAAAATGTACAATAATCAATGTTGGCAAGTCGGTTGTCAACAATAATGGCAATTACAAAGTTATTGACCTGCTGGCCTTGAATTTTGTGCCGCATTTAAAAACCAAACATGAAGTCAGGTTTGAGTTTTACAATGCTGAAAAGAACTCTCAGATCAGTGGCGAATTACAGTTGTTGGAGAAATGGTCTAAAATGATTAATGACCATTTGAAAAACATGAAATAATTTTACGGAAGCCCTGTGGAAGCATCTGCAGGGCTTCCTTTTTATCTGAACAGGCATTCTCAGTTTTGTGTTTTGCCTGAAAAGGCTTCAATGCCAAATCGATGCATTAAAGATTCTGTGTTTATATGTTTTCACATGCCTGGGATACATGTCTGCTGGCCGGCAACAGGAAGCCTAAAAGTTATACCATTTGTAATTTTAAAATAGTCCAAAACTATTTTAAAATTTTATCCCGAAAATTCGGGAGTAAATGCCGATGCTACTTGAAAATAGGCCAATAATCTGCCAAAGGCAGAGAAATTGGACTATATTGAAAGTGCAATCGGTATTAATGCAGGCATTGATTAAAAAACCTGCTCCGTTTCCCTTCATTTTATATCTTTGCGGCGTGTTATTTTTTGAAGTATTTTCAAAACAACTGCCATATGATACTTTTTTTCAAACCTTCCGACAATGCCCTGATTGCACTAAAATCAAACCTTAAGCTCGCTACAGATGACATCGACAAACTAAGCTGGCTTTTTGGGGGAGCAGCTTTGATGCAGGAAAGCGAGATCAAAGCAAAATTCATCGGCCCGCGCAGGGAAATGATCACTCCCTGGAGCACCAACGCAGTGGAAATAACACAAAACATGGGCATCAACGGGATTGAACGCATTGAGTTGTTTTTAAGCGCCCAAAAACAGACAGCCCAGCACGACCCAATGCTACAAGCCATCTACACCCAACTGGATCAGCAGATTTTCGATATAAACCTCAAGCCCGAACCCATTCAGTTTATCAGTGACATCAAAGCTTATAACGAATCTCAGGGGCTGGCACTCAGCGAAGATGAAGTAGTCTACCTCGAAGAAATGAGCAAAAACATCGGCCGCGAACTTACCGACAGCGAAGTTTATGGTTTTGCACAGGTGAATTCGGAACATTGCCGCCATAAAATATTCAACGGCACCTTCATCATCGATGGCAAAAAGATGCCCGAAACGCTTTTTGGTTTAATCAGAAAGACTTCCGAAAAAAACCCGAACAGACTCGTTTCAGCCTACAAAGACAATGTAGCCTTTGTTAAAGGTCCGGCAGCGGAACAATTTGCTCCCATCAGACAAGACAGACCTGATTTTTTCCGTATCAGTGATATTCAAACCATCATTTCACTCAAAGCTGAAACACATAATTTTCCAACCACAGTTGAGCCTTTCAATGGCGCTGCTACAGGAACCGGAGGCGAAATCCGTGACCGTATGGCTGGCGGCAAAGGCAGCATTCCGCTCATTGGAACAGCAGTTTACATGACCTCCTATCCACGTTCGGAAGACAATCGCAGCTGGGAACAAAATGCACAGCCCCGCGAATGGCTTTACCATACACCAGAAGATATTCTTATAAAAGCATCCAATGGGGCTTCAGATTTTGGCAATAAATTCGGGCAACCTCTCATCAACGGCAGCCTGCTGACTTTTGAACATAAGGAAAATGGAAATTTCGGCTACGATAAAGTAATCATGCTGGCTGGTGGCGTTGGTTTTGCCAACGAAAGAGATGCCCAAAAAGACAAACCGGAAACCGGTGATAAAGTGATTGTTCTTGGAGGCGATAATTACCGTATCGGCATGGGTGGTGGCGCAGTTTCCAGCGTTGACACCGGTCAGTTCAGCAACGCTATCGAACTGAATGCTGTGCAAAGGGCCAATCCTGAGATGCAGAAAAGGGTGAACAATGTTGTAAGGGCAATGGCTGAATCCGACCTCAATCCCATCCGGTCCATCCACGACCACGGTGCAGGCGGGCACCTAAACAGTCTTTCTGAACTGGTTGAAGAAACAGGCGGAACAATTCACATCGACAAACTTCCGGTTGGCGACCCTACCCTATCCGACAAAGAAATCATCGGAAACGAATCGCAGGAACGTATGGGTCTGGTGATTGACCCAAAATATCTGGAAATACTTAAAAATACTGCAAGCCGCGAAAGGGCTCCGCTTTATGAAGTTGGAGAAACTACAGGTGACGGTTTGCTGCGTTTTGAAAGAGATAAAGACAAATGTCCGGTCGACCTGAAACTGGATCATCTTTTAGGAAAACCTCCAAAAACTGTTTTGACCGACATCACAAAGCATACTGTTTTTGCTGAAATAAAGCCTGCTGCCGACCATCTGCACCAATATCTGCACGACGTTTTGCAACTGGAATCTGTAGCCTGCAAAGACTGGCTCACCAATAAAGTCGACCGTTCTGTAACCGGAAGAGTTGCCACACAGCAGACCATCGGTACCATTCAGCTTCCGTTGAACAATCTGGGTGTTGTCGCCATCGACTATCAGGGAATCAAAGGCATTGCAACTGCTTTGGGTCATGCACCCGTTGCCGGCCTGATCGATTCAAGGGTTGGTTCAAGGCTTGCAGTGGCTGAAGCGCTTACAAACATCCTTTGGGCGCCCATAGAAGGTGGACTAAAAGGCGTTTCTTTGAGCGCAAACTGGATGTGGCCTGCAAAAAATGAAGGCGAAAACAGCCGGCTTTATCAGGCAGTAAAAGCCCTGAGCGATGTATGCATCGAACTTGGCATCAATGTGCCAACTGGGAAAGACTCCCTTTCGATGACACAGAAATACCCTGATGGAACAAAGGTGCTGGCACCCGGAACGGTAATCGTGACGGCTGCCGGAGAGGTTTCAGACATCAGAAAAACTGTGAAACCGCTGCTCAAAGCCAACTACAAAAGCGAATTGCTTCACATCGACCTGTCGGGTGACGATTTTCATCTTGGCGGAAGCAGCCTTGCTCAGATTCAAAATAAAATAGGGACAACAGCACCCGACCTCACCGATGCTGTCTATTTTGCCAAAGCTTTCAATGCCATACAATCGCTCATCGAAAAAGGGCTGATTCTTTCCGGACACGATGTTTCCAGTGGTGGCTTAATTACAGCACTTTTGGAAATGAATTTCGCCAATTGCGAAAATGGCTTGAAAATCAATCTGGATAACTGGAAAAACGAAGAAATTATTCATCTGCTTTTCAGTGAAAAACCTTCTGTCCTGCTTCAGGTATCCGAAGATGGAGCGGCCAAAGATTTATTAACTGAAGCCGGCATCAATTACGTTGTGCTTGGTCAGCCTGTATCTGAAAGATTCCTTACGATCTATCATAACGGAGAACGGTATATATTTGATATCAATGCTTTACGTGATACATGGTACACATCTTCCTACCTGCTCGATCGCAAGCAAAGCGGCAGCCGCCATGCTTTGACACGTTTCAAGAACTACAAAAAACAAGATCTTGTTTTTAGTTTCAATCATAGCTTTACAGGCAAGGCAGCACAGTATGGTATCGACATAAAAAGACGCAAGCCATCAGGCATCAGAGCAGCCATCATCCGCGAAAAAGGCGTAAATGGTGATCGTGAAATGGCATATGCCCTTTATCTGGCAGGTTTTGATGTGAAAGATGTGCATATGACCGACCTCATCAGCGGAAGAGATGACCTTTCAGATGTGAATATGATTGTTTTTGTAGGCGGATTTTCCAACTCCGATGTTTTGGGTTCGGCCAAAGGCTGGGCCGGAGCCTTCCTCTTCAATGAGAAAGCCAAAGCAGCACTTGATAATTTCTATGCACGCGAAGATACCCTGAGCCTTGGGGTCTGCAATGGTTGCCAACTTATGGTGGCGTTGAATCTGGTATATCCCGAACACCCTGAATGCATGAAAATGTTGCACAACGATTCCGGCAAATTTGAGTCAGCTTTCCTGAATATAGATATTCCGGCCAACAACAGTGTGATGCTTGGAAGTATGGCCGGCAAAAGGCTGGGTGTTTGGGTGGCTCACGGCGAAGGAAAATTCAGTTTCCCTTGCTACAAAGACAATTTCAATATCGTGATGTATTTCGGGCAGCAAGAATATCCTGGAAATCCAAATGGCAGTGACTGGGCAACAGCAGCAATCAGCTCCAACAATGGCCGTCACCTGGCAATGATGCCACATCTTGAACGCGCTTTTCTGCCCTGGCAATGGGCCTGTTATCCCGAAGGAAGAGAGCAGGATGAGGTGAGCCCGTGGATAGAAGCCTTTGTGAACGCACGAAACTGGATTGCAGAAAAAACCGGAGTTTGAAAATCCAAAAATCAAATTGAAATCTTGTAGTTCCTGCTAAATAAAATGACATAAACAATTCATTTATAAGCTACTAACAGCGTTCTAAAAACTATTGTAATTTTTACTTTTACCGTCATGGAAAACACCCGTCTTGCCATAATCACCGGAGCCAGCAGCGGCATCGGTCTTGCCTGTGCCGAAAAATTTGCCGAAGCCGGATGGGATTTGCTTCTTACAGCCCGCCGCAGCGAAAGATTGAAACTTATTGCTGCAAGGCTGCAAAAAAAATTCAAGACAGCTGTCTTCATTCAGGAAATGGATGTGAGAGAGCGTGAATCCGGTGCGCAACTGGCACACTTTCTGACGCGCAACCAGCTAAAACCTCATTTGCTGATAAACAATGCCGGGCTTGCAGTAGGCATTGCTTCAATTCACGAAGGCCTGACCGACGACTGGGAAAGAATGATCGACACAAACATCAAAGGGCTTTTGTATGTAACCCGCGCGCTTGCTCCTTTGATGACAGCACAGGGTTTTGGCCACATCATCAATATTGGCAGTATTGCCGGAAAGGAAACTTATCCCGGCGGAAATGTATATTGCGCCACAAAATATGCAGTTGATGGCCTCACCAAAGCCATGCGCATGGATCTGGTTTCGTATGGCATAAGGGTAACGCAAATTGCTCCGGGAGCAGTGGAAACAGAGTTTTCAACTGTACGTTTCAAAGGAGACGAAGACAGGGCAACGAAAGTGTATCAGGGATTCAAGCCACTAAGCCCTGAGGATGTGGCAGATGCGGTACTGTATTGCGCGAGTTTACCGGCACACGTTAACATAAACGATCTGGTAATCATGCCAACAGCGCAGGCATCAGCAACAATCATCCACCGAAAAATGGAATAGATCAGTCCACATACTACCACAAGGAACAAAAGCAGGAAAATTGCCTCCATGCCTACTTCAGATTAAAGGAAGGAGTATATCAAGCTGAATAACGACATGGAGCAGCCTAAGCCTGCCCACCGCCGGAATTTGTGACCAATAAATCGCCGCTTTGCCTAAAATATACTGTAAACAAAACCGGCGTTCAGATAAGTGCCGATGTTATTTGCCTGAATCTTTTGTTCCGGACTGGCACCGGAAATTTTTGTTTCGACAGTTCTGAATGAAGCGTTACTGGACATTTCGACATTAAAACGCAAACGGGGTGAAACATAGTAGTTTGCAAAAACGAGAATTCCAGCACCAACATACGAAGGAGAATACTCATAGGTTTCATTCGCATCTTCCGGCTTGTCAAAAAAGTTGCGTTGATAATGTACATTGGCTGTCAAAAGAATGCTGGTTCTGCTGTTGGGATAGTATCCAACAGTATTTGAAGCCGAAACGAACAGCCTCTGAAATATATCATCGAACTTTTCATCTGATACAACAATTTCATTTTCTATGTATTTCCTTCTTTCATGTTCATTGTTAATTCCATACCCTGCAGAAAATGAGGTCGAATTTTGCCAATGGAGGTTGATTGGTTTTTCAAGGCTGTACCGGGTCATAAACTCAAGGCCACTGTTACTCCTAATTCTGCTATGTTCATTTTTGTAGTCTGTAAGTTGCGTCTGATTGGCTACAGAATCATTATAATATTGGAGGTCATTTCCTGAAAAGAACCTGACAGTTGGAACTATTCCAAAAGACAAGCGGCTGCCGCTTTGGCGCACCGGGCCGGATGAGTGACTCCAGTTGTCGTTCAGAAGGGTGAAATAGGAAGCGCCTGAATTGCCTTTCAAACCCATAGCATTCAGCAAGGAATCCACAGCCGTGATCTCACTGATATGGCGTAGCCTTTGATCAAAATACCGTTCGTTTTTAATGCTGGTGATAAAATGTGCCAATTCAAGTACCTCATTTGCGTCAGGTTTTCTGGTAAGGTCACCCGATTTTTCAAGGTCTTCAAGGATATACAACGCCAGACGTGCATCCTGCACTTCTTCAATTCTACCTTTTCCAACCATCAAAGGGATGCTGATATCAATATCAGATTCCTGGTAGCTGAGTTTATAAAAAAAGGGATATGAAGCGGGTGTAGATTTAAAGGTAGATTTCTGCAATCCAAGTCCTGAATTCAGATTTAAACCAATCTCAACAAACTGCTGTTTTTGATTGTAAAAGCGGTTGGATGAAGTGGCAAAAAAAGCAAAAGACTGGCTTCCGGTTTTTCTTTCTCTTTCTTGAACTACAGGGCTTTCAAGAGCTATTTTGTTTTGCGACCAGGCCGGCGTAATTCCTAAGCCTGCTTGTTGATAACCCTGATAGCGCGCGTTGTTCTTTCTTGCAATGTATCGTGGTTGCAAATTAGCATTAAATCCCCAATTTGATCTTGAATTGTTAAGGTCATCAAATTTTTCATTGTTTGAAAAGCTGCCTCCGTTCATGTTAAAATTGAAATCAAGCAATCTGTAGGAGTAATCAGGGTTTTTATAATCAGAAAGTTTGAAACTCTCCTGTGCATAGGTCGGTGAACAAGCAAGCATGATGAAACATGCAGCAAAAATAAAAATGTAGGTTTTCTTAAAGGCATTCATGTTTTAATGGTTTTGGGTTGATAATTCAAAAATTCTCAAACGTTTGATTTTATGTTTTCATAACAAGTACTGTGCCGCTAAACGACCTTTAATTCAGCGCTCATTCCTGCATTAAAATTCAATTCGTACCTTTTCTGACGGCCTGCGCAGAGAAATTCAAGGATTCAAGGATTGAGTCCACTACAAAAAGCCTGTTCACCCCTAAAACCACTAAAGGTGTCATTATAAACTGCTGAATTTTAGCGGTTTCCCTTTAGGGGCAAGGGGTAAAAACGCTAAAATTCAGCAGTTTGTAACTTTTCGGAGTGGACTCAGAATTCAAAAATTAATAAATCTATGTCAAACAATTTGGGCTACAACTAAAAAAGGAAGGTTTTGAAAAGAAAGAAACCAAACTCAGTGAAGAATCTTGTATAACATTTCTTTGTACAGTTCGCTATCGTCAAGATTGTTGGCGCCATAACCTTTGCTTTTGAGATCATATTCTCTCAGCACCGCAATCACATCAGCAATTTTTCCGATGCTGTAATTTTTGGCGGCATCCTGGTAATCGGTCAGGAAAAACGGATTTACGCCCAACAAACTAGCTACGGTATTCTTTGTTTTGTCAGGCGCATAATGGTATTTCAGCACTTTGGTATAGAAGCTGTAAAGCAGTATCACCGTTTTAATTACAGGGTTTTCCTTGCTGTTGGATCCAAAATGCGCAATAATCCGGTTGGCTTTGAAAACATCTCTTTTTGCCAGAGCGCTCTGCAATTCAAAAACATTATAATCTTTGGAGATACCAATATTGCGTTCGACTTCAAGCTCAGAGATAAGACTTTTCTGAGGCAATGAAATCATAAGCTTTTCGAGTTCATTGCGGACTTTATGGAGGTCGTTACCCAGAAAGTCGGCCATAATCTGAGCTGCTTTGGGCGTAATCCCATAATCTTTGCTCCTGAGATATTTGTTTATCCAGTCGGGAATATTGTTGTCATAAAGTTTTTTGGCTTCAAACAGAACACCGCGCTTATCGATCAGTTTGGCGAGGGATTTTCTGCCGTCAATCTTCTTGTATTTGTAATTGATGACCAGAATAGTGCTGTCAGGCATGGCGCTGATATACGGCTCAATCTTTTCGATATCTTTTACATCCTGTGCCTCCTTAACGATCAAAAGCTGGTAATTGCCCGACATCGGAAAAGTGCGGGCCTGATTGGCGATGGTCAGATAATCAACATCACGGCCATACATAATAAGCTGGTTAAAAGCCCTGTAATCCTCTTCGAGCACATGCTCTTCCAGCATTTCAGTGATAGAATCGATAAAAAACGATTCTTCTCCCATTAAAAAATAAATGGGGTGAAACACCTTATTCCGGATATTGGTTACAATGTGTTCGTAGGTCACGGCAGCGTTTTAGAAGCGAAGATGTTTAACTGTAATTCCATTGTTGATAAGCTGCTGCAATGCGTCAATTCCAACTTTCAGATGGTCTCTCACAAAACGCTGATTAACCCGCCGGTCGCTTTCGGAAGTTTTAACACCTTCAGGAACCATCGGTTGATCTGAAACCAAAAGCAATGCACCTGTAGGCATATCGTTGGCAAAACCGACAACGAAAATGGTGGCAGTTTCCATATCCACAGCCATGCTTCGGGTTTCGATAAGGTATTCCTTGAAAACATCGTCATGTTCCCAAACGCGCCTGTTTGTTGTGTAAACTGTGCCGGTCCAATAGTCACGGCCATGATCACGGATACTGGATGAGATTGCTTTTTGAAGACTAAAAGCCGGAAGGGCAGGCACCTCTACGGGCAGGTAATCATTTGACGTTCCCTCTCCCCTGATGGCAGCGATAGGAAGAATAAAATCGCCAACCTGATTTTTCTTTTTCAAACCGCCGCATTTACCCAGAAACAAAACTGCTTTGGGATGGATGGCAGCCAGAAGATCCATGATTGTTGCTGCATTGGCGCTACCCATACTGAAGTTGATGATGGTGATATCGCCGGCAGTGGCACATGGCATTGGATGATCCTGACCTACGATGGGCACATTGTGCCATTCGGCAAAAAGCTCCAGGTACTGATTAAAATTTGTCAGCAAAATATATTCCCCAAAAGCATCCAATGCTTGTCCGGTGTAGCGTGGCAGCCAGTTTTCAACAATCTCCTGCTTGGTCTTCATATAAATTCGGTTTTAAAGGGTAAGGATTTGTTTTTTGGCCTTTATCAAAAACAAACCTATGCGTTCATTTATTTGTACTTTGCACAAAAGTACAATATTTTTACTCCAGAAAACCCATGCTATCGGGGGTAATCTGCAATGGTATTTTCTATTGAATTGTTTTAGACATGA
>JAGXRB010000202.1 GCA_018336075.1 Bacteroidota bacterium
TTATTCCAAGAGGAATAAAACTTAGAAGACACAAGATATTTAGGTGACTATTGCGACAGTGTCCACCTCTTCCCATTCCGAACAGAGAAGTTAAGCCTGTCAGCGCCGATGATACTGCAGTGAAATGTGGGAAAGTAGGTCGTCGCCAAATCATAACAAAAACCCCGTCCATGTTTGGATGGGGTTTTTTGTTTGGACTCTTAGTATAGGATTATTTACTTTTGATCTGTATTTTTATAATCTGATCTATTTCTCATGAATGATATATTTTATTCAATTCCGAAATTCCAGGATTTTCATCTTGAAGGTGTTAGGAATATTCATTGTCAGGAGGCTCTAAAACTTGTTTCATCTTCGAAAGCATTGCTTTTTGATATCAGAGAGGTTGAAGAATATCCTGACGGGGTTCCAAAGCTTGTGAATGGTTACATTCAATACCCAATGTCCTCATTTTTGGATTATCTCAATTCACTTTCTTCAGATAAGTACATGATTATTATGTGTGCGCATGGTATCAGAAGCATGCGTTTGGCAGCCTGGTTAACCAACAATGGATGGAATTCTGTTATAAATCTTGATGGAGGATTTGAAAACTGGAAAAAATCCGGATTGCCAATGATCTAGGAAATTGATAATCTTCTAAATCATTTACTATCACAATCAATAGAAGGCATTATTCTTCAAATAAGGAGCGTAGTTCCTTTAAGTCTTCAAGTAGTTCCTCTGAAGCGATTTGTAAATTAGAGAAAATCTCATCAAGATTACTATCATCCTTCTCAAGTCCTTTGTACTCTAATTCTTTAGCAAATTGCTGAGGCTTGGCAGCCATAAAATTTGAGATGACTCCTTTCATGCTATGTGCGTCAAATTTTAGTGCGTTAAAATCCTTCTTCTCGATTGCAGTTTTCAAATTCAAAATCCTCTGTGGGTATTCATTGATGAATATATCAATAATTTCTAAGACTATGTGCTTATCAAAATATTGAAATGTATCTAGAAATGATACTTTGTCTATAACATTCATAGTAATTATTTTACCTGTTGTTTGAGTTCATCATCGTTTATTAGCTTCAATGAAACTGTATAGCCATAATAATTAACTCAGTTAATTCTTCGCGTAAAAGTAGAAAAAATTGTTCGGTTAAAACAAATTGTTGAATATAAAATCAGAATCCAAACATGCTGCCAATCTGAAACACTGCAAATGCAGCAAGCCAGGCAAGGACTGTCGTATAAACAGAAGTGAATAATGGCCACCGCCATTGTCCGGATTCTTTCTTAATCGCAGCAAAGACTGCTACACAAGGAAAATATATTAAAATAAAAACCATAAAGCTTAAGGCAACCAATGGCGTCATTACTGGTTTTCCAGCTTTGGGACCCGATTCGTATCGTTGTTCTTTAAGTTTGTTACCCAGACTTTCTCCTGGCTCACTATCAGGGCCTGTTTGATAAATCACACCCATTGTGGAAATAATTATTTCTTTCGCCGCTGAACCAGCAAGCAGACTAATCCCCATTTTCCAGTCGAATCCAAGCGGTCTTATAGCAGGCTCAATGAAATGCCCGATTCTTCCAAGGAAAGAATATTCTTGTTTTGAACTCATTCTTTGGAGTTCAAGTGTGTTGATTGTATTCTGAAAATCTTCTTGAATCTGTGCCTTTGTATTATACTCATTAAGGTCATTTGAAGCTATTTTCAGCTCAAATTGCTGAGTTTGAATTTCAATTTCTGAATCAAATTTCTGATCAATGTGAATGCTTTGAGGAAAGTATCCAAGAGCCCATATTATTACAGAAGCAACCAAAATAAAAGTGCCCATCTTTTTTAAATATTGTGCTCCTTTAAACCATGTTTGCCTGAATATCGCTTTTGTTGTTGGCATTCTGTATGGAGGAAGTTCCATCACAAATGGCATTTCTTCAGATTTGAACAATACTTTCTTGAAAACATATGCCAATAGTGCCGCAAATAGTATACCGGTCAGGTAAATAAGAAATAATAAAGTACCTCTGTAAGCTGTGAAAAAAGCACTGATTATGAGGATGTAGACCGGGTATCTGGCACTGCACGACATAAATGGAATTATCATCATGGTCACCAGCCGATCATTTTTATTTTCGATTGTACGCGTAGCCATTACCGCAGGAACATTGCATCCAAAACCCATCAACAAAGGAATAAATGACCTGCCATGCAAGCCAACACGATGCATCACTTTATCTACAATAAAGGCCACTCTTGCCATATAGCCAGTGGTTTCGAGCAGACTTAAAAAGAAAAACAGGATTAAAATATTTGGCAGAAATACTATGACTCCGCCCACACCACCAATTATTCCATCAACTACAAGGTCTCGTATTATCCCTTCAGGCATTATTTGTTCGAATGTTCTTGCCAAAAAACCCATTAACTGTTCTATCCATTGCATTGGATAGTCTCCCAGAATAAACGTTGCCTGAAAAATACCCCACATTACAAACATAAATATTGGGTAACTCAAGTATTTATTTGTGAGGATACTATCAATTTTCCGACTCTTATTTTTCTTTTCTTTTATGGCTTCCTGATAGGTTTCTTTCAATGCACCTTCAATAAATCCGTATTTGGAGTCTGTTATTATTGATTCAATTTCATCCTTATGAATGGATTCAATTTTAACAGTTTCTTCCCTTACAGTTTTAATAATCTTTTTATAATTGACACATTTTTCGATGCGATTTAATTCTTCCTTGTCAGCTTCAAGTAGCTTGATGGATAAATAACGTGGTGAGATTACATTTATAATAGGCTCATTTCCTGCTGAATTTAACAGCTTTTGTATTTTCTGAATTGCATTTTCAATATCTGGACCATAATTTACATGAATGTGCCGTGTATCCGGATCCTCATCTTCATATACGCTTATGATCCGCTCAAAAAGCTCATCAATTCCTTTTCCTTTAGAGCCGACAGTTGGAATAACAGGTATTCCTATCATCCGGCCAAGGTTGTCGTAATCAAAACTGTCTCCTTTTTCTTCAAACTCATCGAACATATTCAAAGCAATGACTACTTTGATATCCATATCAATGAGCTGGGTGGTCAGATAGAGATTGCGTTCCAGATTTGAAGCATCTACCACATTCAGCACTATATCAGGTATTTCGTTGAAAATAAAATTTCGTACAAATACTTCTTCAGGTGTATAGCTGGTTATGCTGTAGGTTCCGGGCAGGTCGGTGAGTTTGAACGTATAATCACTATGTTTCAAAACTGCAGTTTTGGCCTCGACAGTGACACCACCATAATTGGCAACGCGTTCCCGGGAATTAGATGCAAAATTGAAAATACTTGTTTTGCCTGAGTTTGGATTTCCAATTAATGCTACAGAAATAGTTTTACTCTTATGAACCGGACTGAGATTCAGTGCTTGTTCGAGTAGCTGAACACCGTAGAAATGCGTGCTAATATTTTGATTTAAATCGTCATCAGATAAAATTTCAATCAGAGATGCTTCATTTTTTCGCAATGAAACCTCATAGCCCATTACATTATATTCAATCGGATCACGCAGGGGAGCATGTTTAACAACAATAACCTGCTTTCCCGGTACAAAACCCATTTCGATAATCCTTTTGCGAAAAGCTCCACGCCCCTTAACTTTTAGAATGATTCCTTTTTCTCCTTCTTTCAGTTCTGCCAGTGATTTCATTCGATATACTTTTGTGCATTGCAAAGAAAATATTTTAATTGACACATTCGAATACCTACATTCAGGTATTCGTTGCGAAATCTGCTTCTTACTTTCATAGGCAGAACTGAATTGGCAGCTGTTTTTTTCATATTTTTGCACCCTCAAAACGAAATTGATATACTATGTTTGAAGGTTTAAGCGAAAAACTCGAACGATCGTTCAAAATCCTGAAAGGTCAGGGATATATTACCGAAATCAATGTGGCTGAAACATTGAAGGAAGTGCGCAAAGCATTAATCGATGCCGACGTAAGTTTTAAAATTGCCAAAGATTTCACTGGAAAGGTAAAAGAAAAGGCAATCGGACAGAAAATATTAACTTCTGTTTCGCCAGGACAGTTGATGGTGAAGGTCATGCATGATGAACTCACTGAGCTTATGGGAGGAGAATCGGAGGAGATTCAAATAAAGGGAAATCCTGCTATAATACTCATTGCCGGGTTGCAAGGTTCCGGAAAAACTACTTTTTCAGCCAAGCTTGCCAACTATCTCAAAAAGAAGAAGGGAAAGCAGCCGCTTTTAGTTGCTTGTGATGTTTACAGACCTGCCGCTATCAATCAGCTGAAGGTGCTCGGTGAACAAATTGATGTAGAAGTATATTCTGATGAAAACAGTAAAATGCCCGTTTCCATTGCACGGAATGCTATTCAATATGCAAAGGATAAGGGCCGAAATGTTGTGATTATTGATACCGCAGGCCGCCTTGCTATTGATGAGCATATGATGAATGAAATATATGCCATTAAGAAAGAGGTGCAACCACAGGAAATCTTGTTTGTAGTAGATTCGATGACAGGGCAGGATGCTGTTAACACTGCTAAAGCTTTCAATGACAGACTGGATTTTAATGGGGTAGTACTTACAAAACTTGATGGAGATACCAGAGGTGGTGCTGCTTTAACAATCAGATCTGTTGTAGATAAACCAATCAAATTTGTTGGAATAGGTGAGAAGATGGATGCCCTTGATGTTTTCTATCCAAAACGTATGGCGGATAGAATTTTGGGTATGGGCGATATTGTCTCTCTTGTTGAGCGTGCTCAGGAGCAATATGACGAAACAGAAGCCAAAAACCTAAAGCGTAAACTTGCCAAAAATGAGTTTAATTTTAATGATTTCCTGAAACAGATTCAGCAAATCAAAAAAATGGGTAATATCAAGGAATTGGCCAGTATGATTCCGGGTATGGGTAAAGCATTGAAAGATACTGAAATAGAAGACGATGCTTTCAAAGGAATTGAGGCAATAATCTATTCGATGACACCTGCTGAACGCGAAAATCCAAAACTGCTTAACGGAAGCCGACGTAAACGCATTGCTGATGGCAGTGGAAACAGCATTGTAGAAGTTAACCGGCTGATAAAGCAATTTGAAGAAACATCGAAAATGATGCGAATGATGACAACCGGTGGCAATCGTAAGATGATGCAAATGATGCAGCAAATGCGTCGAAATTAAATCTGGAAAGGCATATGTCAGCTAAAATTATTGATGGTAAAGCCATTGCTGAAAAAATAAAGAAGGAAATTGCACTTGAAGTAGCGGCAATGATTGATGCAGATGTGAAAGCACCTCATCTCGCTGCGATTTTGGTTGGAAATGATCCGGCGAGCGAAACATACGTGGCATCCAAGGAAAAAGCTTGTCATGCTGTTGGAATAACATCCACTACCTACCGTTTGCCTGCATCCACAACTGAGCAGGAATTGCTTGATATGATTGATTTTGTCAACAATGATGATGAAATTGATGGATTTATCGTGCAACTTCCTTTGCCTGAGCATATTGATCCAAACAAAGTGATTGAGAGAATAGATCCTGTAAAAGATGTTGATGGCTTTCATCCCAAAAATATTGGCCGGATGCAGATCGGAATGCCGTCTTATTTGCCTGCAACTCCATTTGGAATTGTAGAGCTTTTGAAGAGAAGTGGGATTAATATGGATGGCAAACATTGTGTTGTTATCGGTCGTTCAAATATTGTTGGCACACCACTCAGTATTTTACTTTCGCGTAAAAGTGACTATGGAAATGCTACTGTAACCCTTTGTCATAGCCGTACAAAAGATATTGCTTCATATACAAAGCAAGCCGATGTGTTGATCGCTGCTATAGGTCAGCCGGAGTTTGTCAAAGCTAATATGATTAAGCCTGGAGCAGTGGTGGTTGATGTAGGTATTCACCGTATCGATGATGCTGAGGCTTTAAAAGGATACAGATTGGTTGGTGATGTCGATTTTAAAGGTGTTTCTGAAATAGCCAGTGCAATTACTCCGGTTCCCGGTGGTGTTGGCCCAATGACAATCGTTTCGTTGCTTCACAATACTTTGCAGGCTTCAAAGAAGAGTATTTATCAATAAATAGCTCATTTTAAATTGAGTTCAGTACAGTTTCACCTAATATGACAATTTTGCGTAATGTAAATCATAATTTATCGGTTAAAGGTAGTTTATTGCTTCTTTTATTGTTTTTGTTGCCTTATTTTAGCAATGCCCAAATTGCAGGTTGCACTGATCCTCAATCTGTTAATTTCAATCCTAATGCGGTTATTAATGATGGCTCATGTGCGTATGCTATTACGATTCATAATCCACCTTTTGCTTTTGAACTTCCTGAAACTGTCAGGGAAACTTCCGGTTTATTATTTATCAATGATAAACTTTGGACATTCAATGATAGCGGCGGTACTGCTGAATTATTTGCAATTGACACAGCCTCAGCTCAAGTGGTTCAAACAGTTAGTATTTCAAATGCCTTTAATATTGATTGGGAAGGGATTGCACTTGATGATGGTTATATTTACATTGGAGATTTTGGAAACAATGCCGGTGTTCGAAAAGACCTTGTAATCTATCGGATCAGTAAACATGGCATTCCACTTACTGGAAATGCTTCACTTAGTGCAGAAAAGATTTCCTTTTCATATCCAGATCAAAACACTTTTGAAAGATCAAGAACGCATAATTTCGATTGTGAGGCTATGATTACTGCAGGAGATAACATTTTTCTTTTTAGTAAAAACAGAGGAGATAACAAGACCAAACTTTATAGATTGCCAAAAAACCCAGGTGTTTATGTAGCTGAATTAATCGAAACTTTCGATTCAAAAGGCCTTGTGACCGGAGCGGATATCAATGAAGATGAAAATGAAATAATCCTTACCGGATATACAAATAAAACCTATCTGCCATTTATTTGGCTGCTTTTTGACTTCAGAGATTATGATTTTTTCTCAGGCAATAAACGCAGGATCGACTTGGTTAATCTTACTACTACACAAGTTGAAGGTGTAACCTACTTAAATAAGGATCAGGCTGTAATTTCAGCGGAAAGAAGTCCAACATTCAGTGCAAGAGTTTTTCATATTTCTTTGGAGCAATGGACAAACAGACTGAGTAAAAGTTCAAATAGGAAAATTTCAAAATCCTTAGAACTGATTTTGGCAGAGAAGCTAGTTCAGAATAATACATTGCGCATTAAAATCGATAAAAAAATGAAAAACCTTGTTTGGGTTAATATATCTGATACTGAAGGAAAGATATTATTTTCTGAAGCAGTCAATCAAGAAGTGAACAAAGAAGAAGACTATTTTGAAGTTAAAACAGACAATCTTCAGCCTGGAAACTATACTGTTACTGCTTTTACAAAACGAAGACATTACAGCACTACCTTCATTCAACCATGATACAAAAGAACGATTTATTGGAGAACGGACGAAAACTTCCATTGATGGAAGAATTCTACACCATACAGGGAGAAGGTGCCAATATGGGTACTGCAGCATACTTTATCCGTATCGGAGGCTGTGATGTAGGCTGTCATTGGTGTGATACAAAACCATCCTGGGATGCAACTCATTTTCCGCCTGTAAGTGCTGATGAAATTGCAGACCGGGCAGCTGCTTTTCCTGCAAAAACAGTGGTTGTGACAGGCGGCGAACCATCTATTTACCCATTGGATTATTTCACAAAAAAACTCAAAAGCCTTGGCATAAAGACCATGGTGGAAACCTCCGGTGCGCACAATCTGAGTGGCGAATGGGATTGGATTTGCCTTTCACCAAAGAAATTCTCTCCACCCAGACCAGGTATTCATAAACGTGCACATGAACTCAAAATGGTAATTCAAAGCGAAGCCGATCTTGAATGGGCCGAACAAAACGCGCGATTCGTTAACGAAGAATGTTTACTATATTTACAGCCCGAATGGAGTGTTTCGGAAAAAATAATGCCATGGTTGACAGAATTTGTAATGAAAAATCCACGTTGGAGAATGAGCCTTCAAAGCCACAAGTATATGCGTATTCCATAGCATTACTGTGTTTATTCTTTGTTGCTGTATTTTCCTTTAGTGCTTCTGCGCAAAGGGATAATTATGCTTTTACTTCAGTTTCAAAAAAAGCCATCTCCGCATACAACAAAGCTGAAAAAGCATATATCGAAAGAAATACAGCGCTGGCAGAAAATCATTTGCATGACGCCTTGAAAGCAGATCAGAATTTTATTGAAGCATGGCTTTTGCTCGGTGATTTATGCAAGGAAGTTGGAAAAACAACTGAAGCAATCGCATCTTTCAAAAAAGCTATCAGTATTGATCCAACATTTTTTCCGCCAGCCTATGGGATTTTAGGAGGTCTTCTATATGATGAAGGCCGGTATGATGAAGCTGTAGCAAATTTTTCCTCGGCACTTGGTGCTGAAAATATCAGGCCTGAATTGCAGAGCCAATTGAAAAAGAAGCTTGAAAGAGCTGAATTTGCTGCAGATGTAGTTAAAAATCCACATCAGATTACACTGAATAATCTTGGGTCAAACATCAATACTGCTGATGACGAGTTTGTGAATTCAATCCGGCTCGATGGTCAGCTGCTCTTGTTTACCAGAAAGTTTCAGTCAGATCCGAATGCTGACAATACCGTTTTTGAAGAAGGGTTTTTTATCAGCACAAAAACAGAAGAAATTTGGACAAATGCACAACCATATGAGCTTGCATGGAAATCTATTGGTAATATGGGGGCACTGGCTTTTTCGCCTGACGGCAACTCATTGTATTTTGCCGGTTGTGGCTGGTCGAGCGGACTAGGAAGTTGCGACATTTACATTTCCAGATTGATTTCAGATGAATGGACACTTCCCAAAAATCTTGGAAAAAATCTAAATTCTTCAGCATGGGATTCTCAGCCTTCCATTTCAGCCGATGGCAAAGAACTCTATTTCGTAAGCAATCGATCTGGTGGCATTGGTGGCTCTGATTTATACAAATCTGTTTTGCTTGAAGATGGAAGCTGGAGCAAGCCTATTAACCTTGGAGAGCCTTTGAATACAAGCGGAAACGAAATGGCACCCTATATTCATCCTGATGGAAAAACTCTGTATTTTTCCTCAGACGGACATCCGGGTCTGGGTGGCAGCGATATTTTTATGAGTCGTAAAGACGAAGCAGATCGATGGGCAAAACCCATTAATTTGGGCGTTCCAATCAATTCAATCAGCAATGAAATCAACCTTATTGTGGATGCTTCAGGCAATCAGGCTTATCTTTCAGCTAAAGGTGACGGTGGTTTTGGAGGATATGATATCTACACATTTACACTGCCCGAATCACTGAAACCAGAGCCAGTTTCATTTGTAAAAGCAATAGTTTTGGATGTGGAAACAAGTTTGCCACTGGCATCAGCATTTGAACTTAAGTTGCTTCAAACAGGAGAAACATCGATATCCGGTACGACTTCGAAAATGGATGGCAGCATGATTGCTGCACTCATCCGCGGAAACAATTATGGACTTACAATCAGTAAGGAAGGCTATCTTTTTCATTCTGAAAGCTTTATTATGGATTCATCTTCTTCCGAAAAGCCCTTTTTGATTGAAGTCAGACTTCAAAGCATCAAGAAGAACAGCAAAATTGTTTTGAATAATGTTTATTTTGATTTGAATAAAGCTGTTCTAAAACCTGAGTCAAACAACGAATTGATGGTTTTGGCTCAGTTTTTAAAAGATAATTCCAACATAAGGGTTGAGTTGGGCGGACATACTGACAGCACAGGCAGCGAGAAATTTAATCTGCAGCTTTCTAAAGAGAGAGCTGAATCTGTAATGTTGTTTCTGGTGAAACAAGGCATCGAAATATCACGAATTGAAGCGAAAGGTTATGGCTCTTCAAAATCGATTTCCAGCAATGAAACAGAAGAGGGGAGAAGACTGAACCGCCGGACAGAGTTGCAAATTCTATGATTCAGATAATCCTTCTCAAACGAAACCTGAAACTTTGGAAACTATCGTCTCTCATAACAATGAGGTTGATCTGAGTTCCGATCTGCGACCTGAATAATGCATTTATTTCGTCCAAAGTGAGCCATCCGGAACCTTTTGCGTTGATTCCTATTATAATGTCACCTCTCATCACACCCGCTTCAGAAGCTGGCGAATCCTCAGTAACATGTACAACAGTGAAAGTTTTAAAATCTTTGCCTGAGGCGATTATATCTATTCCGCTTAAATTGTACTCAAAACCACGCTTGAACTGATTATTTCTTCTGATGTGCAACTTTGAATTGCTGTAATCATATACTGTAGTAAATCTACTGATTAATTCCCCGCCTATTGAGCCGATTCTTGCTTCTCCACTGATTAATTTAGGCGATTGCAATCCTGAAACAAAAGATGCCAGTACTTTATTAAATTCAAAAGCTCCTAAAGTAAAACTTTTAATACGTCCTAATTCACCCTCAATTTCACCACCCAGACCCCAGCCGACAATCGTATTTAATGTCTTTTCAGGAATTGTCAAAGTGCTGTCTTTATCAGTTTCCAGCAATAAACTATGGCTTGCACCAGAATCTATAAGGAAACGACCTGAATTTTTAACTCCATTGAGCTGAATAAATTCTGCGTCAATATACGGTCTTCCATTCTCAATAATGAGATCAAATGAAGTAAACTTTTTTCCTTTTTTAAAGTGCCCTTTGTTATAAACATGAATGAGTTTTCGATCGTAACTAATCTGTACAATGAAATGGTTGAAGAAATCATAGCCTAAAACACCATGTACCTCAATTCCCAGGTGATTTTGCAGATTTAAGTAATCTTCGCCCAAAACGATTAAGGTTTGACCTTTTCCAGTGATCCCAGGAAGATGCAAGGTTACATTGCTGGCTAAGTATGCTTTTATTTCTTTTGCTGTTCCAAGGCCACTTATAACGACCGGACGACTGAATGCAACTTCCAGTTTGTCCAGATTTTCGTTTGTTAGCAGGGTCGTTCTTACACCCGTATCCAGGATAAAACGCATTGGAACAGAATCGTTTACTATCACTGGAACAATGATCAAGTTGTTGATCAACTCAAAACGAAAAGATGCTTTTTGATTTTGATTATCTATCCTGTAGCCAATAAATTGTGCGCTCGCTATTTCAGAAAAAATAACAAGAAACAGAAATGTAAAAAGAGGTCTCAATACCATCCGGAAATGTTTGTTAACTTTTCAGCTCAAAGTTAGTAAACTTAATTACTTTCACAATAATAACAGCGTAACTTCTTTACGGTTGTAGGAAAATAAAATAAAATTTAGCTTTGTTAAAAAGTAATGGTATATCCGTAGGTGATTTCAGTTTTTTGTGGAGCTTGCGGAGGCTCTGGCTCTTTCTTGCTGCTTGTAACGGTTATATTGTAAGTTATTTGGGCAGGAAGTTTGAAATGGATATTCGTTTTTGTAGTAGATTTTACTCTAAGACCTTGATTTTTAACTTTCTCATAGCGTAAAAGGCTTACAACCCTTATGGCCTCCTCATCACAACCACTTCCAATACCTTTCAGTACGCGTGGATTATGAACTATTCCGTTGTCATCAATTTCAAATTCAACCAAAACGCTGCCTTCAACACCTGCTTCAACGGCTTTTGGAGGATATTTAATATTTTCCTGAAGAAAGGTGGCAAAAGCTTTTTTACCCCCTGTATATGTAGGTAAATTGATGAATTTCTTTTTTTTTCTTGGGTCTGGCATCTCAAATTATTTTGTGCAAAGATAAGCTTGTTTCATTGCAGATAAAACTGTTTGATGAACCATTTGAGTTGGTTCTATCCAAATAGAGAAAACAGTCATTTGTCTTCAATTGACTGGAAAGGTCCGATTGTCAACAAACATCAGAATTGTTTTTTGTACAAATGAAATTTTCGTTTTATTGTTTTCTCGTTCAGCTAAAATATTTTCAAAACTGACATCAAAAGTAAACGAAGTGGATGCTTTAGTTGTTTCCGGTTTTTGGTATTGTTGAACCTTTTGGAAGTGGGCTTCCTACAGGAATTTCGCAAATATGACCCGGTTGTCCATGTGGTGGGTTCAGAACAACTGTTTGATCAACAATCGAAGTAGTGGTTGTATTGACTGGATTATTGGTCGCAGCTGTATTTGCTTTTTGAACGTTGTTTGCTGCTCTTGGCAATGGGCTGCCAACTGGAATTTCACAAATGTGGCCTGGCTGACCGTGCGGTGGATTTAAAACAGGAGCATCAGCGGAATTTTGTGCGTTAAATCCAGTGTTAAGTGGTGGTGGAATAACAATTGATTCATTCACAGTATTTTCCTGGGATTGACCATCAATTGTAGCGTTCTCACTTGAAGTGGCTGAAGTGTTTTGTGTATTCTCAGGTTGAACTAACGTCTGTTTTTGTTCAGTCCTCGTATTTTTTGAATTATTTTGTTCAGATGAACATGATAGCATAGTTAGTAAAAACAGTGCTGCAGCGATGATTAGTGATGTTTTCATGGATAATGATTTTTAGTTTAAGTATGTAATTTATATTTAGTTCTATTCGGATTCAAATTCGGTTTTTGGATCAGTAGTGATGCTTTGGTCAGAACAAGCCAACGCCTCACATTTGATCTCACTTGATTTTATAGGAGTGAAAAATGTTTCAAAGTGTTCAACATATTTTTCAATGCTTGAAGTGCACAAACAATAATTGACCTTAAGTCCGTCAATTTCTCCGTGTATCAAGCCAAGGTTTCTAAGTTCTTTCAAATGCTGCGAAACAGTTGTCCTGCTTAAAGGCAGGAAGTCAGATATGTCGCCGGAAATACAACTCTTTGTTTCGGCAAGAAACTTCAAAATCGCTAGTCGTGCGGGATGTGAAATCACTTTCGCAAAACGGGCCAAATCCTGAAGATTATCGTCGAATTTTTCTGATTTATTCATTTATATAGAATTCATATGTTGCAAACGTACGACATTAAACTGATTTAAATGAGGTTTCTGAAAGTATTTTATTAAAATAGCTTGCTCATCAAAACGAAAACTTATGGTTTTCAACCAGGATACGCTTAAAGTTATTCAAAATGAATTGATTATGAAAAGGAAAATATCATTTAACCCGTATTTTAGAAGTGAATCTGATAAATGAAAAGATAATTATCTACCTTTATGCTTGATTTTAAAGCAAAGCATAAAAGAATGATTTTGAACTCAGATTCCACACATAAACATATCATGCTAATTCAACAATAAAGAAAATGAGTAACTATAGAGAAATTATTGAACAGCTTAAAATTTATTGGTCTTTTGAATTATTTAAATTGGGCGACTCGCCATTTACTACAAAGACCTTGATTTCACTTATAGTTTCTTTGTTTTTACTTTTTTATCTTACATCGAAAATAAAAAAGTTAATGGTAAAAAGGGTCTTTCCCCGATACAATATGGATATCGGAGTAAGTCAATCGATTGCTACAATTTCCAGCTATTTACTGATTATTATTGGCTTATTTGTGATCTTTCAAACCACAGGAATTGATTTAAGTGCAGTTGGTTTATTGATAGGTGCGCTTGGTATTGGTATTGGATTTGGCCTGCAAAGTGTTACCAATAATTTTATCAGTGGAATTATTATTTTATTTGAAAGGCCTGTCAAAGTGGGCGACAGGATTGAGATTGATGATCTTGCCGGAAATATTATAACGATCTCTGCCAGAACAACGACTGTCATCACAAATGACAATATTGCTGTGATCGTGCCAAATTCTGACCTTGTCAACAGCAGAGTCATCAACTGGAGTCATTTGAACCGGAATGTAAGATTAAATTTTCCTGTTGGTGTATCCTATAAAGAGAATCCGGAAATAATTAAAAAACTACTTATTGAAGTAGCTGATTCTAATCCGGGAGTATTGAAAGAACCTAAACCGGATGTGCTTTTCGATTCATTTGGAGATAGCAGCCTGGATTTCAAACTTCGTGTCTGGACAGCTGATTACAGCGATACTCCGATGGTTCTTAAAAGTCAGTTATATTATGCCATCTTTAAGAAATTCAAAGAGCATAACATCGAAATTCCTTTCCCGCAAAGGGATTTACATTTGAAGTCTGGATTTGAGAAAAACGAAAAAGCATGAACTAATCTATTCTGAACAGGGGAGAACGCTTTTCTCTTTCAAAAGGATGAATTGATGCACTTTCAGTTATTAACGTGCCATTTTCAGCAAAGGTTGCATGAATAGTTTCCATTGTTTTTTCTGGGGTGTTGTTGTGTTCGCTGAGATGAACCAAAAATACATGTGAAAGATCATCACGCCATGAGGATGCCAAAAAATCTGCACATTGTTTGTTGCTTAAATGCCCAAGGCTGCTGCGAATTCGTTGTCTTAACCGTTCGGGATAAGGTCCGTTTTCAAGCATTTCTTCATCATAATTTGATTCGAGTAAAAGGATATTTGCACGCTTCAGGAAATGCGCTGCTCTATCATCAATTATTCCAAGATCTGTAGCAATTGCAAGGCTTTTATGACTATTTTGAATGTGAAATCCAACAGCTCCATTCGCATCATGAGAAACCGGAAAAGCTGTTATGCTAAAACCACCTGCCATAAAAGGCGCGTCAGGAATTATCGAAACATGCATACTTTCTAAAGCCTGCATCGTAAAACGATTGTTTCTTATACCTTGCCATGTTCCTGCAGTGGCGTATACAGGTTTCCTGAATGTTCTGGTAAAAGCTTCCACCGACCTGATGTGGTCAATGTGTGAATGTGTAATCAGCACGGCCTTAACAGATTCCAGACTTTTGCCAATTTCCTTCAATGACTTAATGATTCGCTTTGCACTTATACCCACATCAACAAGAATTCCTCCGTCAGCATTGCCGATATAGTAACAATTGCCACTGCTTCCGCTGGAAAGACTACATATTTCAAAAGAATACAAGGAAGAAAATAAATCCATAATACTGCCCGGGGGTATTTTTGGCAAAAGTAGTCATTCTCCGGCTTTTTTTCTCAACTTTGCAAACCAAACACAAAATGAAAATGATACTCGAAGGTTTTAATCCAAATAATGCTGCCACACAAGATGCAGGTATTTATGGACTTCCGTTTACTGAGGAGGATGCTCAGATAATAATTATCCCGGTCAACTGGGAGCTAACTGTAAGCTATGGTTCAGGGACATTTGGTGGTCCTGAAGCTGTTAAAGAAGCCTCTATGCAAATGGATCTTCATCACCATGATTACCCGGAATTATGGAAAAAAGGAATTTGGATGGATGAGTTTCCCCGTCATTTCAAAACCGTTCACGCCGGACTTCGTAAAGATGCTAAAACACTTATTGAAGCAATAGAAAATGGTGTGATGGATGAGAAAAAACCCAAATACAAAGAGATCTATGAAAGCATCAGAAAAGCAAATGAGGATATAAGATATTGGCTTTCAAACAGAATCGCTTATTGGAAAGAGCAAGGAAAAATTGTTGGCCTTCTTGGTGGAGACCACAGCATTCCATTGGGTTATCACTTGTATTTATCTGATAAAGTTAAGTACGGCGTTTTGCAGGTGGATGCCCATCTCGATCTTCGAAATGCCTATGAGGGTTTCAAATATTCTCATGCCTCGATATTTTACAATGCCTTGCAATTTGAAGCACTCGAAAAGCTTGTTCAGGTTGGAATTAGGGATTATTGTGAAGAGGAGGCAGAAATGGTGAAAGCAAACCCCGATCGGATCAAGGTTTTCTTCGACAGAGATATGCGAAAACGGATGTTTGAAGGTGAAAGCTGGAAAAGTATTTCTGATGAAATTATTGCAGAGCTTCCTGACAAAGTATACGTCTCAATTGATATAGATGGTTTAGATCCAGTGCTTTGTCCTAATACCGGAACACCAGTCCCTGGCGGCTTGCAGTTTGAAGAGTTCATTTATCTCCTCAACCGCTTAAAAGCTTCGGGCAAAGAAATTTTGGGATTTGACCTCTGTGAAGTAGCCCCCGGCGATGATCAATGGGATGGCAATGTCGGAGCCAGAGTTTTGTATCAGTTATGCGGGCTCGCCGCTGAATAATAGTATAACCTATCTCATCTTATGTAAAAATCCTTCTCTCAATTATTTGAAAGAAGGATTTTTAAATTGGACAATTTTGTTGGGTTAAATTTCTACTCAACAGGATTGGTAACTCCTCCAATAAACAACAATGTGTTTGTTGTGCGCTCCCTGATAGCAAAAATGAAAGGTTTATCAACAACGAAATAGGGGCCTACACTTGTGAGTTCAATTCCAATTGTTGTAACGGCAGCAGCCTCTGTACCTTCTTCATTTACTTCCACAAAAGTGTTTTGCTTGACAAAGCTCACAAAAATATCAGCATCCGAAATACCACTCAGATCAGCTGCCATTGGACTAAACGCATCAACCATACCCATTTCAATCAATTGATCATTAAGTTTCTTTTCATAATCAAATTTGAATTTTGGCAATTGTACCATTGTTTCATTCCAGCTGTTCATTTGATCAAAGGTGCTTGTGATTTCATTCCAGGTATTGATATCAAAACTCTGATAAAAATCACTGAGGTTATTATTTGGCACGATCAGAACCATCGAAAAGTTTTTGCGGCCATAAGGCATTTCAAGTGCAGTATAGTCTGAACCATTATATTTTAAAGCACCTACTTTTTCTTCATTCATGGTAGGCACTTGAATTGTGCTTCCGTCTTCAAGATTGAACGGGCGGAGGGAGGTGTTGGCTGCGTCAAACTGTTGTGTCCATTCACCTTTGAAATAAAGTGCATTCATCAAAAACATGACAGTTTGAGGTGATATTTCATCAATCACTTTTGGAATTTTGCCATTTGTATTATCACTTGCCCATTGATTAATGGTCGTAAGCGCAGAAGGGGCAGAGAAATCCAGTCCACCTACCTGAGATTCAAAATCTGTTGCCATTGTATTCAAAAAAGCTGGCTTTACCTGAAATCCCAATCTGTAAAAAATGGCATTTGCAATACTCAGCTGAACCTTTTCATCAGCATCTAACAGTTGAGAAATCAAACTACGATAGGACTGATTAATTTCTCCAATTGTTAAATTAGGAGCATACCCAAGCATGGTTTTCAATTGATCATAAGTTTCGTTATTGCAACCATTGAGCAACATGGTAAGTGCTGCGCTTGCACTAAGTGGAGAAAGCATCAGGTTGCCAGTTTCGGTTTGAGCGGTTTTGGCAAAAAGGCTTATTCCAAAATCATTGCTGCTGGCGATAACTTCTTTATCTTTTTGGCTAAGGGTAATTGCTTTTGGATCTTGTTGTGCGGCAGGCTCACTTTTTTTGCATGAGACGAATCCGATCGACAGCAATAAAGCAAGAGAGAAAAACTTTAGAGATTTCATAATTCAGTTTTTGATGATAGTTTGAACCTTTACAATTGAGTAGACGATTTTTCAACAGGAATTCGTTGCATTAAGTGTGCCAAAAAACCAAAATCTGATAAGTTAAAAACCAAAGCCGATCACAAAATCAATATAGTTGATCGTGTAGTTTATTTTTTCATCAAGATGAATGTAACCATTTTTAATTTTTTGAACAGGGTATCTCATCTTCATATTGTTGAAGCTGCTGGAAAACTTTCCTGAAAGGTTTAATTTTAGATTTTTTGAAAGCATAAATGAATGACCAATTCCTGTCGTTATGCCTAAATTTTTTGCTTTTCCTGAAATAGAATAAATATAATGTAAAGGCAATTGATTGACCAGATATCCACCTTGAGTGTGTATTTTATGATGCCATGTTCCAAAAAATCCACCAAAAACTTCCATGTTTTTTTTATTGCCTAAATAAAACACTGCATATACTGGAAATCGCATTGACGACATTTCAAAAAGTACATCATCGCCACGAAATTCATTCTTCTGAAAGAGTAATTCAGTCCTCAAACCAAAGGTATTGTGTGTTTCACCAAAAATTACTTCAAACCTGACTCCAGAAATAGGACTTACACTTTTTGGATAGGGATTGTCTACATTATGTTTGGGAGATTCTGGAAAGGACAAAGATGCCTGACTCAAACCTGCAAGAACTGCTCCATGAAAAGTGGCTTTCAATTTCGGTTGAATAAAAATCTCACAAATACCATCCAAACAATATAGATCGTGATAATCGGCTGTTATTTGAGCCAGTTGATATTTATCTGGTTTTATTTTATAAATTTTTTCGCGCAATTGAGGATCATTTTCGAAGAGATAAATCAGTTTTCCTTTTGTTAGTCCATCATTTCTTGGTTGGTCAGGATCTGTAATTTCAAAATACTGATTGTCTTTATCACGAATAAAAAACCTTTCCAGATCATTGTTTCCGGTGAAAAGCAACAAATCGGCATAGCCTTTTACCAGAACTTTCGCAAAATAGATGTCTTCTTTGTTTTTTACTAAAATTGGAACAGAGCGGTAATGTATTTCTGAAGTTCCCCAGCCACCTATTTCTACTGGCGAATACTTTTTAGAAATTCCATCAGTTTCATAAAACAAGCATTCATTTTGGTTTCTACGAATACTTTGGTCAGCAACCATTCCACGTACTGTATCGTTGTTCAGCAGAATATATCCCGGTTGGAGTTCCTGCGATTGCATTGTAATGTTAAATATAAGCGCTATTAAGACCAAAAGAATTTGATAAGTTGTTCTGTTCATTTCTTTGAAATATAATATGTTTATAATTAGCGTATTACAAAATCAATTCTGTTTAAAGGCAGCGTTTCCGAAACCTGAATATCTCTCACACTTGCCCATTGAGGGCCTTTTCTGCACCAATCAACAAAAGTCTGTACATCTGTTGCTTCGCCTTCAGCTTCGATGTAAACACTTCCATCAGGCTTGTTTTGAACAAATCCGAAAACATTGTTTTCGATGGCTTTTCGTTGGGTATAAAATCTGAAACCTACTCCCTGAACCCGGCCTGATACCTTGATAATTACAGCAGTTTTCATGGATTAAGTCTTTTCATAATCATTTCGTTTATAGTGCTGTAGAGCTGTAATGGATGGTATGAGCGCCAATTAAAGTGATCAAATTTTCCTCCGAAAGCCAGATAATAATCCAGCCGTGCTTTCACAAAATCATAAATCACATGTTCCCTGAAATTCAAACAAACAATCCAGCCATCGTCAATGCAGTCGAACCATTCCTGATAATAATCATCCGTATCGGCATGAAAAGTAAGTACATTTTCCCCAATCAGAACAAAATGGATTATCCCCTCGTCAATCAGCAATTCTACGACTTCTCTGTAAAGGAACATAATGTCGTTATAAAGCAAGTCATTCCATTCGCCGATGAGTTCCAAAACACAGAATTTTTTTTCGTAGTTGCAATACAGAATTTTCATGTAAAGTGTTTGCGAACCAAATTCATCCCATTGCGGATGAATCAAATAATTGTAGACAGCGTTAGAAAAATAAATTTCACTGTATTCCCTGCCATAAAAAGGTGATCTGCTGTCTTCTTCAGCTGTATATAGGTTTCTCCAGTTGAAATGAGGTTCGATGTCGTGCATGAGGTCGGAATTTATAGTACGAGCTTGATCAAATAGAAACCGGCAAAACAAAGTCCGATTCCTCCGACATTGTTCAATAGAACATTCAGAAGCATCATTTTCACAGCTCCCTGATTGATTAGATTAAAATTATCAAAGGCGAAAGTGGAGAATGTTGTGAAACTACCCAGAATTCCGATAAAGATAAAAAGTCTCATCGCTGGTGTAATGTTTATTTTTTCGAATAAACCCCAAAGAAGTCCAATTACGAATGAACCGGTCAGATTTACTATCAGTGTCCCCCATGGAAATGCATGACCAATCTGCTTATCTGCAATGAGATACACAAGATAGCGTGCAGTAGTTCCGATTGCACCTCCTAGAATCAGAAGAAATAGGTGATGGAATGATAACATGCTGAATTAGTTGGGATTTGTGATTCTGAAATATAGTCGATTCTACAGGGCAAGCTTCACACCCGGCAATTTACCGAGCTCCTGGTAAAGGTGATCCATTTGGATTTTATTGATCAAAGTCACTCTGATGCTGAAACTGATATAAGTTTCTTTTGAACTCTTTTTGGCTGTCAAAAAGTCGAAAGGCACTTTTTGCCTGAGAAAAATATCCTCAATTTCCTTTTGGTGCTGTTCTTTGGTTTTAATGAAATTTGTGACAACCTTTAAAACGTAAGTGATTGGAAATTCAATTTTTACGCTTCCGTTATCCTGGTTTTCGTTTGAATTATTTTCGTTCGGGTTAGTTCTTTTTGTCATTCTCAAAAGTTATGCATTATTGAAATGGCACCCCACCTGTGGTCGGTGCCTTTACTGAATTCGGGTGACAAATATACCAGCTTTATTGCAATTATACTGCTTCTGTAGGCAGCAGAAATGCCTGTTGAGACTTCAAGAGTATACTTATTTGTGTTTGCATAGCTGATTGTGTAGGGGCTATTTTTGTTAAACAATCCGCCATTCAGGCTTGCATCATGAACCACCCTTTTGCCTCGAACATCTGCAAAAAACCAGACTGGCAAACCCTGTCGGGGCTCGTAATTATTTGTGGAGTAGGATCTTGATGGTGCTATTGGATGAAATGACGACGGAAGCAATCCTGTTCGAAAACTAAATCCGCTGCTGAGGTTTGTTTGATAGGAACCAAGTTTTATTGTTCCGAAAACACTCAATTCACTGTGGGTGTTGCTTAATAAAACATGTTCAAGGTGGGTGTTAAAATTGAGCAAGAAATCGTTCGATATTTGGAAATCCCATCCTTTAGGCTCCAGCTCATGCAAATAGTGCTGAAAAGATGAAGCCATTGATGCCGGACCGATTGCACCAATCTGCACAGAGGTTGAAAGACGCAATTTCTTTGTTTGGGAGATGCTGATTTTAAAAAAATCCAAAATTAAAATGCCGGCAAAGGGTCTGTCGTTGTAATTAATCGTTGAAGATTCCGGATCAATTGGTGTGTATATGTTTTGTCTTAAACTGACTCCATAATGATTGAATGATTTTTTTCCTGCAGAAGGTAATTTTCCTGGTAAGAATAAGCGTTCAAACCACGGATTCACAAAACCAATTTCGGCCCCATTGGTAAAGTAAAAGTCAGTTTCAGCAAAGATATCGTTCTCAAAATGAAGATAAAAGAAACGGTTTAAATTATTGGCAGGGCTTTTCATTGCCTCGTCATAGTATGGAAATGTTTCGGAGAAAAGCGTATTCGAAGTGTCACCCAATATTCTGGGCAAGGGCATTGAGCCTGTCAAATGCATTTGGCCAACATTTTTTCTGCTGATAATTTTTTGTGTTGAATCATCATTTTTCTGCTGATTATACTTTGGAAGTGCTATACTGTCAATTTGATGATAAGATGCAGATATACTGTCATTTATAGTTGTTTCCAAAGCAATTGAAGGCACAGAAATTTCCATTGCTGAAGGAAAATTGCTGTCAGCAATAAAAAAAAATGCAGTAATTAAAATGGTTAATAGCAGCCTCATAAATAAGTAAACAGATTACAAATATAGTTCTATCCACTCTTAAGCGGCTTCACTTGCAGCAAAAAA
>JAGXRB010000203.1 GCA_018336075.1 Bacteroidota bacterium
AGCTTACCTGAGTACCTCAGCAAGAAAAACAAAGCTGGTGATGGCAGTCAAAGGAAAAAAACGAGACTATATCGAAAGCCTATTTCTAAATATAGCCAGTTTAAACCTTCTGAAAAAATGTCAATTGCATAATTTGGGTTAACTTTAGCGTTTATTTGACGTTCAAATGCACAAACATGCATGGAAACTCAAATATTCAGGGATAATTGTTAGGTTAATTTGAAAATTCCCCAAAAGTCATTTAATATGAGAAAAGCATTTGATCCGGATAAGATTACCCAATTTCAAAGTATGCGTGAGTCCTTGACACTTCAGTCAACCATTAAAGAATCAAACCGATGTTTGCTGTGTTTCGATGCCCCTTGCAGTGATGGCTGTCCTGCAGGAACTGATCCGGGTAAATTTATCAGGCAAATAAAATTCTATAATTATAAAGGTGCTGCCAGAACAATCCGCAACAACAACATTCTTGGAAGCGTATGCGCTTTTGTTTGTCCTGTTGAAAAACTTTGTGAAAAGGCCTGTAGCATCAAAGCGCTTGAAGACCCAATAAATATCAGCGGTTTACAGCGCTTTGCCATAGAATATGGGAAGCGTTTTCAAATTGAACCTTTGAGAAAGAGCAAGAAAGACCAGGGTAAAATTGCTGTTATTGGCTGCGGTCCTGCTGGTATGGGTTGTGCATCTGAACTTGCTAAAATGGATTATGATGTCACAATTTTTGAACGTGAAGACAAAGCAGGTGGTGTGCCAAAATGGAATATCCCTGAGTTCAGACTGCCCGTAGAAGCTATAGCTTATGACGTTGAAAATCTTCTGAGTATGGGTGTTAATATTCGTTTGAATACTTCTGTTGAAAATAATGAAGCCATTTCAATGCTTTTTGCAGAAGGATATGAGGCTATATTCATCAGCACAGGCCTTTCAGTAGCTTTCAAAATCGATTTGTTCGATAACTATATCAATGCTGTGGATTATATTGCCTTTCTGCGAACCGTGAAATTTGACCGGGAAAAGATCGACCTCAAGAACAAAAACGTAGCTGTGATTGGTGGTGGAAGTGTTGCTATTGATTCAGCAGTTTCGGCTAAAGCCTGTGGCGCAGGCAAAGTGTATTTGATTTCACTTGAGCATTTGGATGAACTGCCTGCAGACAGGGATGAAATTGAGCTTGCCCGCAAAATGAACATTACTTTTAAAGCTGGTTGCCAGATTAATGAAGTTGTTGCAAATGAAAAAACAATTACTGGCTTAAAAGGCACAGAAGTAGAATGGATTGAACCCGGAAATTTCTCTCCAACTAATGCCCGAAAGATTGAAGGCACTTCATTTGGGATTAATATTGATTTTGTGGTTCAGGCCATTGGAACGAAGCCTGGTTATGAAATAGTTAGATTTAAAAAAAGTCTTAAAACAAAAGGAAAAGGTATCGTTGAGGTGAGTGATTTTTTTGAAACTAATATTGAAGGTGTTTTTGCTGGCGGCGACGTTGTTAATGCCGGAAGCACTGTGGTACAGGCTGTCGGCGAAGGCAAAAAGGCAGCTCTTGGCATTGATATTTATTTAAAGAATAGGGGAAAAAAAGCATGAAAACGCAAGCCGATTTGAGTATAGAATTTTGTGGTGTCAGATTCGAGAATCCATTTTGTCTTTCATCTTCACCTGTCGGAAATCACGCCGAAATGTGCGCCAGAGCTTATGATGCTGGCTGGAGTGGCATCGTCTATAAAACACTCGGTCTGGAAAAAAGCTTCAAAGTTGTTATACCTTCTCCACGCTTAAACGCCCTGAATGTTTTCGATAAACGTTTTATCGGTTTGCAGAATGCAGAACAGATTACCGACAGACCCATAAAGGACAATATCAAAGATCTTGTGTGGCTTAAAAAGAACTATCCACAAAAGGTCTTAATCTCGAGTATAATGGGTTTTGAGGATAAAGATTGGGCAGAATTAGCCAAAATGTCGGAAGATGCAGGAGCAGATATACTGGAACTCAATTTCTCTTGTCCGCAAATGGCTCATAAAACGGCAGGACACAGAACAGGTCAGGATTTTCATGCTGTGGAAGCTTTTACTGAAATAGTCAAAAAATCTTGCAAAATTCCTGTAATAGCCAAAATGACACCTAATATTACTGATATGATTCCAGTGGCCTTAGCAGCTAAGAGAGGTGGTGCCGATGCAATTTCAGCCATCAACACCATCCGTGCCATCACTGATATCGATATCAATAATTTTACACCACTTCCAAACATTCACGGGCATTCTTCACCAACAGGCTTCTCCGGGCCTTCCGTAAAACCTGTTGCCATGCGATTTGTTTCTGAACTTTATAATTCCAAGGCCATTAATCTGCCTGTAAGTGCCATTGGCGGAATTGAAACATGGATTGATGCATTACATTTTTTGCTTCTGGGCGCAACAAATCTGCAGGTAACTACCGGAATCATGCGTTATGGATACAGGATTGTAGAAGATATGATCGAAGGGCTAAGTGACTATATGATTGAACGAAACATTCAATCACTGACACAGATTATTGGAAAAGCAGCGCAGAAGATTGTCGATCCGTCAGAATTCAATACACGTTTTCAGGTAGTTTCAGTTGTGGATGAAGCAAAGTGCATCGGCTGCGGTCAGTGCTATATCTCTTGTCAGGATGGAGCAAATCAGGCGATGAAATTTGATAAACAATCCAGAAAAGCTTCCGTTGATGAAGAACGCTGTGTTGGATGTATGCTTTGCAAGCTTGTCTGCCCTGTATGGGATTGCATTACTCACAAAGAGGTTGATACAGCAAAAGTCAGGCACGCAGCTATATTTTAAGTCGGAGTCTGCAAAATTATCTCATTGTAAAAAAAATATTTACAGAAGCAGACAAAAGATTCTTAAGGCAGAATTCCTGATCAGTTTACTCATAAATACCTAACAGCGAAATAGTTACATTTGAATACGCTTATTTGGGCGATTTATAAATTTTCGATTTATCGCGATATCCGGCAAGATCCAGAAACCAGTCAGGGAACTGAACCCCTGAAGATTCTGCCCATGCAGCAAATTTTAAATGTGCGCTGGTAATCTGAAAACTTTCTATTGTATGGTCATAACTTGAAGAAATATTCAAAGCCCACGGCAAATTTTCAGCGGTTTTGTAATATTTGCCTGTTGAAGGATTTGAATCGTCCTGACCCTGTCCAAAAAATTCGGCTGCAGCTAAACTTGTTGGTTTACGGTTAGGCAGATGTACCTCTTTTCCACGTTCCTTATTAATAATGATAAAGGGATTGAAATTATGAATACTAAGATCATTAATCAAATACTTATCTGTCTTAAACCCAATGTTGAGTCTTACCGTATCTGGTTCAATATAAGGTTGATCAGGAAAAACATTCACGCCAAAACCAGTTGTTGGAACCAGGATTTTGTTGGCATTGTCAAAAACAATTATTGTAAGTTCTTCCTGACCTGCTTCTGTTCCGTTTTGATTCAACTGAACATAGTCTTCGCTCAAAATATGACCTTCAACAAGTATATCCTCTTGGCTCACTGTATTTCCGTCAAACTGGAATCCAAACCCATTTTCAAATCCTGCGCCAATTGCTTTGATGACAAAATCCCCAATCACATCAGATACTTTGTTCCTTGCATTTGTAACAATTTTAAACCTGTAATCAACAACAAGATCATTGAAATCGTAATCACCTTTATTGGGCCATAAGTCCTCAAATGCCAGACTACCATATCCTTCCGCAGGAAAATAATTGATAAATGCTCTTGCAGGATCATTTGGAAAATCGTCATCCTGGTCTGCTACACCATCGCCATCCTGATCATTTGACTGGCCTGTTGTTGAATAATTGGACTGAATCTCTGTTTGACTAAGTGCTGATCCAAATATTTTTACTTCATCAATTTCTCCTGTAAAAAACTTTTGAGCAGCATTGTCAGAGCCGATAGATGCGTTTCTGCCATTTACTTTCAGTTCACCTGTCAAAGCTTTGCTGTTTCTTAATTGTCCATTCACATAAAACTTGAACATGCTTCCATCATAAGTCATGGCCAAATGATACCACTCATTAATAACAGGAAGCCCGCCCAGCCAATGAAGTGAGTGACTCATATTATCGGCAGTTCTTATATGCGCATTCCAGCCATCCCATTTGCCCTGGCCAAGTCCATGGCCATCCCAGTCGCCTTTCTGAACTATTTTTGTTGTTAAATTTGTCGTTGTTTTCACCCAAGCCATCATGGAAATTGATGTAACAGGATTTAAAGAGGGATGATTTGGAATGTTCACATGGCTGTTTGTACCATTAAAAGACAAGCAACTGCCTGAAATTCCGGGAACCCAGCTTGCATTACTGATCGTTCCATTATTGCTCCCTGTTTGGTCATAAGCAATTAAACCCTGATTTTCATTCAGACTCCAGTATGAAATAAGATTTTCTTCACCACTACCTGGATTCTGTGAACTCATATAAAGTTCATTTATAGCAACTTCTGTTAATGCTGAGCCGTAAATCTGCACCTCATCCATCTGCCCATTGAAGAAATTAATGGTGTTTTGATTGCCAATCAAAATGGGAGCATTGCTTGGATTCAAATTGCCGCTGACAATTTTTGAAGCCATTAGCTGTCCATCTAAATACAGTTTCATGACATTGCCGTCATAAGTCCCAATCATATGATGCCAGTCGGTGTCAAGAATCCGATCCGAGTATGCCATTACAGCGTCTTTGTAAGTCGGAATATATAGTGCAAATGTCAGTCGGCCCTGTGGGTCAATTTTCAGGATATATTTAGTGTTATGAAAAAGAAATGTACCTGAAGAACCGACTGTATTCAGTTTAAACCAAAACGCAAAACTGATCTGATCATTCACCGGATTAAAAGCTCCGCTGTTGTTAATCCTCACATGTCCGGTCACTCCATCAAATTCAATTGCATTTCCATTGATTCCGGCAACCCATCGATGGCCTGTTGCAGTTCCTTCGAGCAATCCCATCGCATCACTTGCTATATTTCCTTGTGATTCATTCAACTTCCAATAAACAACCGGCTCTGGTACATTTGTCAATTCAAAAAATCTTGAATTCTTCTGTTGAGAGTCTATTAGTTGAACGGAAACTGTATTAGAGGTTATGTCTGTAAGCCTGTCATTAACCATTACCTTGGTTACAATTTTCGGGAGATTAAGTTTGATATTATAGGGTGCGGGCATAGTGCTGTAAAATCCTTGGTGATAGACAATTTTCCCATTTTCGGAAACTATTCTTACCATTTTGGATTCATCTGCAGTAATAATGAACTCAACATTGTGTGTTGTCTCCCAGTCAAAAGATGATGAAACAGACAAATTTTCCATTTTAATTGCTGAATCCGGCTCATCAATATGTTTTCTGCAACTCAACGTCAACACTGTTATAGTGAGTGTTAGACCAATAATCAGAGACTTTCTCATTTTTGTTTTGTTTGTGTTTTGATTGAATCTTAAAACAGATAAATACCAAATATTTCACTAAGTTAGTCAATAGGTTTCAATTTTAATGCCAAACGTTAATAATTTCTTAAAACAGTGTATTTAACTGAAAAATTTATCCTTCATCAAATAATATGGTTGGGCCAAAATTATTTTTGCGGACATAGTGAAGTGGGCTTTTTATATATTCAGGCTATTCCGTGTAAAAAATGCAAACCAAACAAAATGTTAACACGTCTGAATAGCAACAGCCAGCCCATGATAATCTGATAGATTTTAATACTAAAATTCAGATTGAAAATCACAATTGAAAAAAGCTAAGTGTATAAAAGAGGAATGCCCTTGAGGTGTGTATGAATTGAAAAAACAACTAAATCAATCCAACCTCAAGGGCATTAAGTTCGAACTTATAAAACAACCAACCAATTAGGAATACAAATGTACCACTCATTTCACTACAAATGGTAACTCTATTAAGTTAACGGTATATATTATTAAGTTAACGGTAGATGCTCTACTCTGCATTATTAACTGCTCTGTTTAGAAAACTGTTAAATGTAAACATACTTTTAAAAGTTTCAATAGCAAATGATTCTATATCAGCTGAATTCATCTTTTCAAGATCGAAGTTTCGACTTACAACGTAATGCTTGTATTTAAGCAGTTCGATCTGTGGAAATTCAGGCGGAAAGCTTTTTGGTGGCCTAAGCAGCTTTTCGTTCATTAGCTCGCCGAACACATTAATGAATTCCTTATCATTGATGATTGATTCAAACTCTGATCCGTTAAAATAGATTTCAGTTCTGATAGCTTTCAGAATATCTGGCTGTGGGGAATAAATACCTCCTCCGGCAAATGATTTACCAGGCTCAAGGTGCAGATAATAGCCGGCACTGGAACTGCTTTTGCCTCCTGGAGCAAAATATGCAGACATGGTTGTTTTGTAAGGCTTCTTATTCTTTGAAAAACGAACGTCACGATTTTGACGAAAAATACATTTTTTTGCTTCCAATTGACCTAAGGATTCATCGAATGCTGAAATTTGTTCTATAAGATTGCTTGCAATTGCAATCAATTCATTACGAGTAGATTCAAACTCCTTACGGTTGGCCTCAAACCAGATTTTGTTGTTGTTTTGCTCCAGTCTGGATAAATAATCAAATATAGGATGTTGCATAATGTATGTTTGCTTGCAAAATTAGCAATTTTCCGTACTTTTATCGAAAATTATCTTTTCAACAGCATGAAACATTTCTTTACAGCAGCACTGATTTTTTTTACTGTATTATCAACTTCGGTTCATGGTTTCGATGGTGTCGGCATTATTGGCGGCAGGTCAGGCGGGCTGGGGAAAGCTTCAGTAAGTTTGACTGATTTTTGGGCCATTCAAAACAATCCGGCAGGGATGGCAATGCAGAAGGATATTTCCGCAGGTATAGCTTATGAAAACCGCTTTATGCTGAAGGAACTGGGATTGAAAAGTGTAGCTTTCATTATGCCTGTGAAATTTGGAGTGCTTGGTTTGAGCTACAATCAATTTGGGTATAATTTATACAACGAAAACAAGGTTGGTCTGGCCTACGCACGCGCATTTGGGCCTGGATTGCGCATTGGATTGCAATTGGACTATCTGTCTACGAGCTTCGCTGAAGGTTATGAAGGATTTAATAACGTAACCTTTGAATTTGGCGTTCAATCAAATATTAATGATAAGCTTGCTGTTGGAGCCTATATTTTCAATCCTGCAAGAGTGACGCTTTCAGAAGTTACAAACGAGCGTGTTCCAATAATATTACGATTTGGTATTAGTTACCAATTCACTGAGAAGCTTTTAGCTGTTGCAGATATTGAAAAGAATTTTGACTTTGAGCCTGATGTACGCATAGGTCTGGAGTATTTACTTAATGAGACATTCTATCTTAGAACAGGTTTAGCAGTAAATCCCGGTTTATTTACTTTTGGAACAGGAATGCAGATTTCCGGATTAAGATTTGATGTAGCAGCATCTCTCCATCAGGTTTTAGGGGCAAATATTCAGGGCGGGATAATTTATTCATTTGGAAATACTTCAAAATAATGAAGCAGCAGTTTAGGCCTGACATTTTTTTCGCAAAGATTATTCTGCCAGTGGTTTTTCTATTTCCAGTGAATTTTATTTATGCTCAGATTGCAAATACAACAGCACGCGGTCTTTCTGAGAGAATCACCCTTCAGATTGAGTCCATTGCCGAAAGCCTGGAAGATAATGTTGATTTTACAGATTTGGTAGACTCCTATTATTATTACAGCGAGAATAAAATCAATGTAAATGGTCCGGATATAGCAGAACTTCAGAATTTGTATCTGATTTCTGGTATCCAATTTGAAAGTCTTCAAAAGTATCTTAAAGAGTTCGGGCCGATGCTTTCCTTGTTTGAACTTTCTATGGTAGAAGGATTTGATGAAAGGACAGTGAGTGTTTTGATTCCTGTTTTAACGGTTACAGAAGTCAGTCGCAGCCAAACATTAAAGCCGAAGAATGTTCTCAAATGGGGAAGGCACCAGCTTTTGCTTAGAACAGAAGGCGTTTTGGAAGAACGTGAAGGTTATAAAAGCATAACCGATTCTGCATTATGGGCAAAACCAAATTCGAGGTATCTTGGCAGTTCCGAAAAAGTATATGCACGCTATTCTTTCAATTACCGAAACAGAGTAAGGGCGGGCGTTACAATGGAAAAGGATGCGGGAGAGGTGTTTTTTGCAAATAAAGTAAATGATTCATTACAGCGTTTGCTTGGAGATAAGCTTCGCAGTGGTTTCGATTTTTATTCGGCGCATGCCTTCATCAAAGATGTTGGCCCTTTAAAAGCCCTTGCATTGGGTGATTACCATCTGGCTTTTGGACAAGGATTAACGATGTGGACAGGACTTGCTTTTGGCAAATCAACCGAACCAACAAGTGTTATCAAATATGGACAAGGAATCAGGCCAAATACCTCGGTCAATGAAAGTCTGTTTTTGCGCGGAGGCGCTGCAACACTGGGATGGAAACAATTTGAGTTTACCGGTTTTTATTCAACGAAATATATAGATGCTAATATTGATCTTGTTGATTCAGTTTCGAGTGAAGTATTCACAATCACCAGCCTTCAGGAAACAGGGCTGCATCGGACAGTGAATGAATTATTAAAGAAGGCTACCATTTCTCAAACTGTTTTTGGCGGCAGAGTGTCCTTCAAAAGCAGGCGGCTGGAACTTGGATATACGATTCATCAAACACAGTTAGGGGCGGCGCTTACTCCAAGAATCTATCCATACAATCAGTTCAGGTTTATGGGCAAAGAAATCACAAATCAAGGTGTAGACTTCAGAGTTGTTTATCCACAAATGATATTTTTTGGAGAAATAGGTCGGAGTGACAATGGCGGTATGGCTGGAATTGCAGGAGTTACAGCACAACCTGCTGGCTTTGTGTCAATTACTCTTGCTTACCGTGATTATCAGAGAAACTATCAGAATCTTTTTAGTAATTCGTTTTCTGAAGGAACACTCACCAACAATGAACGTGGCATTTATGCAGGAATCAGTGCAGGGCTTGCGCCGGGATGGAAGCTTTCGGCTTATGCAGACCATTTTACATTTCCCTGGCTGCGCTTTGCTACCGACGGTCCAAGTTATGGTTATGATTACTACGCACAGCTCGACCATCGAATTAACAGAAGGGCAGATGCTTACGTTCGGTTCAGGACAAAGCGAAAAATGACCAATGACAATAACCCCTGGAATACAATCGATCACCTGGTCAACTACACAAAGAATACTTTAAGATTTCATCTGAATTATACTGTCAGTCCCTCATTTATTTTAAAGAACAGGGCAGAGCTGATTTCATACAATGAAGTCAACAAGGATGTAAGTCATGGATTTATTATATATCAGGATATTCTTTTCAGACCGCCATCAAAGCCTTACGAGCTGACTTTCCGTTATGCAGTTTTTGATGCAGACACCTATGACAGCCGTGTTTATACTTATGAGAATGATGTGCTTTATGCATTTTCCATTCCGGCTTTCTATCAGAAAGGTACACGTATGTATCTGTTACTGCGCCTGAAAGCACATAAGTCGATTGATTTGTGGGCGCGCATTGCCCAAACATGGTACTCTGACCGAAACGAAATAAGTAGTGGACTTGAATTGATCGAGGGAAATACAAGAACTGATTTCAAATTACAGCTGAGGTTTAAATTTTAAGGCTTGAAATTGCTCTTTGCACAAATTGAAAGTGCAGTCTGTGTTTGTACATTAGGATAGATACAGTCCTGTAAAACTAAAGGATTTTTTCATAAAAAAAAGGATATCAGTTGCCATGAAACAGGCTCCCGATATCCTTTTTGATTTTGATAGTCAGATCTAATTTATAACTATCCTTTTAATTTTTCCAAAACGTGCATTTCCGATTCTGACAAGGTAAACTCCAGGTGCAGCATACGACATATCCAAAGGATAGGAATATAATCCATCCACTTGATTAATGCGGTTTTCAACCAGTTTTTGTCCTGTGACGCTAAACAAATTGAAAAGCAGTGTTTCCGTTAAATCGTTTGTTTTTAGCGTGATATCATATTGCTGATTGCCTCTTGGAATCACATTAATATCAGTTTTGTCCTGCAAAGCTGTTTCAATTCCGGTGAACAGCGTAACATCTACGTGATAATCCTCAGTTTCGCCATAAGGAAAAGAGTCGCATGGATTTGCTGGCAGCGGTTGACTCCATCTTGTTTTCACGCGCATGATGTGTGTTCCAAGTGGTGCATTTTCGGGCAAAGTCAAAGGAACTGTGACAAAATGATTGCCAGACCCCTGATTAAAGCCAATTACTACATTATCTACCATCAACTCGTCTTCTTCAAAAATAAAATTGTCGTTAAAGTCGATCCAGACAGAAGTATACATATCGCCATAACCTGTTCCCAGTTTAAGCTCATGTATCATATTTCTTTCAAGGGTAGTTGAGAGGTCTGTGTAATTTCCATATCCGCCGGATGAACAGCTGGTTTCGTTTGAAATACTTCCAATTTCGACCAGCCTGAGGGCAAGTCCTATGATGCAGGAGGATTGTGGTTCGCAGATATTTTTTACGATGACTACTGAGATAGTATCATTAGCAGGGATTGAGTCGTTGTGAAGCGAGGTGTAGGATGATAAATTGAACGATCCCAATACGCCAAAATTACCGGTGGTGGCAAAAGTATAGGAAGCTGATTCACCAGACTTTAAAGTGTCCTGATAAATTTCAGTTACAACCTGTCCTTCCAGATTGTATGAAACCTCAAACTCATGTTGATCAGATGTTCCAAAATTGCTGATAATTATTTCTATTTCCTCTTCTTCAAGACTGACATGGCCTGAAACAGGCCTTAGAATCGAATTCAATCCTAAATCATTGTGAAATAGATGTTTAACTGTAGTAACAAGGGTGTCGTTTACAGGCGATTCATCCAATTCAAGTCTGGCAATAACTTTTAACTCATAATCTTGTCCTTCCAGACTCAAATCTGCTGTAGCGCTAAAAGTATATTGCATGGAGGTAGCAGACGCAATCGGGCCGGGAATAATTTCCGTGATTTCATCTCCGTCATTTACCTGAAAACTCACAGGAATATCAATCTGTTCATCAATGCCACCGTTAAAAATCGTTATTGTAACTTCTTCGCTGTCAGTCAATGCTCCGTTTATCGGTGAGTCGATACTGATAACGCCAATATCATTGATGAAATTTGGTGCAATTTTGAAAACACCTACAACATCAGTGCGGCTGTTGCTAACAAAATATTCGGCAATATGCCAGAAAGTTTTATCATCTACAGGATCAACAGTGAGATGCACATAATCTGCAAGGCGGTTAGAAGGATTGTTTGAAGTGCCTTGAGCAATCAAAGTTTCATCTATAGTCATTATTCCCAAAGGATCGGAAGCAAATCTTCCAGTATAGTAGATTGCGATTCTTTCGGTGCTGCTAACAGTTGTATAAGCCATTCCTATATTTCCCAAAGCATCCATTGCCATACTTCCAGAGAATGCATCCTTATTGTTATAAGGTGAAGTATAGGTGCCTTCCTGATAAATCTCCCATGGTTCGCCATCGGCTGATTGCCTCATTTCAAACCATCTTATTCCGGCAAGTTCACCAGCAGTCGGATCAGTATCTACAACAAAATTAAAGACTACAGAGTTATGAGTAGGAAATCTTCTGTATTGAGCCTGATTCATGATAGTGGCCTGAAGCACATCCTGATCTGGCCCTGAGGGTTGTGGTCTGTTTGAAAATGATCCTCCGTCAAACACTGAAATAAAGGGGGAGGTGATAACTTCCTCTGCAGCAGAGATAGTAGAATTTGAAGGAGTATCCCAATCAACATTGACAGTCCAGATTTTTAAATGATCGACATTTACACCAGACCATGCATCATCCTGTAGATAAACAACTTTTGCGTTGCCTGCCGGAGGAAGGTCGCCATTGGTTACGTTGAAAACCTGAGGGCTATAGAAGCCTGAGGTTCTTATTCCCGGAAGCGGGAAACCGATAAATTGTGCAGGTCCACCGGTTAGCGCTATCTCCCTTTCAATCACGAAAAGTCTGTTTGTTGCATTGATATTTGCAGTAACATAATAGCCATCGCTCCAGATTGAAAATTTTGGATAATCTGGAAATGAGCCTGTTGTAAAACCAGTGGTATAAACATACCAGCCGTCATTGACAGGATCAGGGCCTTGTGAAATAGCAACATTGAATCCATTTGGACTACTGTCAAACTCGGTAATGATAAATCTGTCAGCAGCAACATCATACAAAACGATCGGATCACCGAGCGTGTTGCCGGGGAAGAGTGTTCCAAGTGATGCGGCCGGAGTCAATGGGTTTCCGCTTTTATCAAATATTCTGAAGCCGATATTCCATGCGCCAACGAAATGATTTGGACCTGCAGCACCTGTTGGATCTGATGGTGTGTAATTCGAAACATTTGCATTAAAAACCAGTTCGGGCGATCTGCCCGGAATACGTGGAAAAGATCCGTGCTCTCTTACAAGTGGATCTTTGCCAACAGGAAGTCCTTTGCCTGGCACAGTCATATTGGCGCCGTGCCTTTTTGGTTGTCCCATCCTGCCTGGTTCGTTTGGATCGGTAGCTTTGAAAGTCCCTGTCCGGATTTGTTCTGCAATGCTGGGTACGAGTATTGGCGCGGATAACCTGCCTGTGATGCCTGCTTTTGCCTCTTGTGATTCAGTTTGACCAAAAGCAATTATTGAAGCCATTATAAACAGCCCGATAATAATAAATCTGTAGTTCATGAATTTTTAATTTAATGTTAAAATGGAGTGCCGCAAAAATAGGTAAATAAATACTAGATTATTTGGATTCTTAAATTTGATGCATTTTTCCAAAAAATAGTTTATCTGAAACACCTTTTTATCTGATAATCCCGCAATTTATTCTCATAGAATGATTAGGGTTATAATTTTTTTCAAACCTCATCAGACTATGTAGAAATATTGTATATCAAAGCTTTATAAGCTTTTTTCCGTAAATTTTTCCATTAATATTAAAGCGTAAATAATAGTTCCCCTGCATTAATGGTAGTTTTATCTCAGATTGACTCCAATAGACTTCAAGATTTTTTTCGCTGTTAAACCCATCAAATATTTCATCGATTCTTACGCCATTCTGGTTGTACAGACTGATATTGACAAACGAAGCTGTGGCAGTTTTAAGCGACAAACTAAAGCTTTCGGTGAAAGGATTTGGGTTGATATTGATCAGTGCGCTTTCATCCAACTTACTTTCCAGAAAAACGCCAATTGGTTCAAAATTCAAACTCATATTTTTGAAATAGGTTTCATCAGGTATATTGATGCTTAAGGGAGTTTCAGCTTTTTCAAAACTAAAAGAATAAAACGGACCAACGATTCCATTGCTTGCTGAGTTTCTGCTTGTATATTCAATCCAAACCTGATAGGTGCCGTCGGGGACAAGATTGCCTGCAATATCGCGGCAATCCCAGCTGATTGTATGTGAAGTGTGGGCATTAAGTGTTGCGCCAGTTATTGCATCTGCGACATTGTAGTTTGAATTTGCAACCCATTTAACAAGATGCTGTTTACGGCTGTTTGCCATCACCTTGCGTGAAATAATGAAATTTCCGCCGGCATCTTTTATCCATATTGCCAGACAATGACGAGGGGCATAAGCAACACCATCAGAAACTGTAGTAAGCTGAAAAGTCAATACGCCGTCAGTAGCAGTTGAAAAAGTGTTTTGCCCGCTAAGTCGAATGCCTATGCTCAACAGCAGAATAGAGATCCATAGAAATTTCATATTTTCAGATTTTGTGCCCCAAAAGTATTATTTAGTTTAATAGAAGTGTGATGTTTTTATTCATTAATTTAATCTCTGCAATGGTCTCTAAATCAATAGAATAAATGATTTTGCCTGATGTTAGCAACTTTAATTTTGTATGTAGTACGTTTTCAATGGTTTTGTTTTTCTAATTTTGATTGTCAAAAGTGTAAAACCGATGGAAAAACGACCTCGTATAAAAGTTGAATTAAACTTTCACGATAGAATAGTCGATTGGATCGGCTGGGGACTATTGGCAGTTATCTGGTTTTTTGCTATTTTCGGTTATGTATATCTTCCGGAAACCATTCCTGTACATTTTGATGTTGCCGGAAAACCAGATGGTTATGGAGATAAAATTTCAATTTTGTTCATTCCATTGCTAACAACTGCCCTTTTGGCGGGAATGACAATTCTCAATAGATATCCCCATATTTTTAACTATCCTGTAAAAATTACTGAGCAAAATGTCGTGCGGCAGTATCGATCAGCCACACTTTTGATTCGCTGGCTGAAGTTGTTTATTGCATTGATTTTCTCCATCATTCTTTTGTCAATTTACAGTTCTGCATTAGATGAGCAGACCAATGCCATGCAATGGATGATTCCGATGATAACATTGCTTACATTTGTTCCGGTGGTAGTCTATTTGATTTTAGCTTCCAAAAAGGATAGAAATGCTGTATCATTGATGAAAAAGCGAAAATAAGACGCTTCAAATATTTAACCAACTATGTCATGAGATTCAAAAAACTATTTGTAAAAGTTTCCTTTATTTTGCTTGTTGCTTCAAGCTTCTTATCTTGCTCCACACAGCAAAACCTTGGTGGTTTCTGGGGTGGTGATCTGGCTTTTTCGGAATTTGAAGTAATGACTTCTAATCTTCTTCTTGAAAGCGATTCTACTTTCTTCTATATCAACTGGCCTCTTCAGGGAGCGGAAGCGCAGGGATATGTTGGTTTTTGGCATGTAAAGGATGAAATTCTTGTACTTGATGGAGGAAAAAGTTTGCAGTTATTGCTTGCTCCTAAAGCAGACAAACTGGAATTACTTGATTTTGAAGGCAAAGAAGTAATCGGTCAAAAGAAACTTTTACTTGAAAAGCAAATTGAAGGTGAGATAACCGGCAAAAAATTTATTGCAACCGGAAGATTTCATCATTTTGCTGATGCCTCAAATTTCAGGTTTTGTGGTTCAGACAGATCATTTACTGTTGCAATGACAGAAGAACATGTTTCGGCGGAGCGCATGTTTTTATCGCTTTTAGAAAGCAATCCTGGAGAAGATCTCTTTATACAGGCCTTAGTGAGTTTTCAAATGTTGCCAAAAATGGACGGAGGTCAGTCAATGCAGCTTATTATCCATGAATTGATGGATCATATATCAGCATGCGATTAGATTAGCAGAATTTTTGGCTATACCTGGAAAAATCAAATCAAGATTTTTTCCATTATTTCGATCAAACCCCGTTAAAGCTTTTCTTCAAAGCATAAGTTTGCCGCAGTCTCTCGTATGAAGTTTTGGCTTCGTGATAATTCAGTGTTTGCTGTCCATCAGAGAGCGCTTTTTCAGGACATTGATGTACTTCCATAATGATTCCGTCAGCACCTGACATTACTGCTGCCAAAGCCATTGGCTCAACATAGTTGCGCAGTCCAACACCATGCGATGGATCGACGATCACAGGTAAATGGCTTTTTTCTTTCAGAATCGGCACAGCGTTCAGGTCCAGTGTATTGCGGTAGGCTGTTTCAAAAGTTCTGATGCCACGTTCACAAAGGATAATTTTTTCGTTGCCATTTGAGAAAACATATTCAGCTGCCTGAAGCAGTTCTTCAATAGTTCCGGAAAAGCCGCGTTTCAACATTACAGCCTTATCGATTTTGCCCAATTCATCCAGAAGATTGAAGTTTTGAGCATTGCGTGTTCCTACCTGAAAGATGTCTACATAATCATGCATCTCTTCAACCTGAGAAACCTGCATAACTTCAGTGACGACTTTAATTCCGGCAGCACGGCATTTTTCAGAAAATATTTTAAGTCCTTCAAGACCAATGCCTCTGAAAGCATAAGGAGAGGATCGTGGTTTGAAAACCCCACCTCTCATAAGGCGGATATTATTGGCTTTCAGATGTGCTATGGTTTGGTCAATCTGCTCCGGACTTTCAATTGAACACGGTCCGGCAATGATGCTGAGTTCGCTCCGGTTGATGTGTACACCTTCGCCAAGATCAATGTCTGTATCATAAACACGCCATTTTTTGGAAACAAGTTTATATGGATCAGATACACGGTGAATATCTTTTATGCCAGTCAGATGACCGATCCGTCTGAGATCAAATTCAGCTTTTCCAACGGCGATCAGATAGTGGGCAAACTGTGTAGTGACTTCACTTGTTTGATAGCCCAACTTGTTAACCTTTTCAATAATTACCGATTTCTGCGCGTCACTAATATCTTGTTGTAATTGAATAATCATTTTGATTTGTTTAGCAATTGGTTCATAAATTCGGAGATTCCAAAATCCTCTGCGTTTTCATTCAGGTTCTTAATAAATGCACTGCCAATAATTGCGCCTGATGCAAACCTGAAAACTGTTTCCAGACTTTCATTGGTTGAAATGCCAAAGCCGATCATGAGCGGGTTTTTCAGAGTTGTTGATGCAAGTCGTTCAAAATAAGCCAGATGATCTTTGTTAAAGCCGCTTTTTCCACCAGTGGTAGCGGAGGAGGAAACGGCATAAAGAAATCCTTTGCTCAAGCTGTCAAGATAATGGAGACGATCTTGTTGCGTTTGAGGAGTAACCAGAAAAATGGGATAGATTTCATATTTTTCGAAAAGTGAAAGGTACTGCGACTCATATATTTCAGGCGGAAGGTCAGGCAATATGAGGCCGTCAATTCCGCAGGATGAGGCACGGCTCAGAAATTTTTCCATGCCATATTGAAGCACAGGATTTAGATATCCCATAAGAACAACGGGGATTTGTGTGGCCGGTCTCAACGACTTTAACTGTTCAAAAAGCAAGTCGGTATTCATGCCATTTTCAAGTGCAATCCGACTGCTTTCCTGAATGACCGGACCGTCTGCCAGGGGGTCAGAAAATGGCATTCCAACTTCGATCAATCCCGCGCCATGCTTTTCAAGCAGCCTGATGATTGACATGGTGCTGTCGAGACCTGGGTAACCGGCTGTAAAGTAAATATTTACAACTCTGGAGTTTTTGTTTTGTAAAAGCTGATCTAATCTTTTCATCTCGATTCAAGGATTTTCATATAGGTTGAAAGGTCTTTGTCGCCACGTCCTGAGAGGTTTACAACTACTTTGTCGGTAGTTTTCAACTGAAGTTTTTTAAGAACGGCAAGTGCGTGGGCAGTTTCCAAAGCAGGAATTATGCCTTCAGTTTCCGAAAGCTCAAAAGCAGCTTCGATGGCTTCATTGTCTGTGATGCTGTAATAAAGTGCCCTGTGAGTTTGGTGCAGATGTGCATGTAAAGGCCCGATTCCGGGATAATCCAAACCGGCGGAAATGCTGTGTGGCTCAACGATCTGCCCATCTTCAGTCTGCATCAGCGAAGTAAGACAGCCATGAATGATTCCCTTTTTTCCAACTACGAGCGATGCTGCGGTTTTGCCTGATGAAACACCTTCACCTGCGGCTTCTGCACCAATAAGTTTTACTTCCGGTGTATTCAGAAAATGATAAAATGCTCCGGCGGCATTGCTTCCACCTCCGACACAAGCAATCACATAATCCGGATTTGAGTTTCCGGTTTCTGACAGCAGCTGTGATTTTATTTCTTCACTTATTACTGCCTGAAGTCTGGCAACCAAATCAGGGTAGGGGTGAGGTCCGACAACTGAACCAATGATGTAATGTGTGGATTCTGGATTGTTGATCCAATCACGGATGGCTTCGTTGGTAGCGTCTTTCAGTGTGCGGCTGCCACTGAGGGCAGGTACTACTTTTGCGCCTAACATGCGCATTCTGGCCACGTTGGGTGCCTGCCGCTCCATGTCAACCGAGCCCATGTAAACAATGCATTCCATTTGCATCAACGCACAAACAGTGGCTGTTGCAACACCATGCTGACCTGCACCTGTTTCTGCAATAATGCGTTTTTTGCCCAGTCGGCGTGCAAGCAAAACCTGCCCGACAGTATTGTTGATTTTGTGCGCTCCCGTATGATTCAGGTCTTCTCTTTTCAGGAAAATCCTTGCTCCATAGCGTTCAGACAAATTTCCAGCCTCATACAAAGGAGTTGGTCTGCCCACATAATCGCGCAGCAGTTTTTGGTAATCTTTTTGAAAATCATCTGAACCAATGATTTCCAAATACTTATTTCTTAATGCTTCAACATTGGCGTAAAGCATTTCGGGGATGAACGCACCACCGAAATCACCGTAAAAACCTGATGCATCCGCATGGAAAGGCATGCTATTTAGTGTCTCTGATTGCATGAATAAAGTTTTTTATTTGATCAATATCTTTAATACCTGGCAACAGCTCAAAACGACTGTTGATGTCAATTCCAACCATTGCAGGATTTTTTAACTTCAAAATTTGGTCGGCATCTTCAATGCCAATACCTCCACTGAGAATGAAACCCTTTTTGAAAGCGTAATTTTCTAAAACCTGCCAGTCAAACTTCAATCCGCTGCCTCCTTTTGAACCTGAAGCTGTGTCAAAAAGAAAATATTCACAAAATGCTGTATATGAATCAGTCTGCTTGAAATCAAATCTGTCTTTAATGCTGAAGGCCTTGATGATTTTGAAGCCACTTTTGTTCAATTGCATGCAGTATTCCGGCGGTTCTTCTCCGTGAAGCTGAATAAAATCAAGTGCTGCATGGTTGGCTGTTTCTGTAACTTTTTCGATGGATTCATTGACAAATACACCCACTTTTGATGCGTGAATTCGTGTGTCAGGTTTAAAATCCCAACCCACGAAACGTGGTGAAGGCGGATAGAAAATAAATCCAATCATGTCGGGGATGCATGCATTCAGTGCATCAATATTCGATTTTTCGCGCATGCCGCAAACTTTAATTTTTAGCATGATTCAAGCCTCCGGAGCTGATTGATGAGTTTTTTGCAAGCCAGATTAGGACGCGTATGCTGCATAAAGTGTTCTCCAATTAGGAAACCATTGTAACCAGCCCGTTTTAGACTGCAAATTGTTTCTGCTGAATTGATGCCACTTTCTGCCACTTTTACAGCTTCAGCCGGAAGCTTTGGAAGAAGTCGAAAACTTGTTTCAACATCAGTGGTCATGCTTTTCAGGTTTCTGTTGTTGATGCCGATAATTACATTTTCTGATGGAATTTTATGAATTTCATCATCATCATGAAGTTCCAGCAAAACTTCCATACCCAATTCAGACGAGAGTTTGGTGAAATCTTCAATGGTTTCTTTTGTCAGAATCGAAGCAATAAGTAATATTGCGTCTGCGCCCAATGATTTGGCTTCAATGATCTGATAGGGATCAATAATAAACTCTTTGCGAAGAATTGGACAAAAATTGAATTTGCGTGCTATAACCAAATCTTCGTTGCTGCCACCAAAGTATTTTTGGTCGGTGAGAATTGACAGCGCAGAAGCACCCGATTGCATATAGCCGAGTGTAGTAGGTTCAACGGCTGCATAATCGTTGATGACACCTTTTGAAGGCGAGCGTCTTTTGAACTCAGCAATGATTCCTGTGAGATCGTTTCTTAGCAAATATTTCTGCAGGGATAATGGTTTTGTTTCAAAATAGATGCTTCTCTGCAGCAGCTTTTCAGGATAAAGGCTTTTGCGCTCTTCAACTTCCTGTTGTTTATGGCGTACGATTTGTTCGAGTATATGGCTCATTGTTGCAGTTTGATTAGACTATTAAACATCTGAAAAGCTTTTTTGCTTTGAAGTGATTCTTTGGCGCGCGCAACGCTTTCGGCAAGTGGTTCATTTAATGCGCATTGCAATGCTAATGCAGCATTGGCAATCACAACATTTTCTTGTTCCGAGGTTCCTTTTCCATCTAAAATGGATAAAAATATCTTTGCTGAGGCCTCTACTGAGTCACCTCCGTAAATGCTTTCAGCACCAATTTTTCTGAAACCAAAATCCGTTGGTTCCAAAATGCTTTCACCCTTGTTGCCAAGCACTTTTGTGTTGCATGTAAGCGAGCATTCATCATAGCCGTCAAGACCAAAAACCACTGAATAATTCTTGTCACTTTGCTGGTAAATATAATGATAGACCCTGGCCAGTTCAAGGCTGAAAACACCCACCATCTGATTTTTTGGGGAAGATGGATTTACCATCGGTCCAAGCATGTTGAAAAAGGTTTTTACACCCAATTCTCTTCTGATTGGCGCAACTGTTTTCATGGCAGGGTGAAACAAAGGTGCATGCATGAAACAGATGTTTGTCATTTCCAGCTCTTTTTGTAGCTGCGTCTGATCTGATTTAAAACGATATCCCAGAAATTCCAGAACATTTGAGGAGCCACTTACAGACGAAACGCCGTAATTGCCATGCTTTGCTACTTTTACGCCGGCACCTGCAACCACAAAAGATGCGAGTGTCGATATGTTAAAGGTGTTTTTTTCGTCTCCGCCAGTGCCGCAAAGGTCGATGGTTTCCATGTTCCCAAAATCCACTTTCAGACAAAGTTCCATCAGTGCATCTCGAAATCCGGTGAGTTCTTCCACCGAAATTCCACGCATCATGAAAACTGTAAGAAATGAGGCAATCTGAGAATGATTGTATTTCCCTGTGGTAATATTTATGAGTATTTCGTGTGCTTCGGCATAACCCAGTTTATGTTGCCTGTAAAGAGCATCAAGTATCTTTTTCATTTTTATGGAATTATTTTTTCTCTTTTCAAAATTTCAAACTATAGCGTCAACTTGTTATATTCCAGCCAGTTTGTCAGCATCACTTCTCCAAATGAGGTCAGGATTGATTCAGGATGAAACTGCACAGCAGACAGGTCATATGTTTTATGGCGCATACCCATGATGAGTCCATTTTCGTCTTCTGCAGTAATTTGAAAACAATCAGGGAGGGAAGCTTTTTCGGCTACCCAGGAATGATATCTGCCTGCTTCAAATTTTTGTGGCACTCCTTTAAAAACTGGTTCCTCTTTTGCTGTAACCATTACTGGTGTTGCAACTCCATGATACACACTGCTTAGATTCTGAAGTTTGCCGCCAAAAGCTTCCGCCATTGCCTGCAAGCCCAAACATACACCGAAAATACTTTTTGATGGACTATAAGTGCGGATAACATCAATCAGAATGCCCGATTCCATTGGCAGTCCCGGACCAGGAGAAAGCAATATTTTGTCATATTTGTCAATGTCCTCCAGTTTAATTTTGTCATTCCGGAAAACAGATGGTTCCTCACCTGTGATTTTTTCGATCAGATGCACCAGATTGTATGTGAAGGAGTCGTAGTTATCAAAAACAAGTATTTTCATTTTTTAAGATTTAAAGCATGAATCTTTAGATTGTTGTTCAAGGTCATTTGGAAATATACCATTTAGATTTTTTACTTCCGGGTTTCATCAACTTCTGCAATTGCCTTATGCAATGCAGCCAATTTGTTGTTCACTTCCTGCAACTCGCTGGCTTCATCCGAAGAATTGACGATTCCTGCTCCGGCCTGAAAGAACAGCTTGTTGTTTTTGCTTAAAAATGAGCGAATCAATATTGCCAGATTTACATCGCCGTTGAAACCAATGAAGCCAACCGCACCCCCATAAAATCCTCTGCTCTGGCTTTCGTACTGGTCAATGAGCTGCATGGCGCGATGCTTTGGTGCTCCTGAAAGCGTTCCTGCCGGAAAGGTGTCGGCAATTACCTTCATTGGATTTGAATCCGGTTTCAGTTTTCCGGTCACCTTTGACACAAGGTGGATAACATGACTGAAAAACTGAACTTCTTTATATGTTTCTACTTTTACATTGGTGCAACTACGGCTAAGGTCATTTCTCGCAAGGTCGACCAACATGGCATGTTCTGCATTTTCTTTTGGGTCTTCTGAAAGTTTTTCAGCCAATGCCTTGTCTGCGATATCGTTACCAGTGCGTCTGTAAGTGCCTGCAATCGGGTTGAGTGTTGCCTTTCCGTTGCTGATTTTCAGCTGGCTTTCAGGCGAGCTTCCAAAAATTCTGAAATTGCCGTAATCGAAAAAATAGAGATAAGGCGAAGGGTTGATTCTGCGCAAAGCACGGTAAACATTAAACTCATCGCCTTTAAATGAAACTGAAAACCTGCGTGCCAAAACCATCTGAAAAACATCACCTCGTCTGCAATGGTATTTGGCTTTTTGAACCATTTCAATAAATGTTTCATCTGTGATATTAGTTTCTGTTGCAGCGGTGGTGAAAAATGGAAAACCATTGTTCCGTGTATTTTGAATCTGAACCTTCAACTGACCAATCGTGCTGCTTTCGCCTTCAGGGATATATTCGATGATCGTCATGATATCGTTAAAATGATTCAAATGAATCACATAGCGAAAAAGTGCAAAAATCATTTCAGGATGATCAAAGTCTTCGTTTTTCTTTCCGGAGAGTTGAATGTCTTCAAAATATTGAATGGCATCATAGCCTATATAGCCAAACAACCCATCCATTGCTGTGATTTCTGCTGACTTAAATTTAGTTATAAATGATTCAAAATGAATTGCTACGTTTTCCTTTTCAGCTTTTTCTCTTAAAATGGTTTCGTTTTTTTCTTCGAGAATCAGTTGTCCGTGATGAATTTTTATGCTTGCCAATGGCTGCAGACAAATAAAGGACGAGCTGTTGTTTGCGGAATGATAATCGGAGCTTTCAAGCAGCAATGCACCCGGGTAACTGTCACGCAGACTCATATACAGACCAACCGGTGTATGCAGGTCGCCTGCACTTAAATGTCGTTCAATTTTCAGTTTCATAGATTTAGTTTTTGATTTGATCAAACAAAAAAGGCCTGCCGCGAACGACAGACCTTTCTTAATTTTTATATACAGATAGTCACATCAATTCATCAGCGCGGGAGTTGATAAATAATGCCACCACCAGAAATTTACATTCATATTTTTCATCAATTCTGTTTTTTTGAGCCTGTAAAGGCTCAGCATTAACGCGGCAAATGTAAAAGATTTTTTAAATAGCAAAGCTGCTTGCCAGAAAAAATATTTTTTCGAAAGTCAACAGCGTTCATATCTTTCATTAAATGAATAATATAGCCTTAATATTTATTTTTGTGGAAAATTCAGAATGCGTCAGATTTATCTGATAATCGTGATACTTCCCTGAAGCCTTTGCTGCACCGGACCGTCAAAACCCTGAAAGAAAACCTCACAAACGTAGAAGTAAGTTCCATCGGCACAATCCTGACCAGTACGCTGATGCTTGCCGTCCCAGTTAATAGCAGGATCAGCTGTTTCGAAGACAACATTGCCCCAGCGGTTGAATATTGTGAGTTCGATGCGATCCACATTGGCTTTTGGATTGGTCGAAGGATAATTGATTGGAACTAAGAAATCGTTGTATTGATCGGCATTTGGAGTAAAAACGTTGGGTAATTCATAAATTGGACAGGCATCGTAGTCAACGCAGAAAATATTTGAGGCCACCGAAACATTGCCTGTAGAATCCACCGCTTTCACATAATAACAGCCCGTTACAAACTCCATTTCTTTGTGTGTATATGAAAGTTGTGCTGCCGGCACTGAATCTATCAGGTTGAATACTGTATTTGCCGAAGGTGTATAATAGATTCTGAAATGGCTGATATCGTAGCTGCAGCTATCAATCAGATTTATGAAATATAAAGTATTTTCTATTTTTTCGCAGTCTGTTTCAACCAAAATCTCAGGAGGGCATGGAGGTAAATTATCAATTGGAATTCCCTCAGCAAGTTGTGAATAATTTATGATTGGATGAACGAAACCTTCAGCGGAATAGCCTCCGATTGTTCTGATATAATAAAGGTAATTCTGCCCGTTTATCAGATACTTATCCCTGTAAGTTTCTGTGTTGCTGCTGCCGATTTTGACAAAAGTATTGTCTTGTCCGCTGAAACGAAAGATCTCTGCACTGTCATTAATCCATGGCACTTGTGGCGACCAGCTCAAAACCAACTCTTTATCTGTTGGTAATACCGTCAAAAACACTGATGAAGCCTTGCGGCTGCTTCCAATATCGCCAACAGCCAGACTTCTTAACTTAACTTCATAACTGTATGGATTTGGTGCTGTATTAAGATTTACGCCATTATCCGTAAAAAGTGTATCATTGAGTCCGACTCCTGTAAATACAATTCCTTGGCTTTCTCCGGTAATCCCTTGATAGCGAATGAGATCGTACTGATATGGTCCCGGATACTGTATTGTATCCAGTTCGGTGGGTTTGCTCCATGCCAGCAGCACACGCCCTGTGGCAAGCTGAATGCTGTCGTTGCTGACATGTGTCATGATAGGCAGGTCGCGGTTCAGTCTTGAGCAACTTTGATTGCTCATTATACTTTCGGCCCCATCGGAAAAATAAGCTGTTATTACGTAGCAATAATCAATACCCGGAACAAGTCCGTTACCATTGTTGTCATCTCTGAAATTAACTGTTTCAGCGCCTTGTATTTGATGTAATAATTGAAATCCGGAAGCCGCTGAAACACCAGTTTCGCATTCTCCGGGAACGTAGGAAGAAGTACCGTTTCGGCGATACAGCCTAAATCCGACGGCATTTGTGCAACTATAATTATCCCAGCTGAGATTAATACCGATACCGAAGGCAGTCGTCTGAAGGTTTTCGACAGCGGGAGCCATCACTTTTATACTTGTGGTTTTGAGCGCTGTCAGACTGACTTCGGGATGAACATCACGTGCTTTAAACAAAACATTATAGGATAAACGCTGTATATGAACGCATTGTGTATTCCAAAAGAAGCTGGTAGAGGCTGTTGGTGTTCCGGCGGCGGGATCGGGAATAATTGAAGCAGGATTATTCGCAAGTTCAAACGGCGCTCCGCTTGCTGTAAGGAAAACGGCATTGTTGTCGGGGTCAGTTGCCGAAACATCAAAAGTGAGTTGTTGGCCTGCGATCACACATGTCGATTCCGGACTTGTTATCACAGGTGGATTGTTGTTACAAGCCCCAATGAGAATCTGCATATCCCGCATAACCGATCCTATCAAAATGCCATTTCGCCATTCTTCAATCAAAAATGCAATGTTATACTCACCTTGCAGAACAGGATTCTCCCATGTGAGGTCGCCTGTTGTTTCATTTATTGCAAAAATATTGCTTGTCACAGGAAAGGTGTAGCCCGGAATTTCCAGTCCATTGGCACCCCGACAGTTTACAAGCCTGTAGCTGAGGCTGTCGCCATCGGGATCATATGCAGAGGCATTGTGAACAAATAGTTTTCCAACACATCCCTGATCGATCGGCGGGTTGAGCAGTTGAACAGAATTGTTCTCTCCAAGAAATGGATTGATTACGAGCAGGCTTTCGACATAAATTGGCACATTCACTGAGTTGGGAATATTGACGACTCCGAAATTTCTGTTGGGGTCTTCTACAGAAATAACATAGCTTCCAGAAGCTGGAAAAGTATGATTCATCTGATACACATTCAGCGTGTAATTGTCAGGAAGGGCAGTGAAGGTTATGCGCGGAATATCACTGATATTATTGTCGCCCCAGCGGATTGGCAGACTTGTACGGGCATCATCAGCAGGGCTTGGGGTATACGTATACATCGTAATGGTAACCTCATAAGTAAGACCACCAAGCCATTTATAGGTGATCTCAGCAGCCCTTTGATGGGTTGCTGAAACATACAATGTTCCCCAAAGGAGAATAAATATTACGATCAGCAGTCTCTTTTGCATATGTTCCTTTTCAGCTCAATCTGCCGAATTCTATCGGTGTTGCAAAGATAGCTTTACAGCCGAAACAACAGGTGTTTCATGCCGAAAATATTCAATTTTCGTGAACGGAGGCTTTAATATGAAAAAAGTTAAACCCATAGTCAAAGCAAAACCTGATGTTTTAATACAGAAAATAATACGTATAAATAAGCAAAGTATGGAAGCTTAAATAAAGAATTAATTATAGATATAAATTGATCAGAATTCATTGTATAAAAAATGTAAAACATTATAAAACAATAATATAATAAATTTGATTCATTGATACCTATTTAAAACTTTAAATTTATCTTTATTTAGATTGAATATAAATTACATTTAATAAAGAAAAATATATTTATATAATGAATCTAATTTGTACTTTTGCCTCACAAAAGAAATAACAATGGACACAATACTTTCAATCCCAATTAAGAAGCCTCAGGCTGTTCCGGAGCCGACTGTGCGCAGAATGCCTTCCTATCTGAATGTTTTGCGGGAGATTCAAAAGCAGGGTGAACTTTATGTTTCAGCACCAACAATTGCACGTTTGCTGCATGTCGATCCGACACAGGTAGTAAAAGATATGTCTTACTCAGGTATTACCGGAAAACCGAGGGTTGGTTATGTGGTTGAAGAACTCATTCTGGCTTTGGAAGAGTTTTTAGGATACAACCGCAAGCACGAAGCGTTCATTGTTGGCGCCGGATACCTTGGCAGCGCACTCATTCAGTATCAGGGCTTTCGTGAAGCCGGAATGAAAATCGTAGCTGCTTTCGATATCGACAAAAAGAAAATAGGAACAGACATTTCAGGAGTTACAGTTTTTGACCTTGAAAAATTCCGCGATCTGGCCGGAAGGCTACATATACAAATTGGTATAATTACGACACCTCCAACAATGGCGCAGTCTGTAGCCGATCTCATGGTTGGATGGGGCATCAAGGCTATTTGGAATTTTGCTCCAGTAGCACTGAAAGTTCCTGAACATATTATCCTTCAGGACACCCATATTTATGCAAATCTTGCTGTCATTATCAATAAGTTAGGACAGTTACGCAACGAAAAATAAAGAAATTAACTTCACCATAAAAAGAAATTTAACGTGAAAACAGAACCCAACAAAAATTTCAGGCAGTTTCAGCAAGTGCTCGAGATCATTGAGAAAAACAATCATGATAAAACACGGCTGATTCCAATTCTGCAGCAGGTGCAGGAAGCCTATCGTTATCTGCCACCGCAGGTACTTACCTATGTAGCAACAGCGCTCAATATGCCCGTAGCAGAAGTGTATGGCGTAGCTACTTTTTATGCACATTTTTCCCTTGAAGCCAAAGGAAAATACATCGTAAAAGTTTGTGATGGAACAGCTTGCCACGTTAAGGGCTCCTCAAAACTCTTAGATGCGCTTTACAAAAAACTTAAGCTTAGCCAGCAAAAACACACAACTGACGATATGATGTTCACCGTAGAAGCTGTAAGTTGTTTGGGCGCTTGCGGACTTGCTCCGGTGCTGGTAGTCAATGAAAAAGTTTATGGCGAAGTGAATGCCAAACGCTGTGATGATATTCTGGATGGTATCCTTAAGGAAGAATCAGATATGAAATTGGCCGAGTCAGAAGAAATAAGTAAATAATTGAGTCATGGAAACGATTACAAAGATAGACCTCAGACAGGTCAAAGAAACCTACAATAAGACTGCATCACGTATTCGTAAAAGAATTGTGATTTGCGCCGGCACCGGCTGTATTGCCAATGGTGCCCTCCCTGTTTACAAGGCGATGGAAAAAGCGATTGCTGATGCCGGCCTCGAATTGTTTGTTGAGTTAGAACTCAACCGCCATGACCTTGATCCCGCTTATCAGATTACAGGCAGCGGCTGTCAGGGGTTTTGTGCACAAGGTCCGCTCGTAAACATCCTTCCCGACGAAACGATGTATGTAAAAGTAAAACCTGAAGATTGCACTGAAATTGTTGAACGTACCATCCTTTCAGATGAGGTGATCGATCGGTTGATGTATGTAAATCCTGTGACAGGTGAACACAATAAAGGTCAGCTTGATATCCCTTTCTATGCCCGTCAGAATAGGCTCGTTCTGGGAGAATGTGGCCATGTCGATCCAGAAAATATTCGCGAATACATTGCACATGGTGGATATTTTGCAGCTGAAAAAGCTTTCACCCAAATGACAGAAACCGAAGTTTGCGACAACATCGTTGAGTCGGGTCTTCGTGGCCGTGGCGGTGGTGGTTTTCCAACCGGACGCAAATGGCATCTCACCCTGAAGGAGATAAGTGATAAGAAATATGTTATTTGTAACGGTGATGAAGGCGATCCAGGTGCTTTTATGGACAGAAGTCTTATGGAAGGCAATCCACATCGCGTGATTGAAGGTATGATGATTGCAGCCCGTGGAATAGGCGCAGATGAGGCATATGTGTATGTCCGCCTCGAATATCCGCTAGCTGTGAAAAGAATGCGCCGTGCTATTGAAGATGCAATGGATGCGGGCATTTTAGGAGATGATATTTTCGGAAGTGGACGCAATATGTACATCCACATCATGGAAGGCGCAGGTGCTTTTGTGTGTGGTGAAGAAACTGCACTGATGGCTTCAATCGAAGGCAAACGTGGTATGCCAATGCCAAAACCACCATTTCCAGCTCAAAAAGGACTCTTCGGAAAGCCAACCGTAATCAATAATGTTGAAACCCTGGCAGCAGTGCCGCTCATTATCCGTAACGGTCCTTCATGGTTTAATCAGCATGGAACAGTCGGCTCAAAAGGAACAAAAACTTTTGCACTTACAGGTCATGTTGCTAACACCGGCCTTATTGAAGTCCCATTTGGCACAACATTGCGCGAAATTGTTTACAATATTGGCGGCGGCGTTACCAATGATGACGGAAAAGTAACAGGCGAAGTATTTAAAGCAGTGCAGATTGGAGGTCCGTCAGGTGGATGTCTTACCGAAGAGGATCTTGATATGCCACTTGATTATGACAATTTAATTGCCAAAGGTGCAATGATTGGTTCGGGCGGCCTTGTCGTGATGAACAACCAGTCGTGCATGATACAAATAGCGCGTTTCTTCATGAATTTTACCCAGAGTGAGAGCTGTGGAAAATGCGTCCCATGTCGCGAAGGAACGAAGCAAATGCTTTCATTACTCGATGATATCATCGAAGGAAAAGCAACACAGGAAACATTTGAATTGCTCGAAGAGGTAGGACTTGTGGTGAAAAAAGCATCGCTCTGCGGACTCGGAAAAACTGCTCCCAGCCCTGTGCTTTCAACAATCGTAAAATTCAAAGACGAGTATTTTGAGCACATCCACGACAAGCGTTGTGCAACCAATAATTGCAAGGCTTTAAGAAGCATTACAATCGATCCTGAAAAGTGTATCGGCTGCACAGCCTGCGCCAGAAAATGCCCTGTAAATGCGATAAGTGGCGAGAAAAAACAACTGCATTTTATTGACCCGGAGGTCTGCACCAAATGTGGAATTTGCTATGATGTGTGCAAGTTTGATGCTGTTCTCGGTTTTAACTAATTAACAATGAAGAAAATGGAAACTAAAGGAACCGTAAATATTGATGGGATGATGATCCCAATAGAAGACGAAAAAAATCTTCTTGAACTTATTCGTAAAGCCGATATCGAGCTGCCAACATTTTGCTATCATTCGCACCTGAGTAGCTATGGTGCCTGCCGTTTGTGTATCTCTGATATCGATGGCATGGGAATTCAGGCCACTTGCTCGATCACTCCACATGATGGCATGGTTGTTAAAACCAATACTGCCGAGGTCCGTCAGATTCGCAAAGTTAATCTTGAATTGCTGCTTGCAAACCACGATATAAGCTGTCCAAGTTGTGTCAGATCAAACAATTGCAAACTTCAGGATCTCACCCGAAGACTTGGTGTAACGAAGGTCCGTTTCAAAAAAACCGATAAAATTGCACCCATTGACGACCATTCATGGAGTATTATTCACGATCCTAATAAATGTGTTCTCTGTGGTGATTGTGTTAGAGCCTGCAAAGAAATGCAGTCTGTTGGAGCCATCGATTTTATCAACCGTGGTGCAAACACCATCGTTGGGCCTGCATTCAATAAAAGTCTTAAAGATGTTGAATGCATCTATTGCGGTCAATGTGTTTCAGTTTGTCCTGTTGGTGCGCTTGTTCCAAAGCCTGAAACAGAGCAGGTTTGGAAAGCAATCAATGATCCAAAAAAATATGTTGTTGTGCAGTTGGCACCTGCAGTGAGGGTGGCATTGGGCGAAGGTTTTGGCCTCGAAGCCGGAACGATCAGCACCGGTCAAATTGTTGCAGCACTCAAACGTATAGGCTTCGATCAGGTT
>JAGXRB010000204.1 GCA_018336075.1 Bacteroidota bacterium
CCTTATAGTTGGTCCACTTTTCTGCAAGCGGTCCATGCGGTATTTTTGCGTTTAACTTTGTCATATCCTGTAATGCTTACTTGAAGAAATAAATAACAATAGGAATAGCAATATATCCAGCTGTGATTGCAATCGAAAACAAGGTTCCAATAAGTTTGATTGCCGGCGTATAGCGGGAGTGATTCAGTCCGAGAGACTGAAAAGCCGATTGAAATCCATGATCCAGATGGAATCCCAGAAGCAGAATAGCAACTACATAAAAGATGACATAGTAGCCATCTTTGAAAAGGTTCACAACAAGCAAACCAAGGTCTTCGAAGCTGCCTGTATCATACTGAATGTGTCCGAGGGAACCGAACTTTGCTTTCACAAAAAAGTTGGCAAAGTGGATGATTAAAAAGATTAATACTATGGCACCCGTATGAATCATGTATTTGGAGAAAAAAGACAACTCCGATGCATGCTTCTTGTTGTACTTGACAGGCCTAGCCATCCAATTCTGGATTTGCAAAACAATACCCAGAATGATGTGAATAATGAAACCCAGAAACAATACCCATTGGAATGTCTGGATGAGTGGATTGGTAGCCATGAAATGGGCTGCCTCATTGAAAAGCTGACGCGAGTCATCGAAGAGAATCAATAAATTGATCGCCAGATGCACCACTAAAAAACTGGTCAGAAACAAGCCAACCAGCGACATGATGATCTTTTTCGTGATAGACGCGTAGGTAATCGTTGCGTTGCTCATAATGTTTGGATTTGTGAAAAAAACAATTGAACCATTAATTTTGATTGAAAGTATTAAAAATATATTTTTGTCCTGTTCAGATAAGCAACAAATGTAAGGATATATTTTGTTTTATACATACAAATAAAAATCCTAAATTTAAGGTTAAAAAATAAAAATATGCGCCATTTTACCATTCCAAAAGAACTTTTTTCTACCAACAGAGCTAATTTTTGTGAAGCACTGGAAAAGGGTGCGATTGCACTTTTTACGGCTGCCGAAAAAATGCCTCGCAATGGTGATCAGTATTTTCCTTTCCGGCAGCAATCAGATTTTTTTTATCTCACCGGAATTGAAACAGAAAATTGCACTTTATTGCTCTTTCCAACCTGCCCGAACCTTGCTTATCGCGAAATTCTTTTTATTGAACCATGGGATCCTGTCAAAGCTGTATGGGAAGGGCATATGCTTACCAAACAAGAAGCAGAGGAAATTTCGGGAATTAAAAATATTTATACCACGGATCAGTTTGAGGCTGTGCTTCATGAGTGTATGACATATGCCAAAAATGTGTATCTGAATATAAATGAGTACGTTAAATTCAATCCTTCCAACGAAAGCATTCAGCTAAGGTTTGCGAAAAAGTTGAAAGAAAAATATCCACTGCATGAATATTGCCGGGCCGCACCTATTCTTGAATCATTGCGGACACAAAAATCAAAACAAGAAATCAATCTTATCAAAAAAGCATGTGATATTACAGAAAAAGCCTTCAACAGAGTGCTTAAGACTGTAAAACCAAAAATGTATGAGTTTGAAGTTGAAGCTGAGATTTCGCATGAGTTTACTATTAACAGCGCCAACGGTCATGGCTATCATCCAATTATTGGCAGTGGGCAAAACGCATGTGTTTTACATTACAATGACAACAACAGCCTGATGGAAGAGGGCGATCTTCTTTTAATGGACTTCGGTGCAGAATACGCCAACTATACAGCTGATCTTAGTCGGACGATTCCGGTAAACGGAAAATTTACCCCACGACAACGTGCATGCTATGAAGCCGTGCTAAAAGTTTTTAAAGCCGCTATACCTTTATATATTGTTGGAAATACGATTGAAAAAATAAACGAAACTGTCTGGGCAATGATGGAGCAGGAGATGATTGGTCTGCGCCTTTTCACTGAAGAAGAAGTGAGTAAACAAAGCCCAACTGCACCTCTTTTCCGAAAATACCTGATGCATGGCATAGCTCATCATATTGGACTGGATGTGCACGATGTGGGCTCTAAATACACTCCGCTGAAGGCTGGAATGATACTCACTTGCGAACCCGGATTGTATATTCGTGATGAGAAAATTGGCATCCGCATCGAAAACGACATTCTGATTACAGAAGACGGGCCGGTTGACCTGATGGCCGGTATTGCAGTTGAAGTGGATGAAATTGAACAATTGATGTTGAAGTCAGCAAACTAGTTTTTGAGCAATAAGCTTAGATTGTTGTATTTTTGAAAAATGAAATTGAATTTTTCGCGTTTAACATTTAAGTTCCTTAGTTTTCACAATGCGCAAGAAAACGAACTCTTGTTTTGAACTTATCAAAATATAATCACATAAAACCTCAAAAAAATGTTCGCAAAAACCGTTTATGCAGATCGCCGCAACAGGCTAAAAAAAGAAATCAATCAAGGTGTGGCATTGTTTTTAGCCAATCCCGAAGCTTCTTTTAATTATCCTGCCAACACTTACCATTACAGACAAGACAGTCATTTCTCCTATTTCTTTGGCATAAACCACCCGGGTTTTGCCGGCTGGATAGATTTTGAATCTGGCGAAGACATGCTTTTTGGCAATGATGTGGATATTGACGACATCATCTGGATGGGACCTCAACCCTCGGTTGCAGATCAAGCGGCTGAATTTGGCATCACCAAAACTTTCAAGTACAAACAGCTTGCAGAATTTGTAACAAAAACGTTAAGTCAGGGCAGAAAGATTCATATTCTTCCTCCTTATCGCGGAAAAGTTATGATTGAGCTTGGACAATTGCTGAACCTGCCTGCCCATGAGGTAAAGGCTGCTGCCAGTGTTGAACTTATTAAAGCAGTTGTAAAACTGAAAGAAATTAAAGATGCTTTGGAGATTTCAGAAATTGAAAAAGCTGTAGATATTGCATGGCTGATGCATACCACTGCCATGAAAATGGCTAAACCCGGAATGGTAGAACAAGAAATTGCCGGTACAATTGAAGGTATTTCACTCGCTTTGGGCGGCCCAGTTTCGTTTCCAATAATTTTGAGTGTCGACGGACAGACTTTGCACAATCACAACCACCACAATACATTGAAAGAAGGCCGTATGCTTGTGGTTGATGCTGGCGCTGAGCTGCACTCACTCTACTCAAGCGATATCACACGCACTGTTCCCGTTGGCGGCAAGTTCAACCAAAGACAAAAAGAAATTTACGAAATTGTTCTGAAAGCCAATGTTGACAGCATTGCAGCTATAAAACCCGGACATGAATACCGCGAAATGCATCTGCTTGCTGCACGTGTTATTACCGAAGGGCTGAAAGCTGCAGGTCTGATGAAGGGTGACACCGATGAAGCTGTTGCTGCAGGTGCTCACACACTTTTCTTCCCTCATGGGCTGGGCCATATGATGGGAATGGACGTACATGACCTCGAAAGTCTTGGCGAAAATTATGTTGGATATGATGAACACACACAACGTGCAACACAGTTTGGAACTGCATATCTGCGTTTAGGAAAAAAACTCAAACCCGGTTTTGTACTTACCAATGAACCAGGCATTTACTTTATTCCTGCATTGATTGACAAATTCAGATCTGAAGGTAAATTCACTGATTTTATTAATTATGATAAGGTTGAAACTTATAAAGACTTCGGTGGAATTCGTATCGAAGATGATATTCTTGTAACAGAAACCGGGCATCGCATCCTTGGAAAAGCAATCCCAAAAAGCGTTGCAGACGTTGAAGCCACAGCAGCTGAAACCCGCGAATGGTTAAAATTCCCTGGAATATTTTAGATTCAGATCTTTTGCTTCAGAAAAAAGTGTCCATATGTATTGAACGCTTTAGCAGCTTATAAAAAACCGGTGAAGGATTTCTTTACCGGTTTTTTTATTGAGAACACATGAAAATATTTGCATAATTCAATACAATGTTTATATTTGCCCCTAACCATAACTGGATTTTTAACTAAAATAAACTACTTAAAACTATAAATTCAACTTTTACTTTTAGTTTTATCAGGCTTTTCAAACTATAAGGGCTGTTTAAAAATGCTATTTTCTTTTCGATTAACTCCCTCTATATTAATCTCTTAATTTGGAAAACCTGATTTCGCGCTTTCGCAAATCCATTTTTTTAAATTCAATTAATAGCAATTTAAAAAATGTACTTTTATTACACATGAACAAAAACAGAACTAAAAAAACTTCTAGAAATCCATTCTAATGTTTAACTAAATCTACAATGTCATGAAAAAAACAGCTTACATTTTAATCGTTTTAATAATTATCCTTGTTGGAGGGTACAGTTATATACAATTGGCATTTCCAAAAGTAGGGCCAGCGCCCGAAATGCTTATCGAAATCACTCCTGAACGAATTGAAAGGGGCGAATATCTTGCATATAATGTTATGTTATGCATGGATTGCCATGCCGTAAGGGACTGGAGCGTATACGGCGGTCCTCCAACTCCGGGAACTGAAGGTGCTGGCGGTGATCGTTTTGACCAAAGCATGGGATTTCCGGGTGAATTTTATTCACGCAACATAACTCCTGCCGGCATCGGAGACTGGACTGATGGCGAAATTTATCGCCTTCTAACAACAGGTGTAAAAAAAGACGGCGATCCTATTTTTCCTGTGATGCCTTACCTGAATTATGGCAAAATGGATCCTGAAGACATCAAATCTGTAATCGCTTTTTTGCGAACAATGGAGCCCATCCAAGCCAGTCATCCGGAATCTAAGCCTGATTTTCCATTCAATTTAATCCTTCGAACCCTTCCACAAGAAGCTACCCCAATGCCAATTCCACCAAAAGAAGATCAAATAGCTTATGGTGAATATTTGCTCAATGCTGCTGCTTGCGCTGATTGCCACACAAACTTCGAAAAAGGAAAATATGTTGGTGATTTTTTAGCTGGTGGCAGAGTCTTTCAATCTCCTGATGGCAGCATTCTGCGCAGCTCAAATCTGACCCCACATGAAACAGGCTTGAAAAACTGGACAAGTAAAATGTTTGTTGAGCGATTCAAAATATTTGTTGACAGCACCTATATTCCTCAAGCTGTTAAACCTGGTGAATTCCAAACGATCATGCCCTGGGCTATGTATGCAGGCATGAAAACAGAGGATCTTGAAGCAATTTTTGCATATATTCAAACAATTGAGCCGTCTGACAATTTTGTTGAAAAGTACATTCCAGCCAGCGGAAAGTGATTGACAGTTTTGTTTAAATGCATTTCTGATACGTTCAATAATTGAATTTGAATCACTTGTTTATGCTTCCAGCTATTTTAAAAAGATTTTGGTTTTATTGAAATCAAAATCTTTTTAAATTTTCATTTGACAGGGTGCATTTGTCTGTATATAATGTTATAAAACAGTCACTTATCAACGAATATACAAAATCGCTGATATAGTATTAACTTTGTACTGAAATATAGCTGGCAACAAATGTTTGAAAACCTGAATCAATCTTATCCATTTAACAATAATTTCAAGCACAATCTGCGAACGATTGTTTTTGTGAGCATGGGCTTTATGCTTCTTCTTTTGTATTTTCAACCTTTTGGGATCAATTTTATGAGCACCTCAAAGGATGGTTATTTTGTGCTTGCCATCGGAATTGTGAGTGCTGTTGTTTTGTTTTTGAGCACGCTGATTGTTCCGGGAATGTTTCCTGTTTTGTTTGACACTGCACGCTGGACAATACGGAAAGAATTAATCTGGAACTTTTGTATGTTCGTCACACTTGTACTTGGTTTTACCATGACTGCGCTGATTTTTAACCATGAAAGTCTGGTTTCTCTTACACTCTTTCGGTCTGGCGCGCTGGCACTTTTACCGCTCATTCTTTTTAACCTGTTGAACTATAATCATTCACTTAAGACAAAAGTATCCAAAGCCATTGAATCAGGAAGACATTGGCTTAACGATGAACACAATCCTATTGAAAAAACAACGCTTGAAAAAGTCAATATTAAATCTGAAAATGGCAAAGATATTTTTGATAAGAACCTGAAAGATATTGTACTAATACAATCTGCCAATAACTATATAGAAATATTCTATCGTGAAGGCGACAAAATCCGCAGGCAAATTTTGAGGCAAACCCTCCATACAGCAGAGAAACAACTAAACAAATTTGAGATCATTAAAAAATGCCACAGATGCTGTCTTGTCAACACAGATCAAATTACACGGCTTGCTGGTGTTGCTTCAAATTACACCCTCGAAGTGGAAGGGCTTGGTTTTAGCATTCCGCTTTCACGCCAAAAAGTTCTTGAATTCAAAAACTTACTTAACCGCTGAAAATATTTTATTAAAAAAGTCATTTCTTCAGATCCGGACTTATTTAATCCATTAAACCGGCTTGCATTTCATCCCTCATTTCGCTTCATTTCATCCCAAATTTGAGCAATTGTACCCTTTTACAGTAGCTAATCCCATATTTCAAAATAAGCCTTTTATCCAATGTACCTTTGCAGGATAAATGCAGAAATAGCAAATAAACACGTAAAGATTTACTTCCTAATTTCTCGTTTTATTGCGAAAATCTCAAAAAATAAAAAAGATGAAAGCTTTAAGAATTGGAGATCTTGTCATACCAACACCGATAATTCAAGGAGGAATGGGTGTTGGCATTTCCCTTTCCGGCCTTGCTGCTGCAGTGGCCAATGAGGGTGGTATTGGAGTCATATCAGCAGCAGGATTAGGAATGTTGAAGCCGGGTGGTTCTAAAAACTTTCTTGAGAACAACATTCTGGAATTGCAAAATGAGATCCGAAAAGCAAGAAGTCTGACTTCAGGCATTATTGGTGTAAATATTATGGTAGCACTTACAAATTATCCAGATTTGGTAAAAGCAGCCATTGAGGAAGGAATTGATATTATCTTTTCTGGTGCAGGCCTGCCTTTAGATCTTCCAAAATATCTGTCTCCGGATTGTAAAACCAAACTGGTTCCGATTGTATCTTCAGCAAGGGCAGCTAATCTGATCTGCAACAAATGGATGAACAACTTTGGTTATTTACCCGATGCAATCGTGGTTGAAGGTCCCAAAGCAGGCGGACATCTTGGCTTTAAAACCGAGCAGCTTTTTGATGAAAACTTTGCTCTTGAAAAGCTCATTCCAGAGGTTCTTGAAGTCGTAGCTCAGTTTGAGTTCAAACACAATAAATCCATCCCGGTGATTGCAGCCGGCGGAATTTATTGCGGAGCAGATGTTGCTGATTTTCTTGATTTAGGCGCTTCGGGCGTTCAGATGGGTACGCGTTTTGTAACTACCCACGAATGCGATGCATCAGATGCATTCAAACAAGCCTATATTGATGCGAAAAAAGACGATGTGAAAATCATCAAAAGCCCTGTTGGAATGCCTGGGAGAGCAATCAATTCAACTTTTCTGGAAGATGTTGAAGCTGGCAAAAGACATCCAAAAACCTGTCCTGTAAATTGCATTCATACCTGTGATATAAAAACTGCGCCCTACTGCATTATGGCATCGCTCACTTCCGCCCATCGCGGTAATTTTAATCGGGGTTACGCTTTTGCAGGCAGCAATGTCTGGCGAACTGACAAAATTATTTCTGTCAAAGAGTTGATGAATACACTAAAGATGGAATATGCAGTTCACAGCTTGAAAACGCATTTTCAGTCGGCTTCATTCCTTCAAAATGCAGATATTCTAAAGGAAAGATTGTCAGCATAATAAAGTCTAAACAAGAAAATCCGGCAAAAATACCACCACCCATAATCGCAATTTTCTGACGCCTGAATTCCCGGCAAAACTATCTATGTCCTACCTTTGCAAAAAAAAACGATGGCAAAAAAGGTGACATTCTTAAATAAACATGTTTCATATACAATTGCAGGCAATGGCCCCGCTTTGGTTTTGGTTCATGGATTTCCAATGGATAAAAGAGTTTGGGATGATTTTGTTCCAATACTGGCAAACGATTTCACAGTGATAGCCATTGATTTACCCGGATTTGGCCATTCGCAAATGCTCGAAATCCAGCACAATATGTGGGTGATGGCAGATGCAGTTAAAGCCGTTCTTGATGAAGAAAAAATTCAGAAAACTGTCTTAACCGGCCACTCCATGGGTGGTTATGTGGGGTTGGCTTTTGCAAAAAGCTATCCTGAAAAGCTTAACGGACTTGTGCTTTTTCACTCTCAGGCTGGCGCCGATGACGAAACCGCAAAAGAAAACCGAAACATGGCTATTGAAACAGTGAAATTAAATCACAACAATTTTGCTTATAGTTTTATAGACAGTCTTTTTGATCCGGAATTTGCTTTAAAATATCCTGAGATTGTGGAGCGTTTTCGAGCGATTGCAACAGAACAGACGCCTGAAGCGATTGTTTCTGCTTTGGCAGGTTTGCGCGATCGTGAAAATCAGATTGAGCTTTTGGCTCAGATCAAGATTCCGGTTTTATTCATTCTTGGCAAGAGTGACAGCAGAATGCCGTTTACAAAAATCATGGCTCAGGCAGCACTTCCACACCACGCAGAGATGCTGCTGCTGGCAGATGTCGGCCATATGGGTTTTGCAGAAGCTACTGAAAAAACATGTGATGCCGTGCGCAGTTTTTGTGAGAGATGTAATTAAAAGCTACTCTTGTTTGTTCCCTTGCGCAGTGGCAGTTTTAGATTTAATAATAAACTGTTGATCTGTATGAAAGCTTGATAGAAATTCGAACATTCAATTAACTCCTTCACTTTGTTATTTCTAACTGTTGTTTTACGGAAAGCACAAAATTGTTACTGTCTGTCAAATTTTTAATTGTACCGAATTCGGTATAATTAAAATCAGGATTATACAAAGCTTCCCATTCTCCTTCGAACTCGTCAGCAACTTTTCTAAGCGGAAAGCCCAGTTGTTCTCGTTTGTTTCATATATCTTCGCCAAAACAATTCATTTTGTTGTATTTGTTTGCGCCAAAACTGCTTGAATATCCGGCTGAATTTCATAATTAAACCACTTCATCAGGCTTCACCGTTATCACAGATATCCGTTTTTTTCCATCCATGCGAACAGTGAGGTATTCATTAAAGCGGACATGTCGAAAATATTTGGTTTTTTGAATAAGTCGCTGCTTATCGAGTAAATCGTAATTTATCCGGCTTTTGGACAACTCTGGTTGCACGGTGAAATAACCTACATTCATTGAGGTCACATTGTGAAAAAAATGTGAGCCGGACGATGCGTCCAAAGGAAAATCTTCGAGACTTGTTTCAACGATTACTTTGGCCTGACTGATCTGCGGCCAATTGACAGGAATCCCTATCCAACGGTCACGTGTGCCCCAACGACCGGGACCAATCAATACATACGGTCGTTTCTGCACCATCATCTCTTCATTTAAAAGACTTATTTCGCGCGCCATTTCCTCTGTAAAACGTTTATCAAAGGTGCTTTTTTCAACATAAATTACATCTTTGATGTCTTTGATAACGCCATTTCCCATTCCTTTTTCAGAATAAAGAAGGATGTCTTCATCGCGGATTTCGTTCATATTTACGACATAATCTTCAGCACTTCCGAGCAAAGGCTTAATCTGTAAAAGATAAAAAGAACAGTGTCCATGCTCATCCCTCTCAAGGTCGAGCGCCCACTCGATTTCTACTGCAGAACCAAGCGCCTCTTTTACCACATCGAGCACTATTTCGAGCGTTTGAGCCAAAGGAGTGTAATTGTACTTTAGAATATTGGCAAAATTCACGATTCTTGTGCCTGATTTGCTCAACCCCGGATAAATCGTATTGTTGTCGGGATTATAAACCGAAGCGCAATGTCTGAGCGAACCATGCTCTTCTGCCACACTTAAATCAAGCTGTGTCAAGCCTGCCATATCGCCTTCCAAAAGATTCGGTTCAGTACAGTTGAGATCAACAGCGAGAAAATTTGCCTGAGAATTTTTCACCTGATCTTTGGGTGAATTGATATCAAGATTGGGGTATTTTGGTGAAAACCGATAAGCTTTTTCGCCTTCCACAACATATTTTCCAAGACCAAGCGCAGCTATTGCAAAACCTTCTTCAGGCTTCATATGGGCAAAAGGATAATAGTTGTAGGATTGAGCGACACCACTTACATGCGGATAATAGTAGCGGCCAAATTGCTTTCCGACAAGTTCCTGAATGACCACTGCCATCTTTTCCTGATCAATCTTGTAATTGATGGCATTCACATAACCGCGGGCAATATCTGAATAAACCGATGCAAAAACCAATTTTATTGCATCGGAAATCTGTTGAAGTCTGACTTCAATATCAGGATGGCTGTTTGGCAGAATATATGTTTCAAAAATACCCGCAAAAGGTTGCGCCATACTATCTTCAAACAAGCCCGAAGAGCGTATTGCAAGCGGCCGTGTGATAACTTTCAATATTGTTTTCAGGCGACGCATAAGTGTTGGCGAGAGCTTGCATTCAACAAAGGTCTTTTTAATTACTTCATAATTTGTTTCCGCCAAAACGAAATCGTGCAGCTTATTGCGTTCCATGAAAAGCGTAAACTCTTCAGTTCCAATCAATGAAGTTTTGGGCGCCCGAATGTTGATGCCAGTCACATGCTGCAAAAAATCATAGTTATAAATCAAGGAGTTGATAAAAGCAAGTCCACGACCTTTGCCTCCCAGACTACCTTCAACCAGACTGACGATATTCTTTTCGTTACCGATAGATTCTTCATCGAATGGAACGATTTTTCCTGTATCCTGCTCATTTCTGAACTGCTGAATCATTCTTAAAAGCTCTTTTCGAAGCTCTGTAGGATCTTTGAAATCGGCTACTTTTTTAGGATTTATGATCTTCGCAACCCGGATTTCACCACGCGCCATCAGCCAAAGCGAAAAGTGATTTCTTTGTGCGTGATAAAGCAGCGATTCATCCGGAATGGTGCGCAATTTGGCTTCAAATTCTTTGAGTGTTTTCGCCTGCGTGATTGGATTTCCAAACTGATCGCGGTAAACAAAGTTTCCAAAGCCTAAAAAATGTGTGATAAAACTTTGAAAATCCTGGGAGAGCGTTTCACTGTTTTTATCGATGAAAGTCGATTTATAATGGTAAGCAATCTTCACATTTTCCTGCTCCGAAGACTGAATGATGACAGGCAGATCAGGTATAAGCGATTTGGCATATTCAACAAGGTCTATGCCGGCATGCTCATCTTTCTCATTGTTGCGATCGAAGCGGATGTCGGTGATAAGGCAGAGCATATACTCACGATATTTCATCAGTATCTGACATGCTTCTTCGTATGAACTGGCTAAAAGAATTTTAGGCCGAGCCCTCATTCTAAGCACTTTATACAATTCATCTGTGCTCACATCATCAATTATCCGGCGCGTCTGTTCCATTACGGTTTTGTAGAGCATCGGCAAATAGCGTGAATAATACATGGGCGAGTCTTCAACCAAAAGAATAACTCTTACAAGGCCTACTCTGGTGTCATTCACAACATTGATACGGTCTTCAACCATTTTGATCATGCTGAAAAACACACTTGAGTCACCATTCCAGGTGAATAGCCGATCAATAGAAAGTGTTTCGCGGCTTACCTTGCTGAAAAAAGCTATGTCGGGATTGCTGTTTAAAAGGAAAAAAATCGGCAGGCTGGGAAAATCTTTCTTGATCTTTCGACTCAATTCTACAGGCGTCTTTTTGTCGACACTCACCATAAAAATAACAAGATCGAAATACTTCGAACGGAGCATCTCAAAGGCTTCAGATGAGGTAGTTACGCCTGTAATTCTCGGGACAGAAGTTAAATTCAACTGGTGATAATGCCCTAACACATGTTCCGAAAAACGACCTTCACGTTCGATTGAGTAGGCATCATAAAGGTTAGAAATCAGAAGAATTTCCTTTACTTTGAAATTCATTAAATCATGATAAATATCACGATCAGCATTGTTTTTGTTTAAAAAAAGCTGAAGCAGCTTTCTGCTGTGAACCTGTTCCTCATCTTTAGAAATGGCATGCTTTTTTCCGGTTTCATCAGGACTTTTCTCAACAATAGTCAATCCTTTGTATGTATTCAAATACCCACTGATCATATTGGTGAGGTTCAGCAGCAGATCCCGTTCTTCCTCCAGAAACGGCCCTTCGTCCATGGTAGGATACTCTTTGGTGTAGCAAACTTCAACAAATCCTTTGCTGCCATCAAACGTCACAAAATCCTGCTTTTGCCGCCAGGGTGTGAGTTCAAAATTTGATGAAAGGTAATAAACTCCATCATACATGATGCGGGCACCGGTAAAAGCAGGATATTGCCAGCCTGCAGGGAGCACCATTGCAATATATTTCAGGGTTTCGTCCGGACTTCTGTTTTCGCGAATAATATGACTGGTTCTGTTGAGTATTGCAAGTTCTTTCAGTCGTTCGAGGTTTTGCGCTTTAAGCCGCTCAAACTGGCCACCAAAGTCATTTTCAGGTATCATATTTTTACAATTAATGCTGTAAACAAAAGTAAAAATTAATCGGGCTTAATCGGGATAAGGTTATACATAATTTTCATCCGATTCAAAATGAAAGACTTGATGTCAAATGAATGGCTGTTCTAAAACATGAATTTTACATGAATAGATTTATCAGGAATTTTCGATTAAAGATTTAAGTGATTTTGAAGTTTTGACTTTCAGGTTCGGCTTACAAATTGTAAATTCGCTGCCGAATGCAGTCTTTTTATGGACAAAATAAATGTTGCTTTTATTGATGAGCATCCCATCATGTGTGATGCCCTGATAGCACTCCTGTCAGATGTTGAGGACGTGGCAATTGTTCACAGCTCAAGAGACACGAAAGAAGCAAGCCGAAAACTCCTTCTTGAGCCGGCACATATCATATTGTTGGTTCTTTACAAACCTGATCCTGAAGATGCCGAACAAGTGAAATATCTAAGCAATAAATTTCCACGCAGCAGCGTGCTGATTCTTTCGATGTATAAAATCGAAAATCTCATCTTCAAAATGATCAAAGCCGGTGCAAAAGGACATCTAACAAGCGAAACCAATCGGGAGGAAATCGTTGAAGCCATCTACACATTGCGTAATGGATATGACTTTTATGCCAAGACAATTACCAATATGATTTTGCGCAACTACCTTAACAACGACCAGGAAGCCGAAGCCAGAAAAGAGCGCGAAAAGAGCCTCTCGACAAGAGAAATGGAGGTGCTGAAACTTTTTGCACATAGTTTTACCAACAAAGAAATTGCCGACAGACTTTTTATCAGCGTCAGAACGGTAGAGTCGCACAAGAACAATATCATGCGTAAAATTAACCTGAAAACGACTGTTGATATGGTGAAATTTGCCATCCGAAATAATATAATCGACTTATATTAAATGAATTGTAAAGTAAGTTAAAAAGACAGACTGCTAAGATTTTTCTTATAAATGGAAATATTTCAGGTCAGTTTAATTACGAGTTCTTCCTCAAAATATTGACTCATTTTGGAAGGATTTTTTGCAAAAACAAGCATATAACCTCCTCCACCAGAACCACATAATTTCATTGTGAAATCATCAGTTTCAAGTCCGGAGCGCCATTTATCTTCCAGATGCACCGGAATCATTGGCTTAAGATGATTTAACTGAAATGCTGATATTTGCTTTATGGCTGAATGCAGCTGATCCGTTTCATTTTTGACAATACCTTCAATCGCTTGATTGACTGCCGCAATATATATTTGATCGACTTTCTTGAAAAAACTATACGTATGCATTTCCTGATGAAAATACTCAACCAAAGGCCCTGTTTTAGATGTTGTTTTGCTATCAACTAAAAAAATACTGACTCCAGTTTGCCGAAGTTTCAAATCAACGAAATGAATCTGCTTGTTTTCGTCTATCAAAATTGGTTTTCCGAGCAAACATGCCAATGGATCTATACCCGAACTATTCCCGTGAAAATATGATTCCAACAAAGCAAGCCTTCGTTGAACCAATGGCAGATTATCAGTATTTATTTCCGTCGAATAACGCTCATAGGCAGCAGCAACAAGTGCTCCAGAACTTCCGGCACCGTAGCCCTGAGGAATGTTTGAGTCGAAAAATAATCCATTCTCAAGGTCTTTTCTTAAAAGTTCTGTATCAAGTATTTCAGAAGTTTCAGGATTTGTTGAAACATGATGCAACCATGATTTCAAATCCCTTCTTGATTGTTGAATAGTTTCTGAAACATCATTTCCAATTGAATTATCCCAGCCTGCACTAAAACGAGTGAATGGGACAACCAATGCTTTTGAACCTACGATCACACTGTATTCCCCAAAAAGCATGATCTTGCCGTAATATTTTTTTTCGCTTGTTTTCAACTGATAAAATCAATTGGAGATGGTCCAGTTCCAACAAAATCGTCAATCCAGTTTTGGTTTTGACAATATTGCAAAAGCTCCTCATTTATGAAATCTTTAACCTGACTGGAATGCGTTTCAGGGTACAAAACGTGTAAATTCGGCCCTGCGTCGAGGGTAAAAGAAACAGGAATACCCGTTTCATTTCTGAAAGCCCTCAAAGCGCTGATCGCTGCAAGACTTTCGGGCTGCATCAGAATAAAAGAAGGTTTTGAGGTCATCATCAAAGCATGCAACTGAAGTGCCTCAGCCTCTGCGATTTCAATAAAGGCTTCAAGGTCACCTGTTTTCAAAGCGTTCAAAAGGTCGCCTGTATTTTTGTTTGCTTGCTCATAACGTGCAGCTGCAAAGGGATTTCCATCCATTAAGGCATGTCCTGCCCTGCTGGAAACCGGTTTGGTTCCTGAACTAATGATAAGAATGCTGTCGCGGAAAGTTTTGAAAACCGGATGAAGATTCTGCTCCAGTGGCAAAGCAAATTCGTTGCTGCTATCATCGAAATTAGCTGATTTACCCCAAAGACTGGCAAATGGAAATACAGAACGGGCGGCACTTCCGGAAGCAAGTCTTGAAAAGTAAGATGCTTTTCGTAAAAAGGTTTCGTTCAGGATTTGCGCATCACTGATTTTCTTTTCAATTTCCATCAAACACATTACCAAAGCACTCATTGAAGACGCTGAGGAGGCAATTCCAGAAGAATGCGGAAAAGTATTTTTGCTTTCAATCGTAAGGTGAAGATGGTTCAAAAAAGGAAAAACCGGAAGTATACTTTGAAGGAAAGTTTTAATTTTTTCACCAAAAGCCAACTGCGGCTTACCCTCAAAAAAGAAATCAAGTGAAACACCTTCTTTATGTTTTGTTTGATATTTTACAAATGTTTCACTTCTGGCGCTTGCCAAAGTAAAACTTATTGAAGGATTGTTTGGCAGCTGATTTCCATGTTTGCCCCAGTATTTTACGATGGCAATGTTCGAAGGACTTTGCCAGGCAACCTTACCTTCTGTATCCTTTCCTGATGGAAATTCAACAGCATTATTCTGATAAAACTGGTACAGTGATTTTTCCACTTTTGATCTTTTTTATTTTATAAGTGCATGATATTCGAAAACGGTGTTCAAGCCATGAGCTGAAAAATAATCTGTAACATAGTCTTTTCCGGCGTTTGTCATTGCAAGCATGAAATCGCCTCCCCAGGCACCCAATGATTTCAAATGACCATCAAAATCCGGGTAATATTGTTTCAAAACAGGCTGCAGAAGAATCCCCGAAAGCAATGCTTCATGGCTGTTCATCAAATTGCAAAAAACGTCGAAGTTTTCTGTTTGGGCAGCCTCAAGGCTTATTGCACTTACTTTCTCTATAAGCTGAGAAAGATCATGTCCTTCCGTCAATTCATTGAAATTACTGATGCCCTGACTGCTGTCTTTCTTTTGCCCACGATATACAAAAAATAATTTATCAGCAAAAACAGGCTTGAAACTTGCTTTTTTTACCTCAGGTCTGAGCAGGTTGAGACGGTAAAAGAGTGGGCTTTCCGCATTAGCGCAGGCTATGTCGTATCCTGAGCCACCGATCGAAAAATTAAGCAAGGTATAAGGATCAGTTTTTGCCCATTTTGCAAGATTGGCAATAAGTGTAGAGCTTGAACCCAGACCCCATTCCGGTTCAAAGCCAAGTCTGGTAATGACTTTATAGCTGTTAGTTCCGTCAAAAAGCTCTGGTTTGAGTTGTTTTAGAGTTAGCAAAATCAATTGCAGTTTAGCGCTTTTAGGCCTGTCGTCAGTGGCAATGATATCAAGTTCCGGCAGCTCAAAAGTAGTTTTAAACCATTGCTTTCCAGGAGCAAATGCAAACCATGACATATGTGGATGACCCGAACCTTCAAAGGTTTCAATGTCAAGTGTCTGACCTAAATTTACTGGAAGTGCAAGTGCATTTGCGCCACGCAACACAAGATATTCTCCTGTCAGGAGCAACTTGCCGTTGGAAGAAAAGACCTGTGGTTGATGCGACATTATTTCCTCAAAGAAGCAATATATTGACCCACACTGGAGAAAGAGACTTTTTGATCTTTAAAGTGTTCTACTGCAGCATTCTTTTCATTTTCGCTGGCCTTGAAATGGTTCAGGATATTGAAAAGGTGCATTTTCATGTGTCCAGCCTGAATACCTTTCGTAGTCAATGACTTCACAGCGGAGAAATTGTTTGCAATACCCATTACCGAAGCAATCATCATGAGTTCACGTGCCGAAGGATTCCCCAAAAGCTCAAGCGATTGTTTTGCCAAAGGATGCAAACTTGTCAATCCACCTACAGTTCCAACCGCCATTGGCACTTCAAGAATAAACCTGAAAGTGTCGTTTTCGATTTCTACATAAGAAAGGCTTTTGTATTTTCCTGAACGTGTGGCATAGGCATGTCCGGCAGCTTCAATTGCCCTGAAATCATTTCCTGTGGCAATGGCAACGGAATCGATGCCATTGTATATTCCTTTATTATGTGTTGTTGCACGATATACATCAACTTCTGCAATTTTTACAGCCTTCTCAAATTTCCGTGCAAAAGCCTCGCCATTAAGTTTTTCATCAACATTATCGAGCTGATCTAATTTGCATTCAACCCATGTTTTAACAACACACTCGGGTGTGTAATTTGAGAGAATGGCCATAATGATTTCGCACTGCCGATGCTCATCAGACAATTGTATCTGTTCGGACAGGAATACTTTGAGGGTCTGACCAAATTCTTCGAGCACAGAATTAATAAAGTTTGCACCCATTGAATCTTTCGTCTCAAAACTGACGAGAAACTGATAATAATCTGCAATCTGATCAGTCATATCAATCAGTTCAATATCCAGAATGCCTCCTCCACGCTTTTCCATGTTTGCAGTGATGGGGCGAACTGATTCTATCAATCTTCTTTTCAGGGAAGGAAGCATTGTGAAGAGTGTATGACTTTCGCCACTCCAGCTGAAATGAACCTGACCTACTTTTTTTGTATCAAGAATCTCTGAATGAAATCCTCCTCGCTCGCTCCAGAACTTAGCAGCAGCAGAGGCTGCGGCAACAACAGAACTTTCTTCAATCACCATTGGGACTAAATAAGTCTTGCCATTGATTACCACATTTGGAGCTATTCCATAGGGGATGTAAAAATTGGTAATTGTGTTTTCGCTGAATTCATCAAAAAGCTTTTGCTGATCCACATCAGAGTGCCAGAAGCTTTTCAACAAACTAACTACCTCACCTGGATTTTCGAAATACTCAGCCACTAGCTTGAGTTTCTCTTCCTTTAAAAGTTTAGAAAAGCCACTGATGATGATGTCTCTTTTTCTTCTCATGGTTGTATGTGTATGGTTACACTACAATTAACGTTTTTGAAAGAACAAAGTAACGCAATAAAAGTTTAATGATCAACAGAATTGTTCTGAAAATGAAGAATGTTTGATTTGTTTCGTGTCTGAAGCCCTTACTTTTAAAGAAAGTAAAAGTTTCAATTTATCGGTTATTTCTTGCCTTCAGTATCAGGGTTGTCTCCAAAGTGCGAAAATTTCAAATGAATTGAGTAAATTTGAAGCCTTATTTAACTTTGGAAGGGAAAGCAATTATGAACAATAACGATATCTTGCGGCGTATTCGTTTTATTTTCGACTTTAATGACACAAAAATGATGGAACTCTTTACGCTCGGCGGTGAAGAGGCAAGCCGGGCTGAAATAAGTGATTGGCTAAAGAAGGATGAAGACCCCGATTTCAAAGGTATTTACGACAAGCAGCTTGCTGTATTTTTAAGTGGTCTTATCATAAAAAAACGCGGTAAAAAGGATGGAATACAACCTCCACCCGAAAAAAAACTAAACAATAATATTGTATTCAGAAAACTGAAGATTGCTTTAAACCTGAAAGACACTGACATTCTTGAAATACTTGAGCTGGCAGAGATGAGAATCAGCAAGCATGAATTAAGTGCTTTTTTTCGAAACCCGGATCAGAGTCAATTCCGGCCGTGTAAGGATCAGGTGTTGCGCAATTTTTTACAGGGTTTACAAATAAAACTTAAACGTATACCTGAAAATTCTGAAAACCCATAATCCATTTTATAGACCTAAGCTTCATAAGCTAAGTTCAAAAAAACAAAAACGGCTTCAATACAGATATTGAAGCCGTTTATCAAAAAACCAGAGAGGTTTAGGAATGCACTAACCGTTATCTTATTTATCCCAGAACAATTTTGTGCTTAGTTTATCTCCGCCAATTTTTGTTGCAGCAGCATTGTAATTGACAGCATTAAGTGTTTGTTCGTTGATAGGATATGTATGTCTTCTGGGCACTGCACCGTCAGCAGATTCAGCAGGAGCAGGAGGAGGCGCTAATACAGGGTGATTCAGTCTTCTGTATGATGTCCAACCTTCAAAGCCTCTCACATAGAATGACAACCATGCCTGCGTGCCGATTTTTTGTTTCCAATCGCCGGTAGCGGTTGCATAAGCAACATCTGTACGTGCCATGTAGGTGTTGGCATCGGCTTCAGAAACGCCCCAATACTCCATTGAAGATTTGATTCCATTGGCATACCAAGTCGCTGCATTACCACCAACACTGAATCCTCTTTCTGCTGCCTCAGCAAGATAAAATGCTAATTCAGTATAGTTTAACATAACAGCCGGAAAAGTGGCTTCTTCGATTCTTGCGCTTACATGGGAGTGCTGTGAGTAGGCACTGCTTTCTCCGTAAACACCTCCACGATAAGTGTCGCCATTGATTTCAAAATATTTTGGTCTGCGTGGATCCTCCATTGTATTCATCATATTCACAATAGAGCCGGCTGGAACAAAATCGTTACGTCCGCTTTGAACGAGGTCCTGAAATAGAGGATTAGAATTTGCTCCACCGGGATATGCAAATTCGCAAGCTTCACCATAACCAAAAGCATTAGCATAAGCTCCTTCAACATAAGTTTTTGCCAGTGCAGCATCAACTGTTGAAATCGTAATTCCCATTTTCACTATTTGTGTATTGGCGAACTTTTTCCACATTGCTACATCGCCACCAAGCATTAAATCATCTGCTCCAAAGCTTTCATTTGAGGCATCCAATCCGTCAGCAGCTGCTTTGGCTCTGACCAAAAGGTCTTTGTAAACAGTAAAAGCATCGTCATAAACAGGTGAGATATTATCTACATCAAGTGCTTGAGTGTAAGGGACATCGCCAAAAACATCAATCATTTGCTGATAGGTATATACCTCAACAAGGTCAATGATAAAGAGCTTGTTTCTTTTTACAGCAATTGCTTCATCACCTTCAGCAACTTCAAGATCAATCAAACGGCGCGCTTCCTTCAGATCATTTAAAATATCACGATAATAAATTCTGAAGAGGGTGCTTCCGATATTGCGGTTTACAACATCATAGTTTGCTTCATCCACATAAGTGGTTTCTGTCCAGTACTGTGCGAAAAGCTTCCAATTGTTGACATTTACGTTGGTATTGGAATACATATCAGCTAAAGCCTTTTGTGCATTGGCAAATAAGAATTGCCCAGGCACTTCCACGGCTCTTTTTTTATCGGTATTGAAATCCTCGAAATTTTTCGTGCAGGATATTGTCAATCCGATCAAAATCAATAATATTAGATGTATTTTTTTCATTTTCTTCAGATTTTTAGAATTGCAAATTAACACTGAAACCTATATTACGGGTTGTTGGCATAACACCACTCTGCCATCCCTGAACATTACCAGAGCTCTGACTTGATTCGGGGTCAGCATGAGGAAGGTTTTTGTGAAGAATCCAAAGATTTGAGCCAACCAAACTAAATGTTGCTCCTTGAATCCATGATGATTTTGCGATCAGACTTCCGGGCAAACTATAGGATAAAACAACTTCACGTAATTTGATGTATGAAGCATCATAAACAAAGGCCATATTTGGGTTTCTTGAGTAACCAAATACACGATAGTCACCACCTTCAACGCGGGTTGTGTTTGGAGTGCCATCTGCATAAACGCCTTCAAGAATTAAACCTCCACCATCAGAGATAGGATTACGAACAGGATTGCCAAGGTCGTTTGTAAATACAGTTTCTGCATACAAACCTGTTGCCATACCATACCACATATCAAGCGAGAACACACTTCCGCCTTTTTGCCAGTCGATAAGGAAACTACCTGACCAGTTTTTGTAACTGAATTTGTTGTTAAAACCTAAATTCCAATCTGGATTTATATTTCCAAGAATTTTATCGGAAGTTGTGGTTCTGAGATAATAACCATTGGCACCAACTGTTTTCTCACCATTTGTATAAACATAATCTGTTCCCTGAATGGCACCATAAGGTTCTCCAACCCTCGCATTGATAGAAACACCACCCTGAAGTGCTGCCAACTGCAGATTATCAATTCCATCTGCGAGAGAAACAACTTCATTATTGTTTTTTGCCCAGTTAAGAACAACATCCCAGCGGAAATCCTTACTCAACATAGGTGTTCCAAAAACCATTACTTCTACACCTTGATTTTGAACTTCTCCTGCATTGACAAACTTTGAGGAATATCCGGTTGCAGATGAAATCGCTACAGGCATAATTTGATTTATGGTATTGTTTTTATAAACAGACAAATCAAAACCAAGTCGTTTATTCAATGTAATCAACTCCAGACCTGCTTCAAGACTTGAAGTATTTTCAGGTTTAAGTGCATCATTGTTTTTAGTGCTAGGAAGCGAAAACAAGGCTGTTCCGCTAAAAGTTGTATTCTGTGCATAGGTGTCTTTGATACTTCCCCAGGGAGCATCATTACCAACCTGAGCATATCCAACTCTTAATTTTCCCAACTGCAACCAATCTGATTCAAGATTGTTTGAGAACAGCCAACTGGCAGAAATTGACGGGTAAAAATATGCATTGTTATCTTCAGGCAAAGTAGATGATTGGTCTCTTCTCACTGTTGCATCAACAAAAAGATAATTTTTGTAGCCGAGAGATGCGTTCGCAAATACACCATTAACACCAACTTCTGTAAGTCTTTCTTCCGGATTACGCATCGGATTGACACTGTTTGACAAGGAGTATAATCCAGGAACAATAAGTCCTCCGTCGGTGGAAGCAAATACCTGATCTATTTTTGTGCGACGAATGTTTGTTCCAACCAATGCGTTGAGGTTAAAGTTTTCATCTAACTGATTGTAGTAGCGCAACATGAGGTCCATATTGGTCTCCATAAAAAATCTGTTAAATCTTGAATATCCTGAAGTTACATCCGGACGTCCTACACCAAATTCGCCAGAGGCAGAACCTGTTGCTTTGCGCTCTTCCTGAATTTCATCATAGGTATCAATTGCTGCACGACCCATCAAACTCAGGTGGCTCGTAATTTTCCAATCAGCCTGCAGAAAACCAATTATGCGGTTTCTTTCGTCAGTTTCATAGTTTTCAAATCTCTGAAAATATGGATTGTCCCAGTATGCAGGAGCAGGATCAAAAGGTGAATTTGGATTCCAGGTTATATTACGGCCTGTTTTATCATAGAGCTCTTCCTGCATTTTGTAATCCACATTGGTTTGCATCCACTGTCTGAAAGATGACATCGTATTGTCGCTGTATCCGGTATAATTACGTCCTAAACCTTTTGTATTAACATAATTTGCAGAGGCAGTTACTGTAAGATCTTTTACAACATCGTATGATCCGCTGAATAATATATTGTTGCGTTTAAGCGAGCTGTTAGGTAAAATACCTTTTTGATCAAAATTTGTATATGACAACCTGAAAGTCCCGCTTTCACTTCCGCCATTAACATCTACACTATTTGAAAGTGTCATTGGGGTTTCGAAGAAGTAGTCAGGACCATTTGCTGCTGCCGTCCATGGAGTTTTTTTATGATAATTCGGAGAGGCCGGATCATATGAATCCCACTGAAAAAGACTGAAACTTGGATCAAATTTTTGTCCCATTGAAGCATCTTCATATGTTGGAACTGTATAATCTATGACACCATCTCCATCAACATCCCAAACATATTCAAAACCTGCATATGGATCATCTCCATAATAAGGTCCATAACCAGCACCATATTCCAATTGGTATTTTGGGAAAGTGCTTTTGTCAATTGAACCAGTTGTTATACTGGAGTTGACATTAACACCAAAAGCTTTCTTTCCACCTATCTGCTTTTTACCTTTTTTAGTGGTAATAATAATAACACCATTGGCAGCACGTGCACCATAAAGCGCAGTTGCAGCAGCACCTTTAAGAATGTTCATTGACTCAATATCGTTCGGGTTGATATCGGCTGCGGCATTGCCATAGTCAAAGCCACTGCGTCCTGAAATTTGTCCGGCATTGTTTGTATTATCATTGTTGATCGGAATGCCATCTACAATGAACAAAGCCTGATTGTTTTGCGTCAATGAAGAATTACCTCTGATGACCACATTGCTTGAGCCACCCATATTGTTACTCGAACGCACCTGCACACCCGCGGCACGTCCTGAAAGTGAATTGATAAAGTTATCGCGCTTAACTGTGTTCAGCTCGTCTCCGCCAACCTCCTGGGTTGCATAACCCAGTGACTTTTTCTCACGGGAGATGCCAAGCGCCGTTACAACAACTTCATCAATTTGAAATACACCGGGCTCCATCACAATATTGAGGGAGGTTTGATTGCCAATGGCAACTTCCAGTGTTTTCATGGATACATAGGAAAACACCAGTGTCCGGTGCTCCGGGAGCACATTAATAGCATAATTACCATCAATGTCAGTAATGGCTCCAATCGTAGTCCCTTTGATTTGAATCGTTACGCCAGGGATTCCAAGGCCATCCTGTGAGCTGGTGACTCTACCCGTAATGGCTCGTGATTGCGCAAATGCGCCTCCCGCTGCCACCAAAAGTAATAACACCAACAAAAGTGTAATTTTTCTCATACTGTTGAATTTTGGTAAGTGATTTTGGTTAATACATAAACTTTTTGCGGACATTTCCATTCAAGAATTCGCGCAAAAAGTGCCGAAAAGTAGTGAGAAATTAACAAGAAAAAACATATCTAGATATTAAGATTAAAAAAATGTTAATTTTTTTAAAAATATCCATTTTCCAGTATAGAATATGTTATTATTTTATTGATTGATTGCAACTTAATTTTTCAAAAAAAATCCCGCAACTTTTTTAAAAACTCAACGAAATCAATCAAAAATGTGCTTTCAGCGCTGATTATAAGATTGAAATGAAAGGTTTAAAAAAGCTAGTTAGGTTGAAGTCAGGATTATTTACCCCGCCACAGTCAATATTATTACTCCATAATTATTATGGATCTAAAAAAAACTCATTCAAGATTTCCCTGTTACATGAGAATCTTTAAACTTACTCTTGTGGTGGGCATTGGCATGCACAACACCTTTGCGAAGCGTTCGCTGAACCTCTTCCGGCAAAACAATCACTTGCATGCAATCTTCAGAGCAACACTGATTGTATTTTGAAGCACAGTTTTCACATTGAATAAAAAGCATATGGCATGCGTCATTCGCACAGTTGACATGTGTATCAGCAAGGATTCCGCATTGGTGGCAACGGGCAATAATGTGCTCCGTTACACGCTCCCCCATGCGTTCGTCAAAAACAAAATTTTTGCCTGTAAATTTGCTGTCGAGTCCTTTTTGCCTCACCTGATGTGCATAATTGATAACGCCTCCCTTTAGCTGGAAAACATTTTCAAAGCCTTTATGTCTGAGGTAGGCTGAAAATTTTTCGCACCGGATGCCGCCAGTGCAGTAAAGCATGATATTATCAGGCTTCTTCTCTTCAAGCATCTCCACTATTACCGGAATCGAGTCTTTATAGGTATCCACATCGGGTAAAACAGCGCCTTCAAAATGCCCTACTTCATGCTCATAATGATTGCGAAGATCAATGACAACTGTATTTGGTTCGTTGAGTTTTTCGTTGTAGGTAATCGCATCAAGATGCTTACCAACATTGTAGATGTCAAATTCACTGTTGATGAGGCCATCTGACAATATTTTGAATTTGACCTGAATTTTCAACATGTAAAATGACTTTCCATCGTCTTCAACAGCACGGTTGAGTAATACACCTTTTATATATAGGTGATTCTGAATAAAATTTTCAAACGTTTCAAGATGATGGTCCGGAACACTGATTTGGGCATTGATGCCCTCTGCAGCAACGTAAATTCTTCCAAAAACCTGCATCTCAGAAAATCTGATATAAAGTTCATCCCTGAATTCCTGCGGGTCGGCTATTTCGATGAACTTGTAAAACGATAAGGTAACCCTTCGAAAAGGCTCTTCATGTAAACGTTTTTTCAGAATTTCTTTTTCAATCTTGTTATGCAGAACCATTCTAAATAATTTTTGGCAAAAATAGAAAAAGTAAGTGGTCAAAAGGATAAGAAATCAGCTTAGAATTTGCGCTATTGAATTAAAATTCAACTTCAGGAAAACATTAGTGCATAATTTTTTGGATTAAATAAACCAGAAAATGCTTCAGCTAAGCATAGTGTTAAGGTAATTATTTAGATCACGTAGGAGAATTTAACAAGCCTCAGATTGAATTTTGGCCTCAGTTATGCTTAGGAATATGTACTTTTGCGGCCGAAAAACATTTGTTTTGATTAGCAATTCAATCCTAAGCCAATATCAGAAAAGTCCTGTGCTGCGCAACATTGCGGAAGCATTGAAAACACACAATCATTTGCTTTTAACTGGTTTAACCGGTTCTTCCAGAGCAGTCCATTTAGCTGCTCTCGCAGAATTGACTGGTGGTCAGCATTTGGTAATTTGTACGGACAAGGAGTCATCGGCCTACTTTTACAATGATCTGGAAAATCTATTTGCAGAACGCGATCAGGATTACAATAAAAAACAAGTGCTTTTTTATCCCACTTCCTATAAAAAGCCCTATGAGCCCGAAAAATCTGACAACACCTACATTTTGTCAAGGGCCGAAGTATTGGGTCGTTTGTCGGTGAGCGAACGAAAAACCATCATTGTTTCCTATCCGGAAGCGTTGAGCGAAAAGGTTGTAACACGCAATTATCTTGCAAAAAACACACTTAAACTGAAAACCAGCGAGAAAGTTTCACTGGATTTTGTTTCAGATGTGTTGTCAGAATACGATTTCGAACGTGTGGATTTCGTGGTGGAGCCCGGGCAGTTTTCTATCCGGGGTGGCATTCTCGACGTTTTTTCTTTTTCA